>JBLHWY010000062.1:0-33693 GCA_047629195.1 Candidatus Azotimanducaceae bacterium
CCTGCGTGTCCGAACGCGGCCCGCTCCTAACACTGCTCTCGGCGTCAAGCTGATTCGCTCCTTGAGAACGGGCCGCGTTCGGATGAAGCCCCCATTCCCTGCCGCTACGATCATCGAGATAGCAATATTCACATCATTTGGAGCTTAAGTAAGTGCCATTCTACTCCGACCCCATTTATCCGGACTCCATTTATCCCAGATTTTTCAGAAATTTATCAATGCCAGGTCCGAGTAACTTCACGATCAATTCCGACAGTTGGTCTGGGGAATCAACAAACTCTCGTTCAGCCCAGACCATTAATGTTGCGTGCAGAGTACTAGAGTGAATTGCGGTCAGATACTCACGTTCAAATACTGGCAAGTCGCGAAAATGATTCACCCTGATCACTCGGTCTAGAAGTTTGCTGCCTACCTCTCTGCAAGGCTCCAAGAATAGAAATCCCGGACAGTATTTTAATAGCGGCCCCAGCGTTAGTTTGTGTTGCTCATATGCACGAAAGACAACAGAAGTTAGTGCGCTGTCAGATAACGGCAGCCTCAACATGTCGTCTGTAATACTTTCGGCAGTTTCTTCGAACATACTCGAAGCCATTTCTTTGACCACCTGTTCCAGAGACCCGAATCGCGAGTAAAGGGTTTTACGAGTAACTCCAGCAGCCTTCGCGACTTCAGAGATAGTAAGCGAAGTAAAAGGATGCTCCTCACAGAGTAACGCAACCACTGACTTTTCTACTGCGGTTCTTGTTCTCGCTATTCTGGGATCAAATATTTGCTTGGGTGTGCTCATCGTTGGTTTTTGTCTCCTGAAGATGCGTACGGTAATAGGGTACTTCGCCAAAGTAAACACTTGACTACTTTTGCCTCCAAAGATAAGTTACAGATGGTTACTAATAGGAGAATCTCATGAACACAACCCTGCAGACACCGGATGTGACGACTCAAGCTCTTGAAGAGATTGACGTCAGTCGCCCAGCGCTATTTCGTGACGATAACTGGCACGATTGGTTTGCCCGACTACGCAAGGAAGACCCCGTTCACTTTTGCCAGGATAGTGTTAACGGCGCGTATTGGTCTATCACTAAACACGCAGATATTAAGGCGGTCGATACAAACCATGAAATTTTCTCCTCCGAGGCAGGTGGTGTCGCCATTGTGGACCCAAGGGAAGAGGACGGCGGGATCGAGAATTTTATTGCCATGGACCCGCCGCGGCATGACGAACAGCGTATGACAGTAACGCCTTCCGTCGCGCCCACTAACGTTGCCGCCATGGAACCACTGATTAGGGAAAGGGTTATCGATATTCTTGAGAACTTACCAATAGGAGAAACTTTCAATTGGGTGGATAAAGTCTCCATCGAATTAACCGCCAGAATGCTAGCTACACTATTCGACTTTCCCTATGAGGACAGACGCAAGTTGGTTTACTGGTCTGATATCACAACCAACGTACCACAGGTGACGGGTATAGAAATTGATATGGCAGAACGGCAAGCAGGTCTGCAAGAATGTGCAATGACATTTATGCAGTTGTGGCAAGAACGCGCTGCTGCGGAACCTAAGTTCGACTTGATATCTATGCTCGCGCACGGTGAAGCGACCAAGGACTTGATAAATGACCCAATGGGACTTCTAGGTAATATCATATTGCTTATCGTTGGTGGTAACGACACAACTCGAAATAGCATCAGTGGTGGTGTAATCGCGCTCAACCAGTATCCCAACGAATATCAAAAGCTACGCGATGATGTTTCCTTAATCCCGAATATGGTGTCTGAAATGATTCGGTGGCAAACCCCCGTTATTCATATGAGGCGCACAGCGCTAAAAGACTTTGACCTAAATGGAAAGGATATTAAGAAAGGTGACAAGGTCATTATGTGGTACTTATCCGGTAACCGTGACGAGAGTGTTTTCCCCGATGCGGACCGATTAATCATCGATAGGAAAAATGCCCGACAACATGTCTCTTTTGGCTTTGGCGTTCATCGTTGTATGGGTAACCGTCTTGCTGAAATGCAACTACGCGTACTCTGGGAGGAAATACAAAAACGCTTCCGAAAAGTGGAAATAGTCGGCGAAGTTAAGCGAGTACCTAACAATTTTATTCGTGGAATATCCGATGTGCCGGTTGTATTACATCCGTACTAGCAATATTTATATCTCATACAAATAGCATGGAAGCAATGTGGAAACGATACTTGGCAGGGTTGAGAAACCCACCCAAGCTGGCACTCAATACAAGGCAATGATGATGGAAGTTTCATTTAACGATTCCTACATGAACGAAAAAGATAATCGGGACCTATCTCAAATACCGGGCACCTACGGCTATCCAATTATCGGACACACCTTTGACTTCCTTAAAAACCCGCTGGCTTTAATGCTATCGGAATACAAAAAGCATGGACCAGTCTTTCGTCAGTCGCTGGCATTTCAACGTATGGTGGCAACGGTCGGGCCAGACATACTGAAGCTTGTCACCCAAGACCCAGACAAGTTGTTTTCATCCCGTATGGGTTGGGAGGGCCTCACAGGGGAATACTTCTCAGGCAGTCTCATGTTGATGGACTTCGATGAACATCGTCTGCAACGCCGTCTCATGCAAACCGCGTTTAAGGCGAGCGCCATGCGCGGCTACATTGATAGTGTTAACACGATCACCAGGGACACCATAGAGTCTTGGCCAAAAGGGCAAGTTTTGTCATTTTATCCAACGATAAAGATGTTGCTACTAGATGTTGCTGCCAAGGTATTCCTAGGTGCTCAGTTGGATGAAGAAGGTGCTACGCTTAATCAAGCCTTCATAGACTTTGCCGATGGGACGGTTGGTGTCATTAAAAAGGACTGGCCAGGGCTGCTTCACCGAAAAGGATTAAATGGGCGGCGAGTGCTTGAGAAATTTATCTGGCAATCAATTGACAGCAAACGCAAGTCTGATGGCACGGATATGTTCAGCTACTTTTGTCATGAGAGAAGCCAGAACGGTGACTATTTTAGCCATCAAGAAATTACAGATCATATGATCTTCTTGCTTTTTGCTGCCCACGACACAACAACCAGTGCGCTAACAATGGTGATGCATTTGCTGGCAGCCAACCAAGATTGGCAGGATCAATTGCGAACCCAGATTAATAGCAGCAACACTCATGCGCTGAACTATGATCAACTCGCTTCAATGCCATTAATCGACTACACATTTAAAGAGGTATTACGCATGTACCCGCCGGTCGTCGGTGTCATACGCCGCACCATCAGACCTTGTGAAATTGCTGGGCATAAAGTGGCTGCCCACACAGTGATACAAACATCAACACTGGCAAATCACTACCTAGAGGAATACTGGTGCGAGCCCTTTAAGTTTGATCCCATGCGTTTTTCCGGGGCAAGGCAGGAGCATAAACAACATCCCTATTTATGGGCGCCGTTTGGCGGCGGCGCACACAAATGTATCGGGCTGAATTTTGCTGACATGTTGTTTAAGAGCGTTCTGTTTCAAACAGTTAAACAATTCCGCATCAATTTTGTGGATGAAAAACAGCATGACAGTAAAATTCAGTATGTCCCCTTCCCTAAACCCAAGAACAACCTGCCACTTATTTTGAATTCGCTATAAGGCCGGTAGTTTTAAGAACTTCCGGGCAAAAATCAGACTTTCCTGAAACGAGATCAGCCATTAAATAAATGCCAAACTCAAACTTGACTTGACTCCATTCATCGCTACTCCACCCCCATTTATCGTTACGCCGACCCGATTTCTCATAAATTCATACTACACTGCATGCTTAAAGGGTTTGCGCAAAATGGATCACCACGGACCCCAAAAGTAATCGTGATAGACACAATGCGCGCCAGCTAGTCTGCGGCCGTACCAGTGACAACCGTGAGAAAAATATAGGAACAAACGTTATGAGGTTTACAAAGCAGCTTTGCTTTATCCCAATAATTTCTTTAGTGTCTGGTGCGCTAGCGGCTTCTACACCGCTGCTAGACTCAACCCTAAAAACCCAAGTAGTCTATTCCGGCGTTGCCATAACAATGGGCGCGAGCTCAATTGTCGGCGGGAAGGCAACCGCTGGTAGCGCCATAACGTTTGGCGCGAAGGTAATAGTCAGAGGAAATGCGACGGCGGAAACCGCCGTAACGCTCGGCGCAGATGCAATAGTCAGCGGGCATACCACGGCGGGTACAGCCATAACGCTCGGCGCAGATGCAACGGTTAGTGGACATGCCATGGCGGGAACCGACATAACTTTCGGCGCTAATGCAAGCACCGGTAACCTTCTGTCAGAAGGCAATATTACGCCCTTTGATACAGTGACCAAGGCAGACTTCGATAATCAATTAGCACAACTCAGGCGCGCTCAAACAGCGCTGCGAAGAATGCCCATAACCAAAAGTCTCGCGCCAACGATGATCGCAGACACAACGCTTCCACCAGGCGTCTACCAGGCAGCGACGTTGGCGACAACTGCGGGCATAACCCTCACACTTGATGGCAACAACGAAACCAACTTTTGGGTGTTCAATATCGATACGCTCATCACTTTTGGTGCGAACACGACGATCAAATTACTAAATGTAACGCCTGACAGCACGATTATCTGGAACACATCCGGCTACACATTCGTGGGTGCAGAATCCACTGTTATAGGTACAATTATAGCGGGTACATACATCACTACGGGCGCAGGCGCGACACTAACTGGCATTGACAATGCTTGTGGCAATATTTTCTCAATTGCCGGGGCAATCACCTTAGGCGCAACTAACAACATGGGAGCGCAAGGCTGCATGGCCGGCGCAGTGAATAATTTCATCATAGGAGAAGATGGCATTGCCAGTTTCTTCCTAGGAGAGACGGGCGCAAACGCTGGCTTCGATCAGAGCGCGAGTGAAGGGGAGACTGTCACACTTATAGGCAGTGGAAGCGGAAGCGGTACTTATGTTTGGAAGCAAATCGGCCTGACGGAGAACGAGACAGACCTGTCGCTCGATTATAGTGACCCGATGAACCCGACCTTCATCGTACCGACGGTAAATGTCGGCGGCAAAACGCCAACATTTGAACTAACGTTCACCGATGACAATGACAGAATCACGACAGACATAGTGAACATCACCGTCAAAAACGGGGTTAATCAGCCCATCGCTAACGCCGGCGAAACACAGTCAATCACGGCAGGTTCTCCAGTTACACTGGACGGCGCAGGAAGTTATGATCCCGATGGTGAAAGTCTGCAGTATAGATGGTGGCAGCGGGAGGGGGACCCCCAAGTCGAACTTGCCTACGCTGATTCGGCATATCCAACCTTCACACACAACAGTCCGGGCGAGTTCGTATTCTACTTGAGGGTTTACGATGGCGTACTTGGCAGTCCAAGAAGCGCTGTCACGATCAACATCACCGCAGGCAATAACGCTCCGATCGCCAATGCAGGTGTTGACCAAACTGTCAGCAAAAATGATGTCGGTGAACTCGACGCGCGAGGTAGCAGTGATGCTGATGGCGACTCACTGACTTACGCGTGGAGGCAGATTGACGGATCAAAGGTGAGTATCTCTAACCCGTACACCAGCACCCCATCCTTCAATCCTTTCAATGTCGATGGTGAAGAATTAGTTTTCGAAGTGACAGTATCCGACAGCAACGGTGGCACATTGAATGACCAGGTTAAGATTCAAGTCCAAAGCACCTTTAGCAGCCCTAATTTGTCTAACGCACAAGCAACCCCAAGCTGTTTATGGCCGCCTAACCACAAGCTTGTACCTATCGAACTAACCGGTATAAGCGGTGCAGATGAAACGACGACAATCACGATCAACAGTGTTACTCAGAACGAACCGACCAACAGCCAAGGCCCCGGCGACACGGGGAACGACGCGATCATCAAGAATGGTAAGTTGTATTTGCGCGCAGAACGTTTTCGTAACGGTCGTGTCTACGGCATCAACTTCAACGCTTCAAACGACTACGGCAGTAATGAAGGCACGATATACGTGCGCGTACCCCATGATAAGAAAGACAAATCGTGCAATTCTTCCAACGATAACGACGACCATTACTACTCCTCCTTACAGCCTGCATCACTTGATGCTTTCTAACTCACTACTGTCCCGTGACTCAAAAGGGCCACTAGATCACGTTTTTCAGATAAATTGAGCTGCAGCAACCGCAGAATTTGTTGCATGCTCTTAGTTGTTTGAGATTGGAACTTAATGAAGGCGATCAGTGGATTCATGCACATGGCTATACAGGTTTGAGTCATGACCGCTTTCTTACTCGTGCTAAAAAATGATTTTATCTTGAGGTTTTGCTTTACCTATTTGAAGAATAACTCAAGCTGCCACCTCGCCTTGTAAATATCTGCAACCGTTTTAGCCACTAACTCGAAGTTGTTGGTTAAAACACATACTTCTTTCCAGTTAGCTGGTTGCAATAGCCTATTCTACTCAGAGGAACAGGACATTTTTTTCAGTTTGCAGACCGGTAAATTTTATCGTTTGATCACAAGTTAATCCTGACTCTTTTGCAACCAAACGGTGATCTGTTATTCGATATTCTGGCATCTATAGGTCCACCATGAGGTAAGACTACCATTGGCGCTTTTTCAACCCCTTTTGGTAGCGCAAAGTGTCCAGTCAGCTCTAACCCAGGTAGTCATCGTGTCTAACAAAACTCTCGATAGGCATTTGCGTCATGACGGCTGAGGTACCTGTGATAAACGAGATGATTAGCAACCGAAAAATCAAGCCCGACCTAAACTGTTGTTTTTATAATGGTCTAGTCGGAAAAAGAACCAAAGGAAAAAGCGGTCAAATCATGAGCATTAACAAACTGGTTATACAGAGGGGCGGAGTCTACCGAGCAACCTACGCAAGTGCTGAAGATCGTCTACATGAGGTTACATGTCCAACCTCGCGCAGGTCGAAAGATCAGGTTCAAAACAGCCATTGACCAGGCAAAGACTCTCCGCTTCACTGCGTCCTAAAATTGAATAGAGATAAGCAGTTGTCGTACTTGACCAATCTTTACAAAGTGTGGTTTATTTTCCTTATCTTTGAAAAAATAAAACTTTGGCTAAACGTTTGATGAATAAAGCAATTCTTTGCGCAGTAATTGTCGACCAATTGGAAGTGGCTGTGAATTCTGCATCAGCAGCTGCGGATCAAGCCCGCGACACCGCAACTGATAAACAAAACGTTGCAGAAAACAAGTACGACACGTTAGGTCTAGAAGCGGCATACTTGGCCCACGGGCAATCGGAACGTGTCGTTCAGTTAACGAAGGCGCTCGATGATTTCAGAGAACTTCAGAAGCGTATTCAGCCCCATGCTCTAGTTGAGATAGGATCGCTGGTATCTCTTCAAGATGATTCAGGTTCAGCGCGATATGTGTTTATTGGACCTGCAGCAGGTGGCCATATGGTTACCTTTGAGAATTTAGACATCACAGTAATTACCGCGAGCTCGCCGCTGGGTCAGTCACTAATGACACTATCGGTTGACGATGAGGTGGTGACTGGGGTGGGGGCCAAAACAACTAATTATCTGATTTCGGATTTGTGGTAATCCGTGCGCTGAACTTTTCCTGAGGCGCTTCTGCCAAGGCATAGACTAGAACGAATCACATTCAGGTCTGGCCGCTAAGCTCAAAGCAGAAACCAATACTGAAAAACCACACTACTAGGTTTCAATATAAACGTCCGCGAGCTTGTTGAACGAAGCCAGAGGGACTAGGGTTAGAAAATACCATCCCTTAATGGTCGCACATGAAGTACCAGCCCACGCTCGAGCAATACGAGATCATCTACAACAACACTAGCGACGCCATTTTTTTGATTGGCGTGGAAGCTGAAGATGTTTATCGAATTCTCTCGGTAAACTCGGCTTACCTCCGTTGGAATAACCTGCAGCCCGAAGACATCATCGGCAAACTAGCGACAAATTACTACAGTAAACTTGGCGCAGAACACCACCTTCTGCAGCACTACGCAAATGCGATCGAGACCCGAGGCCCCTATCGTTACGAAATTCCAGTCGAATTGATAGGCGAAAACCAACACTTTCAAACGACGTTAGTGCCGGTATTTGATGATGACACCTGCACCCATATCATCGGCGTGGTTCGCAACATCACTCTTGCCAGGCAGGAAAAGCAAAAACTTCAGTTCGAAAAGCAGAAAGCCGAAAATTATCTGGATATTGCTGCTGCCCTCATTGTCACGCTTGATCTTGACGGTCGGATTACGCTACTGAACCGCAAGGGTTACGAACTGCTTGGCTACGAGCCTGGCAGCCTGACAGGAAAGCTTTGGTTTGAATCTACCGCGAAAGCCGAGGTCAAAGAGGTTCGCGAGAAGTTCTTCAGCGAATGTATCCAGAACAAAGAACCCATTGCAGAGACCAAGAGTGTTTTATTGACCTGTTCCGGAGAAGAACGTCAGATCAGGATGCTGCACACTCTGCTTTTTGATGAGGCAGGAGAGGTTATAGGCATGCTGAACTCCGGTGAGGATGTCACAGATATCGACCGGGCCCAAAAAAGCCTTATCATTAGCCAACGCTTGATGGCCGCTGAAGAAGTCGTCATGGCTACCGCTCACGACTTCAACAACTCCCTTCAAGCCATTATGGGGAATCTCGAAATAGCCCTTGATCGTGCCAACCTGCCTGAAGAAGTAGCAGTCTATTTGAAATCGAGCATTACCCTAGCTGAAGATGCAGGCAGTCGTATTAGAAGCCTTAATCATTCACCAGACGCTCTCGCGTCAAAAGACTTCAATCCAGTAGATATAAATCAACTGGCGAAGGATGTGGTAGATGAAACCCGTTTTTACTGGGACGGCATGAACCCTAACGGTCACGCCCGTGTGAGCGTTGATATTCAACTTAGCTCTGGGATAATCACTAGTTCTGGAAGTGCCGCTGACCTGCGAACGGTGCTATTCAACATTATTAAAAACTCCGTAGAAGCCATTCCGCAAGAGGGCCGGGTCACGATCAAAACTTTTCGCCAAGACAACCAGAATATTGTTCAGGTGTCCGACAATGGCATCGGCATGGACGCCGACACAATAACCAGGGTGTTTCAACCGTTTTTCTCTACCAAGGGTTTCGCATCAGGTCGCGGTATTGGTATGAGTTCTGCCAGGAATATCGTGCGCGCTCATGCAGGTGATATCGAGGTATTGTCTTCGGCGTTAGGTATTGGCACAAGTATACAGATTTCCCTACCAGTAGCGGATGACAGTTCTCCAACAACCATTGAGGAGCCTAAAGAGTCTTTGGCGCACTCCATCCTGTGGGTGGATGATGACGAGCGTATCCAGGACCTAGCCAAAGGTTACATTGAGGGTCTGGGACATCGGGGGAAAGTAGTGGGTTCTGGAGCAGAGGCGCTCGCACTGATAGTTAAAGGCGAGTTCAGTATAGTGATCACAGATCTCGGTATGCCGGAGATGAATGGTTTTGAATTGGCAATAAATATTCAAAAGATAAATCAACAAATCCCCATTGTGGCACTCACAGGCTGGGGCGATGCCAAGGTCAACAAGGATCAAAGCGCCGTCGGCATCAGCGAAATCGTAGGCAAACCTATGCGCCTTGAAACTTTCAAAGCTGTGCTAGATCGATACTCGGGAATCCCGCTTCAGGAATGATTTAGAGAACAATTTGCTTGCATTGAGGAAGCGGTCTCACCCCACTGCGAGTATCGATCAGACGTTTCGGCGTAGACCCTACAAATTTGTTGCCACTTGCCCCACTCAGATAGCCCGCAATGTCCACAATAATGTCGCTCGGCACATTGTTGTAAAAACACTCCTGACCTTGATGTTAATTTCTTTCGGCATCTCGTTATAAATGTATTTGATGTAATTAGCGTGATTGCCGCTAACTGCCTTTTTTCTAAAACTCACCGTCGGACAAAACACTGTTGCGCTTAGCTTTGGCAGCCTAGGTACATGGCCCTGCTTTCTGCACCCCACGCAGTCCTCAACTTGGCCATCAACGCAAAGCTTGTCATCTCTTCGCTTGGGGCAAAACAGGCATGGCGCTTAATGACCCGCTAAATACTTTGCAGGGCATACCAGTGGGAAAGGAATAAGGCCTCCTCTGCACAAATTACACTCAGATACACTCCGACCAGCCCTACCGGCGTAATATTTCGTAACAAAGGTCGGCTACAAAATAGCTTTCTTCTATTGCAAGTCAATTGAGAAGAATTCGCGTATTATCAATTCTCGCATTTAAATAATTGGAGAAAAGTACATGGCTGCAGCTTTCATGGCCTATCCAGAATTCCGTCACCCGTTTGAGGCTAAACCCATTCACGCAGAAGGCAGCGCGAGTGTGCTTTATCAGGGCAGGCATATCACGCTCTCAGAGACAGGTGAAGGCCCGGGCTTGCTGATCAATCCAGAGGATCTCAAGCCTATCAATGGCTTCGAACTCAAACCGGAAGGCGCCTGCTACGCAGACATGTGTATTCCGATGAATAGCAAGCTACTGACCACTCAAAACGGCAAACAGTGGTTTAATTTAACTGCCTTTGCTGATCTGCTCGAACAGCCCTATGTCTTCGATCAGGAATCTAACGTCTGGAGCTTCGCTGAGATACCTGCCATGCGAGAGAACATGTTGGTCAATGGCTTGGCGCCGGATTTCGAAATTCCCGACCGCCAAGGCAACGTCATAAGAATGACAGACCTCAAAGGCAAAAAGGCACTGATTGTCACCTGGTCATCGTGGTGAGGATGCTTCCTAGATGTGCCCGTGTGGCAACAAGTCTACGAAGAAATAAACGATCCTAATTTTGTCATCGTCTGCGTCGCAGAAGACACTGGCGGTGAAGCAGTCGCTGGACCAATTTTCGACGCTGCTAATCCTACCTACATCCAGATTGTCGATACAAACCATATCATCAGCAGTGCATTCAATTTTATTAACGTGCCCTCTGCCGCCTGGATCGACGAAGAAGGCAGAATCGTGCGGATAGATGAAGGCACCTATGCCAAGGTTCATCAACTCGGCGACGAAACACGATCCATTACTTTTGGCAATGATGTCTACACACCTGCATTACGAGACTGGGTAGAGAAAGGTGACAAAAGTGAGTTCGTTCAATCTGTAGAAACAGTGACCGGCAATATCCGCGAACTTAGTTTTGACCAACAGAAAGCTGATGCTGCGTTCCGACTGGCAAACCTGTTCCGCGAACACGGCTTGACAGAAAAGGCTGAAGAGTACTGGAATCTCACTCAGACGTTAAACCCGGACAGTATTAACTTTTTCCGTCAGAATCTGACCTTGTCAGAAGAAGGTTCAGCAGGTGAAACCTTCATGGCGCGAAGAGGCGAATACGAGAGCCAAAAGAAAGACTATTATCGTCCACTTGATATGGAGCAGCGCTAGCCTCTGAAACTTTCGCCTGACATTTGGCAGAGCAGCGCATCAACACAAGATGCGTTTGCTCTTCTGCTAACGTCAACTAGTGAGTTCCCGCGCATAAATATCAGTTTGAGGCAAATCAACTAAGACTTTTCAGATCTGTTGCTCACAAAAAAAGGTTGGCGAGAAGTAACCACGGAGATGTTTAGCTTCTGGATAAGCACAAATCAGCCTTTTGCAACACCAAAGCCACCGTCAACGATTCAGGTACAAACCACAAAATCATTGATCACATCGAAACTCAACCTCTTCCGCTTAAACTGCTGCGGTCATTGGCCACCTAACAATATAGGTCGCCATTTAGTGGTGCCCACACAGCATTACTGTCGATGATTTTTATATCCCAGATTTTACAGACCCGTAGCCTATTGAATTACATATACTTACCTATTTGGCACGAATATTGGTGACTTATGCCTCGCTAACATTAATATAATGGCGCGAAGCCATGAGGTCAGCTACGACCCATGTCTACGAATGACCACAGCATCGGCACAGAGGCTAAAAATTTGAGCAGGAATTATCAGAATCTGACTGAAAAGCCGAAAAAAGCTATCGCGCTGCTAGGTATACAGGCATGGGAATCTGCTTATAAAGACAGCAAGGGAATCGAATACAGAATTCTTCGATTAGACGGTATTGCTATGAAACTGGAGCACGAAATCCAAGCTGCACTTGACACTCTTACTATTAAGGATTCGCAAAAACCCATGGCCCCTTTCAGATATGCAGACAAAAGCGAGTACACGCCCGTCATCAAAGTTTTTGGCTGGAGACGCATCGATAACATAATAAGAAAGGTAAAAAATCCGGACACGAATGTCATTGAAGTAGAAGAAGCGGTCAAGCGTACCGCGGATATGACTTGTTTCGAAAAAGTATTCCCAAACATCGACGACTTCCTAGCATTTCAGGCGATGTTTGATAGTGACGACATTAGAGACCATGTCAATGGCGTATGATACTCAGAATGGAGGTCGACAACACAACACTTGAGGGCGTCCAAGAAATATTAAAAACGTCCGGACTCGACATCAATCAAATCAAATTTTCCTACCATGGCGGACCGGAAAACATATTCATTCCAAACGAAGCATTTCCCAAAAGTGTCCGTCCAGTCACCATCCGCGACGGGAGAAACGACATCACTGTGTCCAAAACTGAATAGGAATCAGTACCTGCCGTACTTGACCAATCTTGAGAAAATGTGGTTTATTTCTTTACGTTCCGACGACAAGTCGTAGGCCCGATACCTAAATAGATGTGTTTCGAATAATCAGCTGGAGGAAAATGAGTACTCAATTAGACGAAAAGAAGCTCGAAACTTATGTCAAGAAAGTGATGGGGACAATTTCTGCCGGTATGAGCACAGCAATTTCAGCAGTCGGAGACCAGTTAGGCTTGTACCAGCATCTTCACGATCTGGGACCTGCGTCATCATCGGAAGTAGCACAAGCGTCCGGATTGAATGAAAGGTGGCTGCGGGAGTGGCTCAGACATCAGGCCTGTGCAGGTTTTATTGAGTACGAGTCGAGTACTGATCGCTTTTTTCTCTCCCCAGAAGCCATAGTTGTATTGTTGGACGAAACGCATCCAGCGAACTTTGCTGGAGGATTCGATGCTATTGCATCAACATTCCAGTCCTTGCCTAAACTGGCCCAGGCCTTTCATACAGGCGTAGGGTTATCCTATGACGATCACGGCGAAGGATGTGCCCGAGGCATAGAAAGAATGACGGCCTGGTCGAAAGAAAACTTGCTGGTGCCAAAAATACTGCCAATGATTGATGGATTGGTAGAAAAACTTCAATCAGGCGCATTGGTTGCTGATGTAGGTTGCGGATCTGGTAAAGCGCTTGTTGCGATGGCGCAGGCGTTCCCCAACTCAACGTTTACTGGCTATGACACTAGCGAGCATGCTTTGGACCGCGCAAGTGATTCTTTGTCAACACTCGACCTTGCCAATATTTCTTTCGTCAATCCCGATAAGAACCCGATGCCTGATCACCCTACGTTCGACTTGGTGACCACATTTGATGTCATTCACGATGTACCCTATCCGCAACAACTTCTAGATGCCATATCACAAAGCACTAAACCAGACGGGGTGTACCTGTGCGAGGACATCCGCAGCTTCCCGTCATTTGCAGAAAACCTTGAAAAAAATCCAATGGCGACGATGATGTACGGTTTCTCTATGCTTGTCTGTATGTCGTCCAGCCTGTCCCGCCCTGACGGTGCCGGTCTTGGCACCCTGGGGTTTAATGCTGACGTTGCAAAAGATATGACAGAGCAAGCCGGTTTTAGTCAATTTGAACTCCTGCCGTGGGATAACCCTATGAATAATTTCTACGTCATTCGCAAGTGAGGTAGTCGGCACCATTGGTGGCACCCGACTGCCATTGAGTCCTGTAACATAAGCATGTTTGCGAAGGGCTGCGATACACACTCTATACTAGTTCGACACCCTTCGATTTGACCTGACGTCGAAACACTTCACACAAGAATACCTCTCTATCTCGAGCCAACATGTAGTCGTTATACCTCCGCGAGCTCACTCAACACGGGTATTGCTTTGATCGAAATGCTGGATCAATACATCGTTAATAACGACTGTTGACGACGTTTTAATTGAATTGATCGATGTATGGCTTTTTGTAAAATTGCAGCCTAACAGACAGCGGTGTTTCGACTTTCAGTATCCGATCGATGTACATAAGCAATTGATCTTAGAGCTCACTCATTTATAAAAAACTGTAAGTTCCGTCCAGCGCTGTTGCAATAGAACCATCATGTTACCGCATGTCTACTGCTTTCGTTTTTATAAAACTTTGGAGAATATTATTGAACCATACCAACCAACGGCTTGCCAGCCCATCAAAGCGCGCCTTTATTAGCATGTTGTTTGTATTCCTGAGTGGCTGCACTTTAATGATTGACGGTCAGAAAGAGAACCCCCAACAAATCGATTTTGGGATCATTGAAAATGTTGAAATTGCGACCCCTTCAATGGCCAGCCAGTATGATTTGATAGGCGGGTATGGCGGCTTAATCAATGTAGTTTCACTGGCTTCGATGGATCCAGAAATAGCAACTCACCTGCAACTTGACAAGCGGCGCTATGAAATTAGAGATAAAGATGGAAAGGTTGTCACTTATTTAACAGATAAATCATTTTTTGTCGTAGGCGATTGCGTTGCTATTGAAAAAAACGTCACCCTAAATCTTCGCTTGGTTGATGACGGTATCTGTCGGGGTGCCGCCACTGACAAGAGTGTAGAAACTGAGATCGAACAAGCAGCGGCGCGTTGTGCTATGGATAAACGACAGCTCATCATTGCTCAGGGCGAAGCACAGATCCGGGCAGCGAACAACCGGATTCATCGTGATTGCCAATACAAGAATTAAAGTCGCAATCACCCCTTAGACCAGAATGAGAAGCGGGGAAACCACGGATTACAGTATATGATCGTCAAGTCAAAAACCCTTATCAGGGCTTATCCTGACTGCTAACAGCCCAGCCGGCAAAGATCGTCGGAGGATTATGGATACTAATATCTAATAAAAAACCTAAAGGAGACACTAAATGGCAAAGTAATAGACATAGTCGGCATCTTCTTCAAATCAGCTAATCCTAAAAAACTCACCGATTGGTGTCACAAACATTTAGCTGTTCATATTGATGAATATGGCTATGTGACTTTTGCAAATCCTGATATGTCTGAAAATGATAAAAACCCTCTACAGCTTGGCGTCTTTTCAAGGAAGATACACAATACTTCAAGCTAGTCCTCATGCTTACATGATTAATTTCAGTGTCGATGATATCGACGCCCTATTAACTCAGCTAAGCGCTTCTGATGTTAAGGTTGATGAAAAAAATAACGACGAGCATGGTAAATTAGGATGGTACTTGGCTTAACTAATTAGTAAACGTAACAGTACCGCCTTTGTTGACCCGCAGATTAGTAACGACTTGCGCTCTCACCCAAGAAGGACAATCAGTAACCTCCCACTCATTCACACGATGTCTTCCATAAAATCCAACATGCCCTGCTGGCGTAGCGTCTTTCTGTGGTTATCCCACAAATCTTTGATCTTATCCTGATTACAGACCTTACGATCTACGAGTACCCGCGTGCTCAGTTCACCTATTTTTTGCGCTGTAGGACATTTACTGAAGACAACCTGATGACTGATCAAATCCATAAATGGGCCTGATTTGCTGGTCGGCATAATGAATATTAGTTGTAGCCCTAGAGTTTGAGTGAGGTAATTGATCACCTCGCGGGATCGGGTTTCATCCATTTTGGAAAAAGCCTCGTCCACCAGCACCATGCGGCAATGTGACCGGCCTTCGGCAAACCTGAAAGCTGAGGTTATGGCGGCCGAGCGGATAATGTAGGCAGGCGTCTCAAGTTGACCACCAGAACCTGTGCCGTATTTACTCAAGGCAATGGCCTCTTTATTCAATGGCTGTTTGTAAATTTCATACTCACGATAGCGTCGATAATCACTGATACGTTGCAATTCGCGCAAAGCATACTGGCTGTCTTTATCTAACAACATTGACATCAATCGGTCGCGCACCTCGTAACTCTTTTCGCTCAGTTCAGCATCAAATAGAGACTCACCGTCACCAAGGCTGGGTTTTTCAATCACTTCTTTGAAGAAGCGCCAGTACTCCTGATATTCAGGCACCCATTCGTAACCAAAGTAGAACCGTTCTTGGTCGGAGCCAAAGACATGATGTTCCAACTCTTTATTCAGGTCATTCAGTACTCGCTTGCCATCGTTTATAGATTGAAATATTGAATGACAAAGGTTGGTAACAAAGGCCGTGTTGAAACTGTCCTTCAGAGCACTGAGTTTTTCGTGCTTACCTACTAGCACATTGTTTTTCAATGCGTTGTAAACACCTTTAACTTGGGTCGCGACTGACACCACGTGTTTGAACATCTCTATATCATTTTTTTCAGAACTTAATGATTGATAGACGATGGCGTTATAGCTGTGGCTACTACCATTATGCACCATCACGGTTTCATAAAGAGCGCGTTCAGCCGTATCCATACCGTCGAGTAAATAACGGTTATCTGACACAAAATTAACTGAGTCTAATGCAAGCTTGGCTCGCTCGTCGGCAGAAGTTAGTGCGGGCGCGGCATCGAAGTCGGGATGCATGCTACTCACTTTATTTACTAGCGTTTCGCAACTTTCTTCGATCGTTTGTAAAACTTCTTGTTCCGCAGTCAACTTCTTAATAACCACAGCAAATTGCAGTTTCTTGTTTTCAAGCGCTCCGCGCTGCTCACTTAGATTTGTGCCTAACTTCTCCACCTCATTGTGTTCTTGACGCAGATTTTCAAGCTGAGTTTCTAGGGCTTCGTAACTGCTGAGATCAAGATTTGTTAACTGCAAACCTGCCTTCTCAAGTCGACGATAAAGCCCCACCATATCACCGATAATATTACCGCAAAGTACCGGTTGGACCTGATTGATCAAATCCTGTATCCGCAAAGCATCCTGGTAGGTATTCTCATGAGACTGATATTGCTGGGCAAGCGAATCTAATTGCTTAAGTTTCGCAGCCAATGCTCGCTCTCGCGCCGCTTGGCCAAATACCAGGCTAGCATCATCTAGATCACAACGGAACATGCTATAACCACCAGAACCAAGACCTTCCGGGGTAACCCCTCGTGCAGTTTTGCGTAGTGCAGATTCATCACTAACTCTCAACACAGTGCCATAAGACGCCTTAACGTAATACTCAACAATCTTGTGCTCAAATTGCATGACATTAAAGATGGACTGATCGTTAACGCTTACCCTGCTTGCGTCTCGTTGCACTTTTTCGCCTTGAATAACGCGAGCATTATTACGGTTGCCTTTCATACCACGCACAATGCGAATAGCCTCAGCCTCAAAATCTGGCTCAACAATAATCGAGAAACGGGCCATACCCATATAACCCTCGATGGCCATTTGCCATTTTTCGTCAGTCACTTCTATAAAATCACACAACACACAAGGTTTTGCCTCTGGACGCAGCCGCCTAATCGACTCTAACGCTGCCTCCACAAAAGGCGGATAACTCACTTGACGATTCTGTAATTGAGCAATTTCTCGATCCTTCACCGACATCTGGTGCCGGGCTCTTTGCCGCTGCTCATTGCGCCTGCCGATCAACGACAACAATTGATCTCGGATGCTCAAATGGCTTCGATCGCTATCACTGCCGTGCAATGCATCAGCGACGCCGGCATGATATTTTTCCAGAACCTGTAACTTGGCCAGTTGATGTTCAAGTTCAGCAATCCCAACCCAGTCTTTAGTCAATAACTTAGCAACATCAAGCCCGGTATCTTTGCCATTTTCTAGCAGCTGCTTTACCTGGTCTCTAAAGGATTTGCTCTCAAGCTCAGGTATTTCCACACCCAGGCTCGCCCCAGCTAGTTTTTTTTGCAAGGCACTGACAGCTGCGTAGTTTTTTCCAAACTGTTGATCTTGCTGCAATAGTTCCGGAGCAAGCTGCACTAACGAAGCCTGGTACTCTTCAATATCACTTTCTAGCTGATCTTTTGTCTTCAGCGCACCAATACCGCGACGTTGAGCTTCGAGCTCAACCAATTGATCATGCAGCAAACGCTTATTATCTTCGTTCTGACGTAGCTGTTGCGCGGTTTCATCGATCGCATTGACATTTTTGCGTTGGGCATCTTTCTGAAGCAGGTAGTCTTTTTGCTTAACCTTTGACTGACGAGCCGACTCTGCATATTCGCCAACAGCATGATCGATCCAACCTTGAATGTAGTCGTCAGCTTTTACTTGCGCGACTTCCAGATTTTCGATTGACTGTTTAATAGAGCGGGTCTCTTGATCCATGCTATGGATCGTCTTCATCAGCTCCGATACTTGACGAATATCTTCAGTGAGGTCTTTGGGTTCTAATACCTCCTGTGAGACAAAGTCATTAATACTTTTTAAAGGCTTGTAGGCCATGAAATTAGCAAAGGTTCGCGCGGCATGTTTTGCTTCACGGTCAGACACAGCAGTATTTAAGCCGCGTAAAGCACCATATAACCGGCGCAGGTAAGAACCTTTTTTGTCATAGATCTCAACTACATCTTTACCAAATTCCATGCGTAATTGGCTCGCTAACTCCGTCATTTCAACAACTCGCCGTACACCAGCCGTTTCTTTTACAAAGTGCGTAATGTTAAGTTCTGTAAAGGGTAAAATCAGAAACTGTAGATCTTCTTGCCGCGCATGTCTTGGTTTGTTAGCTTGGTCGAGTCTTGCCCTAACACACATAACTGCTGTAAACGCTTCGCCATCTTCACCTTGCGTCGGTTGAAAAACTCCTGCTACATAGCCATCAGTTAGCCCGGTTCTGGCGTAGCTGCCGTCGTCACAGCCTAGAATGTAGGAAGCTAGGGTACGTACCTGCTTACCGCCACGTCCACGTTGGGTTGTTTCATCCTGGCCTGGGTTATAAGTAAAGAGGTTTTCATGGGCTGCCGTCATTAACGACTGGATGCCGTCTGCTGCAGTAGTTTTACCTGAACCGTTGCCGCCAGAAAAAAGATTGACAGGCCCGAAGTCAAACTCAAGGTGTGGGATGTTGCCCCAGTTAACAAAAATGCCGCGCTTACAATACATGGCCAGTACCTCCTGCCACTGGTGAAACCCTGTCTTCTGGGTATAGTTCGCTTAGTACATCGTCACTAACAAAACTGCTGATGGCCGGCTGAATGCTGATCCAACTATCAGCAGAATCCAAATCAGCCTCGCCATTATATTGTATGAGACGTAGTTGTCTGAGATGGCGAAATATTGTCTTACGTTCGCCCTGGCTCTCTGGCAAAGATCTTTTCAGTAGATTCTTCATCGCAATTGCCAGACCTTCGACAGACAACAAGGCACAGCCATTATCATCGATCTGCCCTTCCCTTAGAGATTTCTCATACTCCACCCGTAAAGTCAGGATAACAGACACTTCCTGCTGGCTAGGCCTCACCCGAAAACCTGAGTTAAATGCGCTATGCTCGTCATCGGCTAAGCCGGGCACAACGGCGCCCGGCGGGAAGAGCCGAACAAAACAAAATTTCTTATCGTGCTGCACTTTGACCTTCAGGATCGACAGGTAATCTTCAATCAATTCGTTGATTTGCAGGTAACGATCATAGAGTCTGGTTTCTATAAGGCTTTCATCTCGGTTGATCACACCATAATCCAAGAGACGAATCACGAGTTCAGAAAACTCATCCATTGTGACGCTGAAATCTTTCAATTTTTCAGCAATTATTTCTTCAAACATAATGTACTACTCAATATTGTTAGCTGAAAACTCAAACGTCAGATTTGTTCTGGAGTTCGATGCTGAATTCGTCATACGCTTGGTAAAATTCAGAGTTTTCCACTAGGTTACCCGTAGGTGTCACTTTAAATGTAAGTTCTGAGCTAAGATCGTTCACAGCGCCAATCTCGATAACATGTGCCATAGCGAGCAGATCTTGAGCGTCATCGACTTTTAGATTACGCGTGGAAATTTTCTGGGAGGTTTTGAGCGCTTCGATAACATAATCACGTAAATCCTCATTCCTGATCACAAAAGCCTGATCTAGTAGGTTCTGAATCATCAGGTCCCGCTGGCCCGCCTCGTCAATAACAAAGTCCTCCGGTATTGAGGAATCCAGCACGGCCTTGGGTTTTCTTTCCTGTAGCCTTATTTGCACAGGGTCAATTAGTCGCACTTCCATTGTTGCCATAGCCTGGGCAGCATTGGCCAGTCTTAAGTTGTATTCATTGTCATCGAGGTCACTCAGTTCCTGACAGACTTCCAGCAAATTATTATTATACTGGCTATTCATGTAGCTCAACTGACGGATAATAATGTCTGCGCGTTTGGTAAAACTATGCAGGGCACGCCTCAGTGCAGGCAACATAATATCTGCCGCGTTACGCATACGACGCTCTATATTATCCAGAATATGCCACAGGTAAGAGGCCTGCTCGTCTGAGCACAAATCAGGTACAGTTCGCCGCAAATGTAATTCTGCGTCGCGTTTAAATTGTTTGTGTTTGCGACGAATTTTAGCGATAACTTTGTTAACGTCGTCTCTGTGCTTCTCAACACTGTCGGCCGACAAACGTACGGCTACATCTGGTTGAAAGCGCTTCTCCATAAACTCAAAAAACTGATCCGTTGCTTGCTGAATCAACTGTTGCGTTTCCACTTCTCTGACAAGTTCTCGTTTACGTTCTTCCAACTCTGAAATAATATCCGTAAAGTCTGTGATAATACGTTCTGAATACTCATAGGCATCGAGCAAGTCATACACATCACCCTTGTCTGCAAAAGCCACCAAGGCATTTAGGGTGTTACGAGTGTTCCGATGTCGAGTGCGAATCTGATTACTGTCAGACTCTAAAAGCGCGAGAGCGAAAACCCGACCCATGCGGGTAAAAGGAAATGTGGACTCTAAGGTTGCCGTGTCCACCTGCCGCTCTATCCAACCACAATCAATCAATTGCTTTAGTACAAAGCTGGCCTGCTCACGGTAGTTTTTGAACCGGGGCTCTTGATCATCATCGGAATCTAGAATTTTGGGTTCAGATCTGGCCAGAGATTCTTCAAGAATCTCAGCTAATTGTTCACGATTTAAAGATTGGCCGTAATCAGCTGTAGAGCTATATTGGCGTTGATATAGCAGGCGCAAACACTGTACAACCTGTTCGCGGTACTTGCTGGTCAAGGGTTTGAAAAAATACAAGCGTTCGTCAGTAAAAAACATAAAAATGCGGCGGGTGAAGGAATATAGAAAACTCTCGAGAGCACCGATATTATCAGAATTCGAGGCGAAAAATGAAAGTTGCTAGTTTCGCAAATAATCAGATTGGGAAATTTTAGAAGTGGTTCAAATCGCATACATGCTAATAAAACCAAATCCATCAGGAAAACCTGAATCTGGCTACAATTATACTGCGTTAAAGTTATCACGCCTATTCAACTTTTGATGTTCAAACCTTTTCCGACGATGCCAAAGCCGTGAACTTAGTACCACTGAATATCGCTAGATATGCAGATAAAGTCGTAGCGAAGGATAATCGTGCTACATTTACAGCGGCGATTGTCGCGGCTAATGTGACATTCATCGTGACATTGACTGAAATAAGCAGCAAACAAGAGTTGAGAAATGACCAAGGTAAGTAATTCAGAGAAAGATGCTTTTTTTGTCGACGTGAACGAAGCATGCAAGAAAGCTGTTTGGTGCGCTATTGCCACCGTCGCCGGCGATTCTCCGCGAGTGAGAATTGTTCATCCGACATGGGAGGGCGACATGGGAGGGCGACGTGCTGTGGTTCGCCGCAGGGCCAACATCCGCTAAAGCCAATCAACTGCGCGAAAACCTCAACGTTTACGTGCAGTATCAGGTTGCCCCGCCAGACTTTATTCATGTAATGGTCAGGGGCCGAGCGGAATTGATTGTGGCCGAGGCAACAAAGAAACATGCCTGGGACGCCATCGATTACGACCTCACTCAATTTGGATCAACGGGCCTTGAAGACCCAAACTTTCTACCCGTGAGAATTACACCAAGCCGTGTAGAACTGTCAGAAATGTTTGGCTCGGTAAATAAGAGGGTGTGGAGAGCGTAGTGAACGTTAGACGCTTCAAATAAATCTAATCCAGAAGAAAAAGCCTATGGTTCGCTGAGCTAGGGTAGCCCTTTGATTTTTTGTTAGGAAAAAAAGTTTATACCAGCCATACTCCAAGATCAGACAACTGGAAATTAGATATCCTATGACCCCGTCCAACACCCGAGTCATCTTTAAAAAAAGGCCAGAGCTATCCGCGACACCGGACTGTTTTGACGTTATCACTGAACCGTTACCCACCCTTGGTCCAAATGAAGTTCGGGTAGCTGTGGAGTACCTCTCAGTGGATGCCGGAGTTAGAACCATGTTGAGGGGTGAGGGTTTTCATCGTCAAGTACCCATCGGGGGCACGATACTCGCAGGTGGGGTAGGACGCATAATAGAATCAACAGCAGAAGGTTGGGAGCCTGGCCAGGCAGTGAACGGTGGTCTTGGCGCACAAACCATTGCCACTATACCGATTGCTCAGCTTAAGAAAGTGACCGACATGCCGGGGCTACCACTGAGTGTTCATCTAGGTGTTTTGGGTGGATCAACCGGAGTCACCGCATGGATAGGCATGCGTCATGTAGCCCGCCCGAAAGCAGGAGATACTTTTGTGGTTTCAGCGGCTGCTGGGGCTGTAGGCTCTATCGCGGGACAGATTGCAAAAAAAGATGGGGCAAGGGTGATTGGGATTGCCGGTGGCAGTCGTAAGACGTCTTATCTGGTCGAGCAATTAGGGTTTGATGCTGCGATTGATTACAAGGGCGAGGATGTTAATGCTAGATTAAAGGCACTGGCGCCAAATGGGGTAAATGTATTCTTCGACAATGTCGGCGGCCCAGTGCTTGACGCGGTGCTGGATAATCTCGCTATGCATGCCCGAGTCGCTATTTGCGGTGCTATTTCACAATACGATGATATGGACAATATCACCGGACCATCAATGTACCTTCGTCTCGCAGAGCGACAATCATCAATGGAGGGGTTTGCCTACTTCCATTTTCCTGACAGCATTAAACCGGCAACTAAAGAACTTGAGGGATGGCTGCGTGAAGGCTCATTAACCATGCCAGAAGAGGTTCTGGACGGCATTGGGAGGTATCCTGAAGCACTCCAATTTATGTTTAGTGGGGGCAATCTAGGCAAACTGCTCGTCAAAGTCGGCGGCTGACCTTCACCCTAGCAGCTAATGTCAGGCCACTTCCCTGCGCCTTTTCCAATACGGAAGAATAAGTCTGCGTTAAATGCGCACTTCATGCTCTTTTTTCCAGTAGTATCTGATTGTGTCAATTTCGATTTAAGCATTTAAGAATGAACACTTTTCTGCCTTGTAACTGAATTTCACTAGGAAACCCTGATGACTGAAAACCATAAAACGTTCTGCCGTTACTGCCACGCCTACTGTCCGATGGTGGCAGAGGTCTCAGATGGGAAAGTGCTATCTGTGAAGCCGGACACTGAAAACAAAATGTATGGCGGTTACACCTGTATCAAGGGCAGGCAACTGGTGGAACAAATGTACCAGCCACAACGATTGACCCGTTCTCAGGTAAAGCAGGGCAACGGAGAGTTCGCAGATATCAGCAGCGAACAGGCAATGGACGAAATTGCTGAACGTGTTCGCAAGGTGGTAGAGGAACATGGGCCTCGCGCTATCGCGACGTACAACGGCACAGTTGCTTTCCAGAACTCGGCACAGCTGGTCTACAGTCGAGAGTGGCATAACGCGTTGAAGTCACCCTCCTACTACACCAGCGTGACAATTGATCAACCCGCTAAAGTCTATGTTGGATCGCGCATGGGTTACTGGACCGCGGGTAGCCACTATTTTCATGATGCGGATGTCGCCATGATCATTGGCAATAACCCACTCGTTTCACACTATTCATCGCCGGGTGGCGTTCCTCCCATTAGCCCAACTGCCCAGTTAAATAAGGCAAAAAAACGGGGGTTGAAATTGATAGTCATTGATCCAAGGGAATCTGAGTTGGCAAGACGCTCAGATCTCCATTTGCAAATCAAACCGGGTGAAGACGCAGCGTTGATGGCTGGCATGATTCGCATCATCCTAGCCGAAGGGCTTCATGATGCAGCATTTTGCGAAGAATTTGTTAGCGGGCTAAATGAATTACGCGATTCGGTTCAACACTATGATCCCGAGACGGTTTCAGTCCGCACCGATATACCCGTTGATGCAATTGTCGATGCGGCTCGTATCTTTGCCGCTGGCCCACGTGGCGTGGCAGTGACGGGTACCGGTCCAGAGATGAGCGCTCATCCCAATCTCACGCAGCATTTGGTTGCATCCTTGAATGCGATTTGTGGTCGATTTTATCGAGCCGGTGAGACGATGCCAAACCCGGGTGCGCTGGCACGTGATACACCTAAGTATGCACAGGTATATGAAGCGCCGCTTGCCTGGGACCGTGGTGCGCGTTGCCGCGTGAATCCCGAATTCGGCGAACTATCATCTGCGACAGGCGTGCGTGAAATGCCAACGTCACAGTTAGCGGATGAGATTTTGACCCCCGGAGAGGGGCAGGTAAAAGTCCTATTTGTGATCGCGGGCAATCCGTTGATGGCCTGGCCTGATCAGCAGAAAGCTTTTGCAGCAATGCAAGAGCTCGAGCTGCTTGTTTGTATCGACCCCTATATGTCTGCAACGGCTGAAATGGCAGACTATGTTCTTGCACCCAAACTCACACTGGAGCGAGAAGACGTTACGCTGCTGGCTGACCCTTGGTATGAAAAGCCCTACAGCCATTACAGCAAAGCAGTTGTGCAGACCGATCATGATGTCATTGAGGAATGGGAATTCTACTGGGGTCTGGCGAAACGACTCGATCTTGAAGTTACCATCGGTGGCAATGTCATCTCGAACACACAGCGGCCAACGAAGTTCGAACTGCTTAAAGCAATTACCGCTGGTTCACGTGCAGATCTGGAGTTTTTGCGAGAGAACCCAGGTGGCCACATATTCGAGGATATGCGTGTCGAAATTCAACCGGCGCGCGAGACCGCAACCAGTAGATTGAAATTATACCCGGTTGGTGTTGCGGAAGAATTTGCAGCACTCAAAGCATCTGACGGAATTTTTGAAGACTACAGCCATCAGCTGATCAGTTTTCGCAGTAAGTACGCGCTCAACTCCTTTGGTCGCAATTTACCGGCTCTTAAAGAAAAATCCGGTACAACCAATCACGCCAATATACACTCAGACGATCTGGTGAAGCTCGGAATAGAAGATGATACAGAGATTGTTATTCAGTCTATGTATGGCTCGATTCCGGCAGTAGTGAAGGCAAACAATCGGATCAAGCCTGGGGTCATTGCGATGCATCACTGCTGGGGAACCTCTCCAGGACAACAAGCTCCTGTACGGGAGGTAGGGTCCAATACTAACCTCCTAGTGAATGGAAACGACGCTCTTGAAGGATTCACCGCAATGGTGCAGTCGAGCGGCATCCCAGTAAACATCAGTGTCGGCAGTCGCTAGCCTTCTACCCGCAAGGCGTTTCCTGTTGCAGTATCATTGAGACAGCCATCGTCGCTATCTCAAGACTGATACGCAACAGGTTGCCGTTAGGTTACAAACTTAAGGCATTACCTATTACAGATATTTGTTGTTGGCTGTGACTCATTCTGGTTCGTCCAGCTTAAGATAAGCCGATGAAATTCTTCGGGGTTTTCGTATTGAAGCCAGTGCCCACAACCGCCCACGAGATGAAATGTCAGGTCAGGTCGAACGTCGCGAAAGATTTTTTCCTTACCCACCACATCAGGCTTTGCTGGTATATCCTCGCTACCATATATCACCTGCAACGGTATGCAATTCGCTGCGACGCCATCAAGTGTGAGTCTGGTATTGCCAAATTGAGGCGAATTAAACCGTGCTCTTCGCGTGTTTTCAGTCTGCAGGTATACCGCAAGGTCGTCAATTCTACTTTGATCAAAGATCATCAGGCGCCCTAGATTCTTTCGATTAGCCTCAAATCTCTCGGCAGCACTCATCTCGGGCGTTTTTTTAATCAATGGTTGCATCGCACCGAGTCTTGGAACATCACCGAGAGACGCAGGGCCAACCAGTGTTAACGACAAGAATTGATCAGGAAATTGCCCGGATACTTGAGACATCACAGCACATCCCCATGAAAATGCCGACACATGAATAGACTTGTCAGAGAAAACCGCGCGAATACCACACTCGACAACTTCAACGACGTCTGCTGCCGCATAGCCTTCTGGCAGGCTGGCGGAGTCGCCAAGACCGGGTAAATCCAAGGCATACAGGTCGTAGTGTTGACGAAGTATCGGGATGTTTAAGTACCAGTGAGTCCACGAACCTGAACCACCGTGTACAAGTAACAAGGGCTTACGATCTGTCGGTTTAGTCGCGGGCCAATGCCGAAAGACCAGGTCGCCATCGGCGCAGGGCGTAGTTATTTTCTGGGCCTCCAAATCAAGCTTAGCGATTTCGTCAGCAAACTTATTTCCGCCATCAACCGCACTACCCATCATTCTCGCAATCTCCAATTACTATTCACTTGATGATGCCAGTCACCATTAGGTGCTGTCGACCCTATCGCGGTTTTGCGCCACCACCCACCCGAAGTATCTCGCCGCTAATCCAGCTCGCCGCCTCAGACGCCAGATAAACGCAAGCTGACCCAATATCCTCAGGCGTGCCTAGCCGACCTAATGGGATTTTCCATTCGTCCAGCAGTTCATCTAACTGATCTTCATTCTTATTCAGTGCTTTCATCATAACCTCAGTTGGGATTGCCCCTGGCGCAACACCGTTAACACGAATATTAGGTGCGAGCTCAGCTGAGAGCGTCCAGGTCAACGAATTCACTGCCGCCTTAGCGGCGCCGTAGTGAGCGCTACCTGGAACTGGGCCTGTGCCGGCCCCTGAGCTAATGTTAATGATAGAACCTTTTTCAATGAATTTTACAGCCGTCATACAACCTACATAAACCGCATCGAGGTTTAAACGAATCGTGTCATACCATTCTTGTCGGGGCAATTCTGTCAGGGGCATCCGCATGGCAGAACCACCGGCATTATTCACCCAGATGGATAAGCTGCCAAACGTGTCCATCGCAGCCTGTCCTAGCGCCATAACGGCTTCATCATCTGTTACATCGGTAGTGACAGCGATGGCTTGCCCTCCATTAGCGTTAATTCGATTCGCGACTGCATCAATTTCATCAGTTCGTCTCGCGGCAAGAACAACGGAGGCGCCAGCAGCAGCAAAATCCAGCGCAATGCCCTCACCAATCCCACGGCCGGCCCCAGTCACAACGGCTACCTTCCCGGTTAAATCAAATCGATCTTGTAGTTTCATTGTTCTTCCCTATGATGTAACCAACAATATAACACGGAACATCAGGAGCCTAGATGGGAATCATACTTGATAACGTCAAACAGTTTGATGCCAAGCTTGCCAACCAGATTCTTCAGTTAAACAGTCCAGCTGTGAAGGTTGACGTCGTCCCGTTGGGTGAAGGTGTTGGTTTAATGTCATCTATCGCACGCGCAACAATGGAACTGGCAGATGGCACAAGTACTACATGTATTGTGAAAGTTATCGCGCAAACTGAGAACGTCGAGATATCTAAAGGACTTAATTTCTACGCTAACGAGATAAATTTCTATCGCTACCTAGCCGATGATTGCCCAATAAAGACACCGCGTTGTCTCTATGCATCATTAGATCAGTCGACCCAGGATTTTCTACTAGTGCTAGAGGACCTAGGTGACTCGGTCGCAGGCAATCAATTACAGGGCTGTTCACAGGAAGTAATGTCACTTGCCTATCATCGATCGGCAATGCTTCATGGTCGCTACTGGGGTAAGACAGAACAATTGAAGTGGCTAAATTATCAGAATATTGAAGAGAAGAACATTTTCCGACGCGATGTGATTTATAAACCAGGCGTTGAATCAACCCTAAACATGTTCGGTGAGTACTTTACTGGAAACCTCGAAAGTACGGTTGTTGAGATTGGAGAACAATTCAAAGAGTTATTCGAGCGGGCAATGGGAGGAGCACAGACTGTAATCCACGGTGACTATCGCACTGACAACATGCTACTGCCGGTGGTCGATGGTAAAACAGAGATTATCGCCGTAGATTGGCAAAACACGACAGGAGGCAATGGGCCGCATGATATCGCCTACTTCAGTGCGCAAAGTTGTGATGTCAATTTGCGCGGCGAAATAGAACTACAGGAACTTAAAAGATACTACGAAACCCTCATAGACTGCGGCGTTCGGAATTACAGCTTTGAAGAATGTTTACTCGACTACCGACTGAACCTCATGATCACGATGATCACCCCGATTGCTGTCTGCGGCACATTGGACGCCGGTAATGCCCGAGGCATGGAACTTGGTCGCGTGATGCTCCAACGCTCGCTTGCAGCGCTGACAAGCATGTCATGCCATGAACTATTGAGCTAAACCTCAGAAATAGTAGTTGGCTTTGTAAATTTTGCTTGAGAAATCCACTATTATAGTAGACTAAGATTGTCCATTACCGACAACTCTTCTTTCTACTAGGATTACTATGAATGCACTCGAAACACGACTCGCCATACAAGATGTCATGACACGTTACGCTGCTGGCGTAGACGACAGAGACATGGACTTATACCGCGCTTGTTTCGCCGATGACGTACTAATCGTCGGCTTTGGCAGTGAACCGCTCATTGGCGCCGATGAATGGGTTAAAGATGTCAGCAGCAAACTCGAAGCGTTTGGCGCAACACAACACATGCTGGGTCCACAACTCGTGACTGTAGACGGTGACGACGCATCTACCAGAACCGATGTACAGGCCATGCACTATCTAAAAGAAAAACCAGATTCAATGTTAACACTTTGGGCCACTTACCTGACGGACTACCGCTGTGTTGCCGGTGAATGGAAGATTGTACGGCATGAACTTTTGCGGCGCGGCACACATGTCACCAATGCATAGAGCCATACAAAACCGAGCCAAACTTTTTAGGAAATTAGAGCCAGGTCAGAACCGACGATCAACGTCCATTATGCATCTTGCTGACCGTTAGCAGTGCTTTATCGATTGATCTAGGTAGATAAACCTACATAGATAAACCTAGCACTAGCAACACTGACAAATTATATATATTGTAAGCAGTCACCTTTTCATGGGAGAAACTAACGATGTCTATTGAGCTCGAAGACTGGCCCGAACAAGCCACCCAAGGTCACCCTCTCCTGGGCACCCGGTACACCTCAAAAACATTCCTTGAACAAGAATGGGAAGGCATGTGGACAAAAGCCTGGTTACTACTAGGCAGAGAGGCTGAACTGCCGAAGTTCGGAGACTGGCAAAAAGAAGAAGTCGGCCGTGAGGAAGTATTGATGGTTCGACAAAAAGATGGCGGCGTCAAGGCATTCTATAATGTCTGCCAGCATCGGGGTAACCCGCTTGTCGATGAAGCCAAAGGGCATGTAGTACAACGCTTCGTTTGCAAATATCACAGCTGGGCATACCTGCCTGACGGCAATCTTAATTTTGCACCAGATAAAGAAGACTTTCCTGAGGGCAACCCCTGCGGGAAAGTCAAATTGTCAGAGCTGAAATGTGAGACGTTTGCTGGCTTCATCTGGGTAAATATGGACCCCGAATGCGTTTCACTGAAGGAATATCTGGGACCAATTTGGGGTGAATGGGAGCAACGCGAGATTCATAAATGGAAGCGCACAAGTGCAAACACTATGTGGCTACCCTGTAACTGGAAGATTGTTCTCGACAATTTTAATGAGTCCTACCACGTACCCACAGTGCACATGGGCGCGACCCCAGATACTGACCGTAAAAAGATCCGCGGCACCATCGATACTCATTTTAAGGAAACAAAGTTTGACCTCTCGGACGAGGGGCATAACCGTATGATTATGAAGGGAGGCTTTGGCGTTGGTCACGAGGATGCCGAAGGTAACATTGTTGATCCTCTCGCCAGCCTACTACGCTATTGGGACCTTAACCCCGATGACTATAAGGGTCGATTAGAAGATACCCGACCGGCGCTACAGGATGCCAAACGTAGCCTCGGACCTGATCGCGGCTATACTCACTACGCAAACGTACCCAAAGAACAACTGACTGACGCATTTCACTACACCCTTTTCCCCAACTTTGCAGTATCGCTGTGGGCAGATGGTTTTCACTTTCTGCGCGCTCGACCTCACATGAGCGATCCTGAACAATGTCTGTTCGACAATTGGTGGTACGCCAGCCCCGCTTCACTTAATGAAGAAGCAAGCCTAAACCGTTCAAGGCAAGCAGTTACGACCTCAGCTAACGCTGATGAAGCTGAAGTCACCATGCTGCAATATGGTCAGGACTCCATCGGCCCTGCTATCGAAGAAGATGTCGCAGTATTTGTCACGCAACAACGCGGGTTTCGCTCACGCGGCTTCACAGGTGTTTACTTGTCGAACCAGGAAACACGTATTCGGCGTTACCATGAGATGATCGATGATCACATTGAAAAACATGTGGGCCCTGTCCAGCAAGGATAGTCGCTACGTTTTTGTGGGCGCGGCTTCTAGCTGCGCCCTGATTTCAGCGTGTTTTTTCTCTGTGATAGGGTAGTTCCATACAATTGCAGCACCGGTCAGAAAAAAGAGCGATGGAAACGTAGAAAAAAGAAAGCGCAGCCCCCACAACTCGTCCTCTCCATTTGCAGATCCTGCCTGAGCATCAAAACCCAGCGTGCTCAGTCCAAAGAGAGCAATAGCCCCACCAAATGAAGCAGTCGCCTTCTGTGCAAATGACCAAGCTGCAAAGAATTGCGCAGCCCGGTTTTCGCCGGTCTCGAGTGTATCGATATCAATGACATCGGCTTTCATAGAATTTGGCAAAGTTTGAGAGAAACCACCCGCAGCAAAGCCCGTGACAACCGTGATGGGTAACATGTACCAGAAATCCCCTGGACCCAGCAACATATAAAAAGGGTGAGCAAATGCAAGCATAAAAAACGATACGAGATAGGCCCGATGTTTACCAACACGACCTGAAAACCAGACCCAGAAAGGTACCGCAAAAATACTCGTCAGGTAGAAAACACTCAACATGTAAATTGCCTTTTCTTCAGCATCTAATACATCAGCTATAAAAAACAGGTAGAGCGGCGTGGTGACATTAAGGCCAATAGAGCCAATCATGAATGCAGCAATAAGACGCTTAAAAGGACCATTTGAAAACATAACCTTGAGGCCTTCTTTCACACTGACACGCTGCGACTGCGGCTGATAGGATGGCTCTTGTACGTTCGTGACAGTCAATAGAACGCAAACTGGCATGAGTACCAACATGGTCATGCCCACTAACTCAAGCACTACCCCACTGCCTCCGAGTCCAAAAAACAACAGCGCAAAAGCCGGCACCAGTTGCGCAGACAATGAACCTAACGCGTTAAACATGGCTCGGCTACCCGTCACTTTGGAGCGTTCCTTGTAGTCCGACGACAATTCTGATCCCCAGGCGTAATAGGGGATCAGCATCATGGTAATACCTAGTGACAACATGAAACTCCAGATTGCTAGGTGATACCCACCAGCCCCCTCACCCGGCATGAACAATTGATAAACCGACAGCATCATGATCGGCGTAGCGCCAACGATCCATACACGCCGCCGGCCAAATCGTGATTTCGTGTGATCGCTTAGGTATCCCATAAGGGGATCGGTTATTACATCTGTCCAGCGTATAAAAAATAGAATGCTGCCAACAACGGCGAGTGAAACACCCAAATCGCTAGCATAGAAACGAGGAATAAATACGATGACAGGAAACAACGACATAGCAATGGGCAGATCGGTCAGGCCGTAAAAAAACAATGTGCGTTTTGTTAAATTGATCTCTTCAGCCATGAAACTTGCCCACCTAATCTGCTTGATCTTCTTTCGTTAGTTCTTTTTAACCCAAACCATGTTGTCGGTGAATTAGTCTTCGTCAGGCAAAGGATAATGCAATCCCGGCACACCACCCTGTAACGCCTGATACCAGTCTGGTCGTGGCTGTACCGGCTCATAGGGGCTTGGAACCATCGGCGTGTCTTTATTCCATTCGTGGTGAATTGGTGGTATTTGGAACGTTCCGTTGCTGGCATTGGTACCGCCATCCACCAGCAGGTCAACACCGGTAATGTAACTCGCAAGGTCAGATGCTAGGAACATCACAGCGTTGGTCACCTCATGTACTTCCCCCACTCGACGCATGGGTGTACGACTGGCTATCCAACGGTCGATACCCATCGCCTCAAGCATAGGTCGTGTCATTTCGGTAACGATAAAGCCTGGTGAAATCGAATTGACTCTCACGCCACGGTCAGCCCATTCGCAGCCCATTTGCAAAGTCATGTTCCGCAACCCACCTTTTGCAGCCGTATAACCTATAACATTATTCTCATTACCGCCGCTCGCCATGATCGAACAAATGTTAACAATCGACCCACAACCGCGCTGCAACATATGACGCCCACAATCGCGAGCAAAATAGAACGCGCCGGCAAGGTCAACGGATAAAATTCGGTTGAACGTTTCCGCATCAAACTGCTCCGCAGCAACCCCGCGGGCGTCCGCAATGCCTGCATTATTAATAAGCACATCGATTTGACCATGTGCAGTAAGCCCAGTCTCGATAACAGCTTTGACGTCGCTCTCGACCGCGACATCACCGGTCACCACAGTCACCTTACTGCCATTTTCTGTGCAGGTTTTGGCCACAGCATGCAGCAATTCTTCACTACGCGCCGTTAGAATCAGATTAGCCCCTGCCTTGGCAAAGGCATAAGCAAACTCCTCACCCAAGCCATAACTAGCCCCTGTTATCAATACGGTCTTGCCGCTAAAATCGAACATTTGTTCTACCCTTTATCAGTGACTTGCATAGCGAATAGCAGGTAAAAAAGCCGCTACAAAGCGGCCTTTTCTGGACGTGATCTAACTAGTGGCTGTAACTAACTTCGAGCGCAAAAGTTCGTGGCGCCCCCCAACCTTGAAAACCGGCATTAGGGCCGCCGAGGAACAATGCTTGCTCCTTAAATTCAGTGTCAGTCAGGTTCTTGCCATAAAGAGAAAAGCTGACTCGATCACCACTAGACAATTCCATGTCATATCCAATCTGGGCATCCCAAGAAGCATAGTTACCCTCCAGCAGTCGGTTGTTAGGACCTGCACCTGTATTTACTAATAGAAAGTCTCCGACCTTCTTGTAACCAGCATTCGCCCTCAAGACCCCCTCTCCAATCTCCTGATTATATGCAAGACTTAAAGCCACACTTCGATCCGGTTGTCGTGAATCGCTATCGCCACCCAGGTTTCTAATCGTTCCGGATGGGTCCGCGCCACAACCATCAAGTACATCACATGCGAGCGTAAACACGCCGTTGTCCACATCAATGGTGCCGCCGTTCGCAATCAACGTGAAGTTTTCGTTGATATTCCAAGATGCTTCGAATTCAACACCTTTCGACTCAGCTGCGCCAGCATTGTTGATAATCGTGTTGGTACCCGGGATTGCACCCGCTGGCAATGTGATGATCGAGATAAATTGACC
>JBLHWY010000063.1:0-33041 GCA_047629195.1 Candidatus Azotimanducaceae bacterium
TTCTGACCGAGTAACCTGTTCGATAGTTGACTACACCGATGCGCAGGATCTTGCGACTGCGACCCAGAACGCTGAGGTGCTGATTCATCTTGTCGGCATCATTAAGGAAAGCGGTAACAATTCCTTCTACAATGCGCATGAAGCCACGAGTCAAGCATTGGTCGATATGCTCACTGCAGCCAAAACTGGAATAGGGGTGGATGAATCTGCCAGTCTTCAGCATATTATTTACCTGAGTCTATTAGGCGTAGACAAACAATCGAGTAATTTGTGTTTGGCTTCGCGCGCCAGAGCCGAGGAAATATTAGCGAATGCGCCAGTGTCGGTATCGATAATCAGAGTGCCGATGGTGCTAGGTGAAGGAGATTTTGCCTCAAGATCTCTTGCCAATCGAGTCAAGAAAAAGTTTTGCTTTATACTGCGAGGTTCGTGTCTAGAACAACCCATCTATGCGGGTGATGTTATTAATGCACTGATGAGTCGGCTAAGGTTTAAATCTGAGCGGGTTGGCGAGGGAACCGATTCACGTGTGGACACTAATCCACAAGTTACCACACTTGAACTGGCTGGACTTGAATCTCTAACGAGAAAACAATTGACGCTAAGGGCGGCAGCATTAAAGGGTGGAAAGCCTGTGGTTGTTTCTATACCTCTTTTCTTGATAAATATGCTTGCCTGGTGCTTTGAAAAATTCTCTCCCAACCCTCCTGTCACGAGAGCCATGTTGGGAGTGCTGGATCATGACGACAACATTGACGTCAAACCTGCTTTGGCACAGCTTCAAATCGATCTAATTTCTCTGGATGAAACACTCTCCAAGGTGCTGTGAGGTCGAGCGTGAGTAATTCAGGGCTAGCATGATATGCGCGAGGAAAGATTTTTATTCCTCAAATAATAGTAACGTTAAGGAAAAATCTGATGGCCTTGTCATACAGTGATCTATCCAACCGACTAAAAATACAGACGAATGATGTCTGGGGTGTTCATGCCGAAGCACAAAAGAAACTTGAGCAGGGCGAAGACATTATTATGCTTAGCCTAGGGGACCCTGATTTCCCTACGCCTCGTGAAATAACCGATAAACTCGTGCAGCAAGTTCATCTACACCGAACGCATTATTCTCCAGCTGGAGGCGAGCCTTCTTTTCTTCAAGCGCTCGCAGATCTGGAAACTCGAGTTGAGAATAAGCCATTTTTGCCTGAAAATTTCACAATATTTCCAGGTGGCACGGCTGCGCTAACAGGCGTGCTGAACTGCATACTGAGTCCGGGAGATGAAATAATTGTGCCAGAGCCAATGTACATTGGTTACCACAGTATTTTGCAAGGTATCGGTGCAAAGCTGATATCAGTTCCTTTAGATGTTGATAATGATTTTGAACTCGATATCGAAAAAATCAAGCAAGCGGTAACGCCAGCTACCAAGGCTGTAATGGTTAACACCCCAGGTAATCCGGCTGGAAATGTGATGACCCGAGAGTGTTTGGCGGAACTTGCTTCAGTCACCCGGGACCTGGGCCTGTGGTTGATCTGTGATGAGGTCTATTCTCTTTTTACTTATGAAGAGGATCATGTATCTTTGCTTCTCGCGGCCGAGAATCTGGACAACGTTATTGTTATTGATAGTTTGTCGAAATCCCATGCTATGAGTGGTTGGAGGATTGGTTGGGCTGTTGCCTCTGAAGAGATGACAAGTGCTTTACATGCATATTGCGGCGCGACTTTTTTTGGTTGCAGTCAGTTTATCCAAGATGCCGCCGCGTTTGCGCTTTCGTTTAACGCACCGCATATTCTCAACATGAAAAAGGAGTATCGGGCCCGGCGTGATTATGTGGTTGATACTGTAGAACGGCTTAACGGTCTGAGTTGCTATAAACCGAAGGCCGGCATGTTTGTGATGGTTGATACCAGCCAGGTTGCCAGCAGTGGCACGGAGTTCGCGCAGAAAATGCTCGAAGAAGCTGGTGTATCATCGATCCCAGGGGTTGGATTTGGTAACAATACAAAGGATTATGTCCGTATGAGCCTGACTCAGCCGAAGCGTGTACTTGAGACTGCGTTTGGCAGAATCGCCAAAGTAATATGAATATTGGGGTCAGAGTAAAGGGTCAGAGTAAAGCAAGTTTACTCTGACCCTTTACTCTGACCCCATCAATACAATCAGTGAGGGTAGAGTAATGAATATGACCAACAAAGAGGGTTTTGTTGTCTCTCCAGAGCAAGCAGGGTTCAACGCTGAGAAGCTGGAATGGATCACAGACCATATTAACCGCAATTATATTGATACCGGAAAGATAGCTGGCTGCCAGGTATATGTTAATCGGCATGGTCACACAGGCTATTTTAAATCGTTCGGCATGAGAGATGCTGAGCGGGCAGAAGCCATGACTGACGACACAATATTCCGCTTGTATTCTATGACAAAACCGATTGTGTCAGTCGCGTTAATGCAACTGTTCGAAAAAGGTTACTTTCAACTGAATGACCCCGTGCATCGCTTCATACCATCCTGGAAAGATCATCGCGTTTGGGTTTCTGGTTCCGGCGACGATATGGTCACGAAGGCGCCGACAAGTCCTATGACAATGAAGCATATTCTGAGTCATTCTGGTGGAATCACTTATGGCGCGGGCGATGATGCTGTCGACAAGCTCTACCGAGAACATGGTGTAAAACGTGAAAAAGGTGAGACGCTGACATCGTTTTTGGCAAATTTGGCAAAAGTCCCGCTTCGATATGAGCCCGGCGAACAATGGCTCTATTCATTGTCGACCGACGTATGTGGAGGTCTGGTAGAGATTATTTCAGGGCAAAAGCTGGATGAATATTTGGACGAACACATCTTTAAACCATTGGGGATGGCTGATATTGGTTTTCATGTAGACCCAGAAAACCACGATCGCTTCTCTGCCAATTACAGTCGGAATAAAGACAAATCCCTGCGTTTGCTCGATGACCCTAAAACAAGCATCTACCTTAAGCCCAATACCTTTTTGTCCGGTGGCGGTGGTCTGGTTGGAACAATGGCAGACTATGCGCGTTTTACAGAAATGTTGCGGTGTCATGGTACCGTCGATGGTAAGCAGATAATTGGTTCTAGGACGCTTGGGCTGATGCGTCAGAACCACCTGAAAAATAACAGCGATTTGACGCAAATGTCGATCGGATCCTTTTCTGAAACAGCGTACGAAGGAATAGGGTTTGGCCTAGGATTTGCCGTAACCTTGGGTCAAAGGGAGGCTGCTAGTGTCAGTGCTCAAGATTTCTACTGGGGCGGCGCTGCTTCTACAATCTTCTGGGTTGATCCGGTAGAAGATCTTAGTGTTATTTTTATGACCCAACTGATGCCTTCAACCAGTTTTGATTTCCGTGGTCAGCTGAAGAACATCATCTATGGTGCAATTTCTGATTGATGGCAGGTGATTGACCCTAAATGACGCGGCTATCCAGCCAAGACAATAATTGTGCTAACGGCATTGCACCCGATTGGCGGGTATGTTCTTTGCCATTACGGTATTCGATCAAAGTGGGTATGGACTGAATGCGATAAAGGCTCGCGATGTCTGAACATGCCTCGGTATCAAGTTTCAGGAACCTGAGTTTTGGTTCCAGTTGTTGACTGGCTTGTTCGAATATCGGCGCGAAGGATTTACAAGGACCACACCAGGCAGCCCAAAAATCGACGACAACTGGAATTGAGTTATAGCCGACCATTTTTTTGAACTGTTCGGAATTTACAGGGATGGGTTTGCCAGTAAACAGCAGGTCGCCGCATTTACCGCATTTCGCAGAAACTGGGCTTCTTTCATCTGGAACCTTGTTAGTCACAAAACAGTGCGGACAAACGATATTTTGTAATGCCATGTGGAGAACTTCCCAATATCAATAATCTCAATGGTGATTATTTGGGGATTCTTTAATAATATTCAAGCACTGTGTTTGTAATTTGTAGTGGAAATAGATTTTGTGCCTATTCATAGTAAAATCAGTACATGACGATTTGACCAGTGCAGGAGGGTTGTATGCAGTTTGAAGCAGAAAATGTGATCAGTGATCAACGAGGAGAGGTGAGATGCCGAGAATTTACGCTTCCTAATCCAGAAAACTCCGTCGGACGGCCGGTACACGGCGTTATCTGGGACGGTCCTAATTGTAAGCCGGGTAACCCTATTGTCGCGTTCGGTCATGGCGCCTCTGGTGATCGTCACCAGGCACCGATTCCCTACCTTGCAAAAAAAGCGGTCCGCGAACTTGGATATTTTGCTGTCTCAATCGATGGGCCAGTGCATGGTAAGCGAAAGGTTGGTGATGGCGCACGCGGTGCCTTTGGCGATGAATGGCAACGAGCTGGTTGTATCGATGATATGTTGACTGATTGGAATGTCGCGATAGACGCCGCATTGATGGAGACCAAGGCAGGGAAGCTAGGTTATTGGGGGCTCTCTATGGGCACCATTTTTGGCGCACCCCTGGTTGCGGCAGACAAGCGAATTTGTACGGCGGTGCTGGGGCTTATGGGAACCGTGGGGCCGAATGAAGAAACTAAGTCGAAAATCATAGAGGCTGCTGCAAATATTCATTGTCCGGTACTGTTTCTAATGCAGCTTGAAGACGAATTGTTTACCAGAGATCGCTATTTGGATTTGTTCGATCGCCTTTCGACAACCGACAAAAGAATACACGCTCATCCTGGCTTACATCCGGCTGTGCCGGTGTCTGAACTCGATGAATCTTTAGCGTTTCTGCACCATCGTTTTGAAAATGGTCCGTATGGTAAGACCGAAGGTACATTTGGCCCCATTTCTGAATGACATACCAAACTTGGGTGAGCCTGCAGTTTGAATAATTTGAGCGAATTTCAGCCTGTAAAACAGCTCCCCTTCATATTCGGTCTCATTGGATTGTGTCTCGGCCTCGTCGTCACCTTCGCCTTTTTATCGGGTGACGCGCAAGGCAGAGTAAATCTTCTTTACCTGTTGCTGCTATTTGTATTTCTACCCGTCGCTGGTTTTTTGGTGACGATGCTAGCCCTGTTGTTTCGGTCTGGAAGCGGGCTCGCGCAAAAGTTCCTCGAGATTCCTATTTGGCCGCAACCTTGGCAGCGTCAAGTACTTCTGCTTCGTCATTCAAATGTTAAAAGTGCCTGGCTCTTTTACCTTTCGCAATTGTTAGTCTTATCTCTGGGGGCGGGTTGTCTACTTGCTTTCTTTTTTATGCTGTTGCTTAACGACGTGAGTTTCGTGTGGCGCAGTACGGTGCTTGAAGCTGCAGACTTGCTGCCACTACTAAACCTGCTCGCAATACCCTGGTCTTTTTGGTCTGAGGCGCAACCTTCTCTTGCGTTGCTGCAATTATCTCAGGACTTCCGGTTAGCGTCGCAAAACAACAATGCACAGTTTTTGGGTCAATGGTGGAAGTACGCACTGGCGGCTCAGCTAACCTATAACATATTGCCTCGTGCAGTGATGTTGACGATATCTCGTCTTGTTTATAACGCCAAACGCTCGGCTAGTTTGGCCGATAAAGTTGCGCCGCCAGGTCTAAGGTCGATACATAACCACATGCCGGAAGAGGGCGCACTGGCACCTATTATTCATGAGTTAGCTCGGCCTTATGTGCTTATTAATTGGGCGTCTGCCGGTACTGTTCCGCTGGACTATTTGACTAAAAATTTTGGCTCGCCGGTGCAAGTGGAAAATATGTCACTGGAAGGCGCGGGAAGTATTAATTCTGCACTTCTGAGTACTTATTCTGAAGCGATTCTTGTCGTGCTGGTGAAAAGCTGGGAGCCACCGATGGGTGAACTCAAAGATTACCTCGAAAGCATAGCGGGCAGTGGCGTGATATGTCCTCTGGACTGGGATTCAGAGTGTGTTAACAACATCCGAATGTTACATCTGGATGAGTGGCGCCGTTTTTGCGGTACACTTAAAAACTGGTCTGTGCTTGCGCCTGTGGAAGTCTTATGAACCCTACGTTCGCGGTTGTAGGTCATCCAAACAAAGGGAAATCGTCGATTGTTGCGACACTTGCGCATGATGATAGCGTTGCTATATCCGCTCAAAGCGGCACTACTCAGGTGAGTGAAAACCTGATGTCAAAGATGGGCGATGCGAGCTATAGTTTGATAGACACGCCTGGGTTTCAGCGACCAACCCGTGTTTTGGCATGGCTGGAGGCTCATGCGGTATCAGCTGAACTCAGGCAGGCTGCAGTTCGACAATTTATCGAAGACCCAGACTGCCAAAAGAATTTCCCCGATGAAGTGCAATTGCTAACGCCGATAGTGCAAGGCGCTGCGATTCTGTATGTGGTTGATGGCTCTCGTCCCTATGGTCCTGAGTACGAAACTGAAATGGAAATATTGCGTTGGACCGGCCAGCCTAGTATGGCCTTAATCAATCCTATCGAAAATGAGAGCCACATTGATGCGTGGACAAGGGCTCTTGCTCAATATTTTAAAGTTGTAAAAGTGTTCAACCCTTTACTCGCGGATTTTGACAAGCAGCTTGCCATCCTTGAAGTGTTTTCGCATTTGAAGGAAGAGTGGCAGCCTGCTGTAGCTTCCATCATCTTGGCAGCAAAAAAGAATCGGCGCGACCAACAAATAAAAAGTATTGCTGTGCTGGCAAAACTGCTAACAGATTTGTGCAGTTATCAGGTCTCGCAGAAAGTACTCAGTAAGGAGCAAGCATTAGCGCTAAGGCCCATCGTAGAGAAGCAGTATTTTTCTTCAATCAAACGGGCTGAAACAGAGGCCTTCGATGAACTAAAAATAATTTTCAACTACAGACATCTGGATAGCGAGATAAATGATCTCGCATTAGACGACGATCTATTTGATACAGAAAAATGGATTATCTGGGGACTAAGTAAAAAGCAATTAGCCGTTGCGGCAACCATGGCCGGGGCGACTGCTGGTGCTATCTTAGATGCTGGGTTGGCTGGACAGAGTTTTCTGCTTGGCGCTATTGGCGGTGGCTTGATTGGAGGCGGTAGCGCTTGGTTCGGCGCAGACAAGTTAGCCGAATACAAAATTAGAGGGCTGCCAATTGGAGGCTTTGAAGTTAGGCAGGGACCGATTCAAAATCGGAATTTTCCCTACGTGATTCTGGCGAGATATCTGTCAGCCGTGCGTGCACTGGGCAACCGTAATCATGCCCGGCGAGATTCGTTACAGGTAGAAGAGGGGGATCTATCTGCGCAGCTAGAAGGACTCCCAGGTTCCGAAAAACGTGCCTTGCATAGTGCTTTTAGTCGCTTAAGTCGCCAGAAATCTGTGGCAGATTTAGACGCTATCCTGAAGCCTTTGTTTGATTCCCGGTAGTCGAAAACTAATATTTACTTCTTGTGGTTGTAAGTCGCCCTACGAATAAGGCGACCTTATCATCAGGCCTCTGTTACTTTACGCGCGCGAGCAATACCACCAGTATAAATTCCTCTTACTGTTTTCGACGCTTCTTCTTCTGGCGCGCCTTTGGGTTCAAAAGTTCCAACCCATTCCACGGTGCAAACGCTATCGCCATTGCCTATCACTTTAATAGTCGCTGAATATTCGCTGACGGGTAGCGGGCAGTCATCGTTGATAATCGCATATTTGAGTGCCATTCCTGACGCATCGAACTCTTCAAGACGCTCAACAATATTTGCCCCACCCATCGTGATTGATCTGACTGCACCGACACCTTCGCCGTCCAGGGTAAAAGCAGTAATAGGACCGCCTACCTTAATACCGCCGAAATCTCCGAGAATATCCCAGACTGATTGAGCGTTTGAGTTGATCGTTTCGATGACTTCTACTGTGGTCATAGCTTTTCCTTGGCTTAAGTTTTAATTGTGAATAGTTAATCTAAGAATAAAGGGGGTGCCGACAAAGTACCAGTGTAATTCTCATTCTAGGCCTAAACCATTGAATCAATTGAACTGATTCGTTAAACTCGCCGCCCCCGCCTGTCGCTGCCTAAAAAACTAATAACTGACGATTGGTACATCCGAGTTGTGTGATGAGTCGCACGGCGCACTTAATTGTTGATGAAGGTTTTTACATGTTCAAGTTATATACCACTAGCGATGCGACAATGAAGAATGATGTCCTGTCTGGCATTACGGTCGCATTGGCGCTTGTACCGGAGGCCGTCGCCTTCGCATTCGTGGCAGGGGTAGAACCTTTAGTCGGACTCTACGCAGCATTTATGGTCGGCCTAATCACCGCATGTATTGGCGGCCGTCCTGGTATGATTTCTGGGGCCACAGGTGCATTGGCTGTCGTGATGGTCGCGTTGGTTGCTGATCACGGTGTGGAATATTTGTTTGCGACTGTGGTATTGATGGGGTTGTTGCAGATTACGGCTGGACTCTTCAAATTAGGTAAGTTTATTCGAATGGTGCCGCATCCGGTGATGCTGGGCTTTGTAAATGGTTTGGCAATCGTCATTTTTCTGGCGCAGTTAGGACAGTTTGGGGAAGCAGGAGAACCGGGCTGGCTTACTGGAACCTTTATGGAGGGTGGTATTCTCGATGTAGCCTGGCTTGAAGGCCAGCAGCTTTATATGCTACTTGGTCTGGTTCTACTGACTATGTTTATTATTCATTTTCTACCGCGCGTAACGACGGCAGTACCTTCCGCTCTTGTTGCTATTCTCGTCGTCAGTTTTTTAGTGTTTGGGCTTAATCTGGATACTAGAGTCGTTGGTGACATTGCCTCAATTGCTGGTGGTCTACCCACGTTCCATGTTCCTACAGTGCCTTTTTCATTCGAAACACTGATGATTATTCTGCCTTACTCAATCATATTGGCTGCAATTGGGCTGATTGAATCATTGCTAACCCTACGTTTGGTCGATGAGATCACAGAGTCACGAGGCCGTGGTAACAAAGAGTGCGTTGCGCAGGGCATTGCCAATACCGCCACCGGCATGTTTGGTGGCATGGGTGGTTGTGCGATGATAGGACAAAGCATGATCAACGTGAATTCAGGTGGTCGAGGACGACTTTCAGGGATTACTGCAGCGCTTTGTCTTTTGCTATTCATCCTGGTGGCCTCACCACTAATTGAACAAATTCCTTTAGCTGCATTAATCGGCGTAATGTTTATCGTTGTGATTGGGACATTCGAATGGAGTAGTTTTCGAGTCATCCGTAATGTGCCGCGTGCTGACGCGATGGTGTTAATTCTAGTTTCGGGCGTCACCGTCGCTACCGACCTTGCGATTGCCGTCGTGGTGGGAGTAATTGTTTCCGCTCTGGTATTTGCCTGGCAACATGCCAAGCACATACTGATTGAAGCAAGAGAGGATCACAAAGGCTCCACTGTATATGCTGTTACAGGTCCTCTATTTTTTGGATCGGTCACTTCGTTTTTAGATCGCTTTGATCCGGCCAATGATAACGATGATGTGATTATTGATTTTGCTCGCTCTAGAGTCGCTGACCACTCCGGTTTGGAGGCAATAGACACGCTTGCAGATCGCTATCTAAATGCGGGTAAAACACTCCATTTGGTGCATTTAAGTGATGAGTGTCGTCGATTGCTAAGAAAAGCGGGCGGTTTAGTGGAAGTCAACGTGATTGAAGACCCACAGTACTTTGTCGCTGATGACGTACTAGCCTGATCAATGTGGGTCACTAAGTAGTCAGAAAGAAAGCGCGCTAGCCAGTATGAGTAAAGTTTCGTACTGGCCAGGACGCTGCTACTAGAGCGGAATTATTTTACTTCGCTAAATACTCTAAGAAAATTCCCGCCCCAAATTTTTTCAACTTCTGCTTGTGAGTAACCTCGGTCTAGTAAACCGATGGTCACATTCAACGCTTCGCTGGCATCGTTATATCCTTCAATACCACTGCCATGATTGAAATCTGTGCCAATGCCTACGTGATCTATACCGACACGTTTAACGATGTAGTCAATATGATTTAGCAAGTCGTCAACGCTTCCAGGACCAAGTAGTCCACTCACCGTTGAAAGGAAGGTTTGTTTCACATCTGGGTCCTTAATTTCCCAGTACAAATCGAACGGGTAGAAATAATCTTCTCGTATGTTTGCTGTGATCCTTGCTGCTCGAATTCCTCGGTCTAGCGCCTTGTCGGTAGAGTCAAATAGATAACCTCGGAACGGGGCGACATGTATTACGCCTCCGTTCTCGGCGATTTTGTCGATCTCTTCATCTGTCAGGTTACGGCTGACATCAGAGAGTGCCTGGACGTTTGAATGGCTAGCAATTATTGGCGCGGTCGTAAGCGAAAGCACTTCTAATGTCGCAGCTTTTGATAGCTGCGAAACATCAACAATAGCGCCAAGTTCATTGATTCGAGCGATAGCTTGTCTGCCGAGGTCAGACAAGCCACCATGTTCCTCAGTCACTTCGTGTTTTCCTGCTGTTGCAACAAATACTGGGCGAGATGAATCAGCGAAGTCGTTATGGCCCATATGCGTTAAGGCAAATACGCGAACGCCAGAACGGTAAAAGTCGTCAATGGCGGAGACGTCAGTCCCCAATATCCTCGCATTCTGAAAACTAAGTATTAATGCTCTTTGGTTATTCGCATGGGCTGTTTCCAATTCCTCAGCAGAGCGAACAAGTACAATGTCATCATCAGGGTTTGAGGTTAGCTCGATAATAGCCGCAAGTTCTTCATCGGCTGTTTTTCTAGCCGCTATATATCCTGCAGCAGTTCGTGGGCCTGGGCCAACGGCAATTGCCATCACGACGGCATCAACGCGGCCGGTACGCATTTTATTCGGTTCAACCTTTGATAAGCCATCTTCTCCGGCATAGGCATCCTCCTTGCCTGGAATCTCTATGTCAGCATGTGCGTCAAGTACAAGCGCGCTTTCATGAATTGCCTTGGCTTTGGCCATATTATCTATCGGTGTCTCCTTGCTCATATTTGCGCAAGCCGACGTCAACAACACGATGATTGTTGCTGAAAATTTTTTATATCCTTTAGTCATGGTTAAGCTCCTTCAATAAGCGAGCAGTATTACATGAATCTGACGGGCTCGTCTCAGGCACATCGACTGTTGCAGGTTGGACATTGCAGCGCATATATACCGGTGATGGTAAATAAACATTTCACGTAAATAGGTCATAAGAGTTAGAGAATCAGGTTTGTTTGTTTGGCGTTCGCATATTATTAATTTACATTCGACGTAATACAAAATGGCTAGCAGCAGTTGTGGGCTTATTTATGATCGGAATAACAACAAAGTAGGGATCACAGTAGATGGCGGCAGTCGATAAGTGGAACGAACGTTACGCGGCTAGCAAATTGGTTTGGTCGCAAACTGTCAACAAAGAATTGGCAAATCAGGTATCCGGGTATTCACCTGCCCGAGCACTGGACTTGGGTGCAGGTGAGGGGCGTAATGCTATTTGGCTAGCAGGGCAGGGCTGGCAAGTCACTGCGGTTGATTTTTCTCAAGTAGGGATAGATAAAGGTAAACAATTAGCCTTGAGTAATCGAATTGACGTTAACTGGGTTGTGTCTGATGCTTGCGAGTATGACGATCAAGATGGCTTTGATTTAGTGGTTGTTCTCTATTTGCATACGGCGAGGGCGGAAAGGGATCTCTGGCTTGCCAACGCGATTAACCTGGTTCGCCCAGGTGGTGATTTTATCTATATAGGTCACGATCCTGAAAATATAGTACACGGGGTTGGTGGACCGCAGAACCCAGAAGTACTGCCCGATGTTGACGAGTTTACGAGGCGCCTTAGTGATTTTGATATTGTTCAGTCAGGTATCGTGGAAAGAGCAACGTCGGTGGAAACTGGTCACGCTAAATCAGAGTCGAAGGCTCTTGCACTAGATTGCCTGGTGAATGCGAAACGACGAGCAGGCTAAAATCCCAGTGAGATGACAATCTTAATAGGGGGATGCTAGGATCAATGGAACATCAATAGTCAAACATCTATTGCAAAACATGGATTGCAAAACATCTATTGCAAAATATGGAGTGTAAAATATGGAGTGTAAATTGTGACCCAATCTCAAATAGTACTTGATGAAATTGTGAATCTTGATGACTACCCTATTGAGCAGAAAAATAATCCCGCTCGACTAGCGCTTATTGATCGGTGTCAGACAGGGTTGAAAGAGAACTTGTGCTGTTCTATTCCCCTTTTTATTCGCCCCGATGCCCTCCAGTCAATGGCTGCTGAAGCCTTGTCACTGCGGTCGCAGGCTTATGATAATAATTCGAGACGTAATTGTTATTTGCAGAAACAAGGTGATGCGTCATTACCTGATAGCCATTCGCGTAATCATCTAGAAGACACCAGCACGCGGATGCTTGCCTACGACCAGATCCCCGAATCGTCTTCATTAAAAGCCTTTTATCATGCGGATGCTGTGCGTCAAATGATTGCGGATATCGTTGGCTGCGATGAGCTATTCGATAACGAAGACCCATATCAGCCTGCGAATTATGTTTGCTACGAGCATGGCGACCAATCCTCATGGCATTTTGATTCGGATAATTCATTTACAGTTACCTTGATGATTCAAGCGGCAGATGAGGGCGGCGAATTTCAGATGTCACCGGGCGCCAGAACAGATACGGACCAGAACTATAATCATGTTGCTGAAGTACTGCAGGGGAAACGAGACGATACGGTAGTTACGATTGCACGTGAAGCCGGTGCGCTTTGTGTTTTTAGGGGATGTAACGCATTGCACCGGGTCACTCCAGTGGTCGGCAACTCGATGAGAATTATGGGTGTTTTTGTCTACGAAAGAGCAGCAGGCGTATTCGCTGATCAAGAAGTTAACGAGACGATATATGGTGATCGCGTCGCTAACTCCTGATTGGTTAAACCTACCGTTAATTCACTTTTTCGCCAAGGTCGCGCGCGCGTTGTAAACGTGATGCCTCTTCTGCCGGTAAGTGTTTTTGCGCCAGATAGAAAAAGATCAAGGCAGGTACAAAGGTGAACATCGAGACACCGATTGCCCAGCGCAGGGACTCTGAGTCACTCATGCCGGTGGCAAAGAACATATCTGAGAATTGGCCTATAAAGTAGGGCCCTAACGCTAAGCCAAGAAATGTATTCACCAGTATGAAGTAAGCGCCAGCGGTAGCCCGCATTCGCGGCATCACCAAGTCGGCAGCCGTGCTAGGTGCGACGCCGCCGCCGCAAGCAGAAAATGCCGTAAGCAAGAAGTTAACCCAATAGGCAGTGACTAAGCTGTCTGTGGTCAGAAGAACAATGAGCGTTGGTATCGAGCCTGCGACAACGATATAACCCAGTACAATTCGGCCCGAAGGAAATTTCTTCTTTAAGAAATCCGCCAAAAACCCGCCTGCAGTAATCCCTATAAAACCACCTGATGCTGCGCCAAGACCTAAATATAGTCCGACTTCAGCTGCCCCAACGTCATGCAAACGAAGCAGCAGTGGCGCGATCCAAAAACCGGCACCGTAGCCGACAAAAGCTGTAATAGGAAACCCCAACAATGTATACACAAAGGCTTTTGACTGAAACATCATGGCATAGGTTGCGGGGTCGCGAATCTTTAGAGACTGGATCCAAGAGAACGTGACGTACACACCAAAGCCGGTCGTGGCCCATTGAGCAACGCTACCGGTGAGCTCAATTAGTAGCCATGCGCTAAGCACAATGAGCACGAACCCGATTGCGTTATTCTTGAGGCCGCCCGGGGTATCTTTTACTGCGAGTAGATTAAGAGGCGGGATAATTGCAGTGAGCTCCTTCCTAAGCACTCGAAATGGCGCCGGGTGCTTTTCAGTCACAAGCCCTTCACTGATGCCGCGCACGGGTTCGCGTAGAGTACGGACCCAAACAGCCATGATTAATCCGGGGATGCCTACAACCATAAAGGCAGCCTGCCAACCTTTTAAGCCGAATGGTGCCGTATCAACCGTGTAGGTCGTATTCCAGTACTCCAGAATATAACCGCCTAGAAATATGCCGATACCCGCGCCGATGTACACGCCTGCGGCGTAGATGCTGATCACGGTCGCACGAAGTCGAGGCGGGTAGTAGTCAGATAACATTGAATAAGCGGCAGGCGATGCACTCGCTTCTCCGATACCAACGCCAATTCGGAACACGGCGAGGGTACTAAAAGACCTGGCAAGTCCGGATGCGGCTGTCATTACACTCCAGAATCCCAATCCATATGAAATTAAACTACGCCGTGTCCATACGTCAGCAAATCGTGCGAGAGGAATGCCAAATACGGCATAAAACACCGCAAACACGGTGCCGTAAAGGAACCCCATCTGGGAATCATTAATATTTAGATCAGCCTTAATATCTTCGGCGAGGATCGAGAGTATGTTTCTGTCGATGAAGTTAAATATGTACACCAGAACAAGTACAGCAAGGACATAGTTAGCATAACGTCTGCTGGGTACTGCGCTGGTTTCATCTGACATTAAATTCTCCTGTTAATTAACTTTGCTATTTCAGCCATCGATCACTGAAACTTGTGCCGACAAAACCTAGTTGCTAAAAGCTCAATGTCGGCAGCGCCCAGACCCAGCATGCCACAAAGGAGCATTCCTGTGCATCCAGATAATTGACTGTATCGAATTGGGAGGGTTAGAGTATTCATGTAGCTGTTCTTAGTCGGCGTCAATAATCAGCTAGCCGAATTTTGAGTTTGAATTTTGAGTTTGAATATTGTGTTGATTCAGTTGATGCAGATCAATCACAGGGCTCTGATACAGAACAGCACCGGTTGGTCTTCCTGTGATAGCAATAATGATACGCAGGCGCCAATTTTTTGCGCCCGTAAACCTGGCTCCGATAGTGAGTTAGGTGTCTGACCAGATTGGTGTCGTAAACGCTAAGATATCGCCCATTGAGATAACTATTGGCGATGATGTGACGCCAGAGGGTGATCTTCAGGTCACGGTAATGGTGAGCAACGAAGGTGTTTGCGACAGTAGTGAGTGAGATATTCGCGGCAGACGAAAATGGCTTACCAGTTACGATTAATGCCTTGGACTTCGGCGCGAGACTTTATGGAAATTTTGATTGAGCGCGGGCGCCAATAATATGCTGAGGCCTAATGCTTTCTCATTTATGTTTGGCGCATGGCGATTACCACGCCCATAAAGTCGATGTTCTAAGTCAGTCGCATCGATTTGCTGAAGCGCTTGCAAAATTGGCGGCAGAAGAAAATTGACTTCGTCAAAAGGAGCCTGATGACTTGGCTCTCATGCTTTTGGCGAATAATGTTTCGAGTTAGACTGTCATTACCCACGAGATAATTGAAAGCCAGGATAACCAGTGCTGGCTTCCTCATCGCATTTTTCTTTATATCTGGGGTAGCCGCCAACGTATGGCATAAAGATACGCGTTTTGCCTTCGATGTTGGCGCCCAGATACCATGAATTACAGTTAGGAGAAGTATACATCGTACCTTCTGATACTTGGTTTACATGCTGTATCCAATCAGTTTCTGATTTGTCCAACGGCTCAATATTATCGATGGCGTTATCTTGGACATAGGAAATGCAATCAGCTATCCAGTTGACATGTTGTTCTATGGCAACGAGCATATTACAGAGTACCGATGGGCTACCTGGCCCTGTCACTGTAAACAGGTTCGGGAATCCTTGCATCTGTAAGCCAAGATAAGTTACTGGTCCGGATTCCCATTTGTCCTTTAATGCTTGGCCTTTTCGACCTTTGATATTAGCGCGAGTCAGTGCTCCTGTCATCGCATCGAAACCGGTGGCGTAAACGATGACATCCAAATCGGTGTGTCCGGCTTCCGTTTCAACACCTGTCTCAGTAATTCTTTTAATCGCAGATTCTCGTACATCGATCAAAGACACATTGCTTCGATTGTACGTCTCATAATAGTCACGATCGAGTACTTGCCGTTTACAGCCAAAACCAAATTGCTCTGTCAGTAGGTGCTTCGCTGTTTCCTGATCGTCAACTTGTTTTAGAACATTTTCCCGATAAAGCTCATTTGCAATTTCATTGGATTCACTATCGGTCAGTAGATCGCGGAAACCAAGCAAAACTCCTAGCCCTCGTTCATCAATGAGAGTTTGAATTGCTTCTTTGCCAAGTTCTCGAATCAGAGGAGGAGAATTGTTAGTTGATTCAGTTCCCGCTTCTTGCGGTGCAGATCGTTCTGAATAAGCCGCCATAGCTGGCTTGAAGTTGGAGACTCCCCCGACATTATGCTGTTGCCGCTCGCGAATATCTCGGTAGTTTTCTTTGAATGTCGCCTCGTTTTCGGCCCGCATTGCCTTTCTGTTGGCAGGTACTGTGTATACAGGAGTGCGTTGAAACACTGTTAACTGTCCAGCTTGTTTAGCGAGTTCTGGAATAGCTTGCACGCCAGAAGAACCTGTTCCAATAATTCCAACCCGCAGACCGCTTAGGTCAACATCATCCTTCGGCCACAGCCCAGTGTGGAGGCTTCTGCCCTTAAAGTTCTCGACGCCTTCAAATTGAGGTTTGTTAGGGACAGAAAGGCAGCCAGTTGCCATGACACAATATTTCGCTTTGAATGACTCCCCGGCTTCAGTGGTCAGTAACCATAGATTATCTTCGTCCTGATACTCAGCGGATGAAACACGGGTGTTGAACTGGATATCCCGGCGTAAATCAAAACGTTCAGCAATGTGATTTGCATAGGAAAGAATATCGGGTTGAGCTGAAAACACCTCGGGCCAATGCCATTCTTGTTCAAGCTCGGGAGAGAAACCAAACGAATATTCTATGCTCGGAACGTCACAACGAGCGCCAGGATATCGATTCCAATACCAGGTACCACCGACATCGGTACCAGCCTCGAGAACTTTGACTTTTAACCCGGCTTGTCTAAAGCGGTAGATTGCATACATGCCTGCAAAACCTGCTCCGACCACTATTACGTCAGCATCATTTGTCATTGAATCGAGCTCCTTTGTTGGAAATGGATTGGGTCATCGTATATCCGTTGATGGTCGAACTCTCTATCTTGTCATGACTATAAATCTGGGTTAGTTGCTGCCATTCACTCCGAGCATGATTCTACGAATGGTTTTCAGCGGCAACTTGGGCGTTCTATCAAAATAAAGAACACCGTTGATTTCCTGTTGTACATCAGTCAGTTGGGTCCAGACATAGCCACAGAGTTGATCAGCATCATGGATGGTATTGGCGACGTGAATGAATCGGTCTAGCAGCGCTGCTTCAGATGTAGGTAGATCGCCGTAGGCGAATTCATCGCCTTCAAGCTCACCCTTCGTATAACCTATGCCTCCGCATTCGGTCAGGAGAATAGGTAAACCGGTGACATTTGCACCGGGTAGCGCCCCGATTCTTTGACCAACGGCGCTCTCTTCACCACCTACAGCGGCGCCAGGGTCATTCATGAGTCTTGCTATCCGATCTTGAATATTACCGGTTTCGCCCTCGTAAACATGTAGCGTCCATAGATCACCACTTGAGTATTCCCAGCCATCATTACCCACAACGAGCCTAGATTGGTCAAATGCCCGGGTTATACCCACCAAGCCGTCTGCAAATGCGCGTTGCTCTGGTCTATCTGCCTGGTTCCAGATCCCCCAGCTTTCATTAAAAGGCACCCAAGCGATGATACATGGGTGTTGTCGGTCTCGGCGTAATACCGCCATCCATTCATCGGTCAGCGTTCGAACCAATTCGTTGCTAAATACGCGACCCGATGGCATTTCTTCCCACACTAACAAGCCTAGTTTGTCTGCCCAATACAAATATCTAGGGTCTTCTATTTTCTGGTGTTTACGGGCACAGTTAAAGCCCAGCGCCAGGGTCAATTCCACATCTTTTCGGATGGCGTCGTCGCTGATTGCTGTGTACCAACCTTGTTCAAAGTAACCTTGATCCAAGACACCTCTGATGTAGATTGGCTGCCCATTAATTGTAATTGTGCCGTTGTTTTTGCTGATTTCTCGTAACCCAACATAACTCTCGACCATGTCAATAAGCAGGTCGTTTTGGTCGACAATTTTCAGTTCCAGTTTATATAAAATCGGAGATTCAGGTGACCATAGTGCAAGATTGCTGACATCCAATTTAAGTTTTGATTCAGCCCGTGAGTCAAATGAGTTGGCTCCCTTCGAGATTAGTTTTTCATCTTCGAATAATGTGATTTGCAATTTATGCGTATTTTGTTTATTAGTTTCAACCCAACAGGTTAATGTTGCTGTGCTGAGATCAAAGCTGCTGTGTATTGCTGTGATATGAAATTTAGGTACTGGTTCTAGCCACACTGTTTGCCAAATACCGGTAACCGTGTCGTAATCAATTGGCCACTTAGTGGTGCCAGCCTGTTTTCCCCTTGGCTGTGTCCAGGAATCTGAATCTTCAACTCGGATGACGATTTGGTTTACGCCTATTTTCATGGCATGAGTGATATCAATATCAATTGGAACGAAGCCGCCTCGATGTTGCCCCACTTCCAATCCATTGAGAAAAATACGCGTCCAGTGATCGCAGGCGCCAATATGAAGCAAGATATTGTCGTCCCATGATTCAGGAACCGAAAACCCCCGCGCATACCAGTTGACGTTTTCCGGATTCAGATTATGTTGCCCGGAAGCCTGCGACTCGATAGCAAACGGCACGATAATTAAGTCGTTGAAGTCTGCCTGTTTAAACCACTGACCGTTCAATCCGGCATCATTAGGGTCTGACTGAAAACGCCAGCTGCCATTTAGATTTAACCACCTATCCCGCTTGAGAATCGGCCGTGGATACTCAGGTCGAGGTAAGATGGCGTGCGATTCTTCTACTTTAGTTTGTCCCACGTTTCGCTAGCCTCCTGCAAAAGTTGCTTCAGAGCTCGCGGCAATATGGTGCCGTTAGTAAGAGCAAGATCTGCGGCTATTTTAAAACTGCTCAGGTAGGAATCCTTATTCCCATGCAGTGATATCACTTTTTCTCGAGTGAATGGCACTGAAGACCCGCCGAGCAATGAGAAAATATCGTCACTTAACGGAATAGCGCTGTTAGTGGCAAGCGGTGTGTCAGCCTGAGGTAACCGGATGCCTCCGATAGCAATCCCCAAATGATCCCGCTTCGGTTGTGGTGGTTTTCCTTCGAATTCGATTTTGGCTACGATGGGCGGGATGGTGCCGTCTGTTAGCCACTGCTGCATATGATGAAAAACCGCGTCATAGACAGGGCTGATCGGGATGGCGTTGATCCGAGGGTCTACCTTGCTTGAGATCAGTTTATCCCTATCCAGCAGTTTTTGGCGTACCGCTCGCCCTTGTATCGACGTATGGGATGTGCCCGCCACTTCCCAAAATCGCATAGAGTCGGTATCGGGTTGACGTACCCCGTAACAGGCAGTGGCCTCCAGTTCTGAATTCACAACAAAGATTGGCACACCCAGGTCGTCTCGAAGTAAATTGGTCCCCTGCAAGCGTTCGGCGGGATTGCCGGTTTGAGGTGTATTAATATTAACGACAGTTTCGCCGACTTCTAGAGGTGTGCCACGGCCGAAGTAAATTTGCAGAATGAACCCGTCAATAGGATTGTGAATGGGTGCAATGGCGTTGATGAAGGTTGCCAGACGTCCAGCGGATTGAGAGGCTCCTTGGGCGATAACTCGCTTTACATCTAACCCATCCATCGGGTCGAGAAGACCTGCTCTGTTAGGTCCTATTGCTTCAGCAGCCTGAGAGAAAATATCAAAGGAATAATCATCTGACGGGATGTTAAGATCAGGATAGCGCACAGGGTCCCAGCCGTGAAGGCCCTGATGAATAGGTGCTAGGCCATCAATGCCTACTTTTTGTGGTGTCAGAAAGACCAACGCGTAACCGTTTTCGAATAGCTCCTTGCTATCAGCCTGAAATAGATCATGTCCCGCAGTAACATTGTTCCAGGTGAGCACCACTGTGCCATTGAAATCTGCTGGGTTTTCGGGGTGATAAACGATAAACCGAGTTTTGTATGCAGCGTTCCCGTTTTTTTCTGCTGCCCAAAAGCCGCTTTGATCTTGCTCCGCTCCATCGATCATTCGATAACAATTGGCATTTCCTTGTAAAAAGTATTCGGTCTCCCGATAGCCCAGGGCTGCCAAGTCCAACATAGAGGCTGCAAATGGCCAGCCGAAATTACCACCTTGAATAGGACCGAGTACCGTTGTTGGATTATTCATTTTGATACCTGTATTTAGAATCTGTACTTAAAAACCATCGTTGTGTTGACTGAGTGTCCTAACAGTTATAGATATGGTCATTCTGACTCAACGACATAATTGTCGGGGTCACGTGCTAAGCCGACCACTCGGCCATTTAGGGCTGCAATCGGAGTTGCTTCTCTCAAAACTTCAAATCCGTAGCCGCGAATACATTCAATGACGGCGCCCGGGTCTGCGACGTAGAATACGAGTTTTACATCGGTGCCATCGTATCGTCGTTCTTGCTTAGGCCAATTCATTAACACTAAAGAAGCGCTTTGGCTTTCTTTATACCCCAGCACAATCTCATTAATGTATCCAAGCTCGTACGCCCGAAGCGTCTACAGGCCAAGTATGTCCTGATAAAACGCGTGAAGAATGGGGCGGTATTCATAAAAACATCCTGTAGCAGGTTGCTGTGATCAATTTATCAATCAAGGATTATGCTGACGCTGATTGAGCGTCCTTTTGCGCGACGAGTTCTCTAACTCTGGGAATAAGTTCTTCGCCATATTCAATTGCATCGGGAAGCGGGTCATATCCACGAACTAGAAGACTGGTTGCACCAATGTCGTAATAGGCGAGCATAGCCTTTGCGACTGTTTCTGGTGTACCAACGAGGGCCGTCGAGTTTCCTGGTGCACCACTGGCGGTAGCCAGCGCCATATAAAGACAGCTGTCATAAACATCTTGCTCCGAGGCTGCGTTTAACAGGCGTTGCGATGCGGCATTTTGAGGGTTGGCGCTTTTGCCACCCATGCGCTTCTCGATTTGAGCAAGAATATTGTGGGCACGGTCCCAAGCTTCGCCTTCAGTTTTACCCAGTATAGGCCGTGACGAAACACTGAAATTTAGTTGATTTGCCTTAGCCGCTGTACGGACTTTTTGCATGAACGCAGTTGTATCTGCCAGGGGTTCTCCCCATAGCATAAATGTATCGATGTACGGCGCCAGTGCAGCGATAGCCGCAGGTGAACCACCCCCGCCGTAAAGCGGAATTCTAGGTTCGGCAGCACAACGAATGGCAGAGTGTGCTTTCTTTATTTGGTAGAACTCACCGTCAAAATCAAAGGGTGCCGATTCAGTCCAGGTTTTATGAAGGATTTGTGCATATTCCTCAGTTCTTCGGTAGCGACCGGCATGATCCACATGGTCGCCATCTCTTGCTTGATCAGCATCGTTACCTCCGGCGATCAGGTGTACAGCCAAGCGACCTTTGGATAGTTGATCTAACGTTGCTAGTTTTCTTGCAGCCAGCGTTGGTGCGACAAAACCTGGTCGGTGTGCCAGTAGGAACGAGAGTTTCTCTGTCACTGCTGCTGCGTGGGCACCGATGATGAAGCCGTCGGGCGCATTGGAGAAATAACCTATCAGAACCCTATCGAAATCTGCTGCTTCATGTACTTTCGCTGTATGGGCGATGACATCTGCATCGAATATTGGGCCCGAGGGGGCAATGATTTCTGAGCTAACTTGTGGTGCTATCCAGCCAATCATCTCTACGGGCATGCTGTACTCCATTTATTCAGGTTGAAAATTTATAACAGAAATTTCAGTAGAAGGGGAGAAAAGTCACGAGACGATTGGCGCTGGCTTTTTGGATGAGGCGATTGGCTTTGCTCGCTGAGAGTATTTTCAAGTAGAATACTTGTCCGTTAAACGAGAGAAAAACATGAGCGATAGCGTAGACCACACTTTCGAGATACTGGGCACTGTCGAGCCGGGGTTTGAATCAGTCAGGACATTGTATGAGCGTAATATGCGAACTCTGCAAGAACGTCAAACACAACTCTGCGTTTATTATCAAGGCGAAAAGGTTGTAGATCTTTGGGCTGCTGCTGAAGATCACCCGAACTTCTCCCCTGATTCTTTGATCAATGTGTTTAGTAGTGGCAAAAGCTTAGAGGCCATTGCTATGGCATCTCTTGTGGGAAAAGGACTGCTTAAATACGATGCCCGCATCACTGAATATTGGCCTGAGTTTGGCGCTTCAGGGAAGCAGACACTCACCGTCGCTGAGCTTATGCGGCATGAGGCAGGGCTTGCAGCTTTTGACACATCTATAGAGCCAGAAGATTTGCTGACCGAGAATATTAAGGTCAACAAAATCGGTCGCATTATTGAGCCTCACGGACAGAAATTTCGTGCCGACGGCGGCAGCACCAGAGAATATCACGCGGTCACGAGAGGGTGGATTGTCAACGAAGTTTTTCGACGCGTTGACCCTAAAGGTAGAACTATTGGCGAATTTCTTCGGCAAGATATTCGTGACCCGCTCGGAGTCGATGTGAATATTGGCGTTGAAAAAGATGACCTTCATCGTGTTGTGCGGGTGTCACCCTTAAAGTTTGGTTTTCAGTTTCTAGAAAGTTTAAAGCCAAAATTATTAGGCAGAAAGATGGAGCACAATATCTTTCAAACTGCGGGCAGAGTATTGCGGTTGATTCCTGCCATGAGAAAAGGCACGACAAAAGGCACGCCTCCGCCTTATAAAGGTATGAACAGAATTGCGTTCTTCAACGAACCGAAAGTCGTGATGGGCGAAACACCTTCAGCTAATGCTAACTGTTCAGCCAGAGGCTTAGCAAAATTGGCCGCAGTAGTCTCTCTTGGAGGTCAATGGGAAGGGGTTGAATATCTCTCGGAAGATGCATGGAAAGCGTTGCATGGGAATCCGGATACTAAAGATATGGGTTTCGGCACAACGACCTTTACTCAGGGTGGCGTCGCAAAGTTTGCTGAGACTAGCCAAAGTAGCACTAAACGAGAACGGGATTTTAACGAAGGAAGAGAAGGTTTCTTCGGCTGGATGGGACTAGGTGGCTCGCTTTTTCAGTGGCATCCAGAACATCAAATTGGTTTCGGCTATGTTCCGACTTCACTAAATGTACTTGATCTTTATAATGAACGAGGCAAAACCTATCAGGCTGAGGTGCTCAAGTGCGTTAAGGCATTGAATGCCTAACGACTAATTCACGCTCAGCCTGGTGTGTTGTCGGGCCTAATTTTCCGGTATATTTATGTCCTGTTTACGTTCTATTTCGGTTCTAAACGCCCGGCTCGACATTTAACCTGGCGACGTCTGCCATCAAGCGTAATGCTTGTTCGTCGCCAGTAATCGTTAAGCCAGTAATGCCACTGTCTTCCCAGTCTCTAAAACGTTTTTGAATTCTGGCTTTGTCGCCTATCAATGCACCCTGATCAACAAATTCGTCAGGTACGGCAGCAATTGCTTCATCCTTGCGTTTAGCGAGATACAGTTCCTGGATTTTCTCGGCGGCATCGCCAAAACCACGCCGAATCATCATTTCTTTGTGGAAGTTTTTGCTCTTGTGGCCCATGCCGCCAACATAAAGCGCGATGCCAGGTTTCATTCGATCTAATCCAGCCTTCACGTCATCGGTGATGACGACGTTACTCATCGCCTGGCATTCAAAGCTGTCTCCCGATTTGCCTGCTTTTTTGAGTCCAGCTTCAATCCAAGGTTTATAGGTATCGAAGTTTTCGGGTACAAGACCTAGCGGCAGCCAACCGTCAGCTATTTCGGCTGTGAGCTTCACCGTTGATTCCATGCCAGTACCCAGATATATGGGAATATCTGGATTCATATGCAGGATCGACTTTAACGGTTTGCCAACACCCATTGCGCCTTCACCTACAAAAGGGAGTGAAATTTCTTTGCCTTCATGTATAACCGGTTCTTCACGACGAAGAATTTTCTTCATGATGGTGACGTAGTCTTTAATACGGTAGTAAGGCTTCCCCCAGGGCTGGCCATACCAACCTTCAACGATTTGTGGCCCGGATACACCGATGCCACAGATGACACGGTTTCCACCTGCGAGGGCATCAATTGTTGCTATTGTCATTGCTGCATTAGCTGGCGTTCTACCTGCGAGTTGTATCACAGCAGTACCCAGCTTAATGCGGTCAGTTTTTGCTGCAAGGTATGCCAACGGTGATAAGGCATCTGAGCCATAGGCTTCCGCGGTCCAAACAGTGTCGTATCCTAGCCGTTCGGCCAGTTGAACTTTTTCGACGGGGAGCTGTAGCTGACCTCCGGAATATCCAAGCATGAGTCCAAGTTTCATTTATCTGTTCTCCAGTTAGTTACCGTGCTGTTATTACAGTGTTCTTAGTTACGGTGCTCTTAGCTACCGTGCTGGGGGCCAGTCATTTGACCATGTGTATCTGGAGGCTCCGGCAGCGTCTGTGAAGGTGGCCACACGATCGGCAAGCCTTCACCTTCCATAAAATCACCCACGTCTACGCCAGCTCGGTCGAGGGGAAATGCTGCTCTGTTTCGAACGCGCTTGAAACCATCCGCAAAATAGACGACGGTAAATACTCGTCGAGTTTGATCGGTACTATTTGCTGATGCCTGATGGACGGTAAATCCTGAGTGCCAGACAACTGAGCCTGGATCAACGAGTACCCACTCTGGCTTTTCTCCTCCTAGCGCAGGGTCTTCCACGATAGGATAGGGTGTTGTTGAGCGCGTGATATCCACAACTTTTAGTGGCCCAGCAGAATGTGATTTTGGCACATAGGCCATGGCCCCATTTTTCTTTTCGATTGCTTGGAAAGGAATCCACGCACTGACAAGAGGTACGTCACCAATGGGCCAAAATGTTTGATCCTGATGTGCCTCCGTGTCCTTACCCCCGGGTTCTTTATATAGCGCCTGGTCTTGCCAAAGCCTGACTTTTTCTACTGCCATCAGCTGCGCAGCAATGCCTGCGAGGCCAGCATGAAAGGTGAGGGGCTGTACCTCACGACTAGTTTCCCAAAGCCGCATACATTGTATAAATGACTGCTCGTAGTCGGTTTTTTCAGAAACTTCTCGATTGTCATTTGAGGTTCGCGCTTCGACTTCCCGGTCAACCGCGGTGCCATATTCTTGTATTTCTGATTGACTTAAGACGGCTGGTGTCAGCAGGAAACCCTGTTCCTGATATTGCTTTATCTGATTCTCGCTAATGACGATGGGATATTGCGGTTGTGTGCTCATGTTTTTAACCAAATCTAATATAGTGCGTTTATCAAACCGTTTTTAGTGGTTCCAACTGGGACCAATCGGGCGTCGATTCCGGATGACTCAACTCGCCCTTGGCGTTGCGTATAACTCGTCGTTGTTCGTCTAGCCAGTTTGCCCAATCACTGCAAGGTACCAACTCATCATGTCTCGCTGCCTGATGTGCATCGAGTAGTTCTTTCATTTCCTGTAGAACAAGTTCGTCACAGTTGGCGACCAAATTGTCCATTTGTAGTGGATCCGAGCGAATATCGTAGAGCTCTTCAGTACCATCAAGGCGACGGCAGTACATGTGAGTCTTAGTACGAACACCACGCCACTCAGCACCATCCTGGAACCAATCAAAGTACTTGGAAAAGTTCATCAGGAAAACACTGCTCGGTTGGTCATCAATCTCTTTTGCGATTGTAGTTGCATTCGCCGCATCCGTCGTTTGATTTATCAATGAAGAAGATAAGTCTGAACCTTCAACGGAAGTCGGAATTGGCACGCCGGCGAGTGCACAGAGGGTTGGAAAAAAATCAACCATACCCATCAGCGTATCGGTCCTTGTACCTGCATCAATTTTTTGTGGGTATGAAATGATCGCAGGTATGTGGATAGAGGCATCGTAGGGGTTTTTCTTCGACCAGGGGTTCACGCCTTGTGAGCCTCCTTGAGTACCGTGATCTGAAGAGAATACTAAAATGGTATTGTCGAGCAAATTCTTTGCATCGAGGTAGTCGATCAATTTTCCTAGCATTTCATCAATTGCAAGAATCATCGCAAGGTAGTGTCGATACATCTCAATTGACATTTCCTGCAGAGCTTCTGGCACGTTCGCAGGTAGCGTTAACGTTTTTGGAAGTTGGGCGTAGAATCTATCCGGAGCAAATTTTTCAGGTGTGTAGTGTGGCTGATGTGGAGACAGAAATAGCAGGAAAGGGTTTTCTTTCGCCTCGTCCATAAACTCAAAGGCATAGTGTAATAAGCCCTCGGTTTCGTATCCTTTCCAGCGCTCATAATTCCAATCACCTTTTTGCACGAAACCGTCGAAATAAACCATATGCTGGTTGTAAGCTCGCCAGTATTCAAAGCCCAATCTGTCACGACCTTTGGGTACCCAGTCTGGTTGCATAGGCGTTCGATTCAGGGCAGGCCAGTGGCCCGTATGTAAATGCCACTTGCCAACCCAGGCGGTTTCATAACCCTGGTGCGAGAACGCATCAGCAATTGATATTTCAGAGTGGCGGGTACGGGTCGAATTAATCAAGTGCCCAGTGCTCTGTGGGTATCTGCCGGTGACCAACATGGCTCTCGCGGGAGTGCAGACCGGGCAATTAGAAAATGCATTGTCGAGGGTGACTCCACTCGCGGCAAGCCGATCAATGTTGGGTGTTTCAATCTGGTTTTCGCTGTAGCCGGCGCTACCATAGAGCCGCAAAGATTGGGCTCTAAGCTGATCGGGGAAAAGCACAACGACGTTCGGTTTTTCGCTCATGATTTTTCAATATTGTGTGTTGTTAATCGTTCGGTCAAGAGCTGCTCGAATGCGCTTTGGTCTTTCCAGTTCATTGCACACTTAACTAATTGACCTGAGTCGTCGACCAGGGTTTTGCCATCATCGGTTACGATGATGGGTAGCTGTTCCATCTCGAGCAGTGACTCACTAAACGCGAGATAAACAGCCACCGTGTCGTATAGCAAGGATGATTGTTTTTGCGGATCCATTTCAGACAGGATGGGCCAATCTTTGACTTTTTCGCACCAGATGAAATGGTTCTCCATGACAGCCCTTGCGAGGGGGGTATCAGCCATTTTTACCTGCTTGAAGTTCTCATCCTTCAGAAAGACTGTGCCACAGGTGTCGAGTGGGGTGATGGTAATGTCCCAGGGTGTCGCGAATACGCGTTGGCAGGCAAGCGTGTGTTTTTTGACGTTATATTCTTTCATCGGTTTATTTGCACCGAGGTAACCTCGTCGAATGCTGCCGTGCATGCCGATGAATCTCGAGTTTTCTACAATGGCTGGTTCACGTGCAAGCGCTGCGGCGATATTGGGCACCGGTCCAATGCAGATAATGCTGACTTGCTCGGGGGAGCGTTGAACTGTATCGCAGATTGCGCCTACGCCATCTAACAGAATTTCGCCCGGGTAGGCTTCTATGTCAAAATCGCGCAACCAGGCCTGATGGGTTCTCTCTGTTTCGTCCAGTGGGATACCAATTCCGATAGGAATATCGGTTCTCCCTGCTACTTGCAGCAATTTGGCAACAAGCGCAGCGGAATAATGCGTGTCACCGGTGTCTGTCACAATGAGTTTTACATCTAATTCTGGGCATTGTAGTAAAAAAGCTAGGGCCCAAACATCATCGACATCAAAACCGATGTCGGTATCAAGTATCACAGGTATTGGCAAAATTCGTATCCTAAATAGAGAGTCTTGGTCGGTGTAGGTATATCAGAATACGTAATAGAAGCACAACTGAGTAAATGCCCGTTGAGCAACGAGCGCCCTTTGCCCGTCTTGGAACCGCGGTTCTGCTGCCGATTTCAGCCAAAATAAGGTATGATTTCTTAAGGAAATATGATTTGAGAATCACAATTTCAAACCCTTAATTTTATCGATTGGATACGTATGAATTTAGAAGCAGATTACTTGGTTGTAGGCACGGGCGCGATGGGTATGGCGTTTGTAGACACTTTACTAACAGAAACCGATGCGACGGTGGTCATGGTTGATAAACATGACAAACCTGGTGGTCATTGGAATGATGCCTACCCCTTTGTGCATTTGCATCAACCCTCATCTTTCTACGGGGTCAACTCGCAAAAGCTGGGTGACGATATGATAGACGAAACCGGTTGGAACAAAGGCTTGCATGAGCTTGCCTCAGGGGCTGAAGTTTGCGCCTATTTTGATCAAGTTATGCAACGACGCTTTGTGTCCTCGGGCCGAGTTAAATACTTTCCAATGTGTGAGTACCTAGGAGACAAGTCATTTAAATCAATGGTGACTGGCGAGGTCCAGCAGGTGATTTCGCGCAAGCTAGTGGATGCAACTTATATGAACGTCTCAGTTCCATCTGTTAAACCACCCGAGTATCAAGTTGACAGTGATGTGACCTGTATACCCTTAAATGACCTGCCTAAACTTCGTGAACCTCATGCACAATATGTCGTTATTGGTGCAGGTAAAACAGGTATGGACGCTTGCCTTTGGCTGTTGTCTAACCAGGTTGAGCCTGATAGCATCTCATGGATAACGCCCCGAGATTCATGGATTCTTGATCGTGCCAACATTCAACCAGGCCGATCTGGCGCAACAATTGGTGTTGAGGGTTTGGCAGGGCAAATGCGTGCTGTTGCTGAATCAGAATCTATCGATGACATGTTCGCTAAAGTCCAAGCAAACGGTCAGTTACTCCGTATCGATGATGATGTAAAACCTTCAATGTATCGCTGTGCAACTGTCACAGGGTTAGAGCTACAACAACTCAAGAGAATTAAAAACGTTATTCGTAAAGGTCGGGTTAAACGAGTAAGCCGAGGTCAACTCGAGTTAGATCAGGGTGTTGTTCAGCTAAATAAGGACGCTTTGTACATAGATTGTACCGCTGATGCACTTGCGCGAAGACCCGTGGTGCCAGTATTTGATGGTGATCAAATTACGCTGCAAACTGTACGGTTCTGCCAGCAAGTATTTAGTGCAGCATTCATTGCTCATGTCGAAGCAAGCTACGATTCTGCAGATGAACGAAACCGACTGTGTACCGTTGTACCACATCCAAATACTGCGAGTGACTGGATGAGAGTATCGCTTGCTCATGCCATGAATCAGTTAGCCTGGTCGGCAGACCCTTCTCTAACTGAATGGTTAGGGGATGCAAGACTTGACGCATTTACCCAGCCGGCAAATTCTACGGCTAAACCGACTGAGGCGATGCTGGCCGCGATTGCAAAAATCAATGAACATGGGCCTGTTGCACTCGGAAAGCTGGTTGAGTACATTGAGCTTTCAGAAGAATTGGAGAGAAAGCCTGCAACTTGATTAGAGCCGTTGGCGATCTTTGTTGGAATAATGTCGGCATACCAAATTATGCTAAGGTTAAAGCGTTCTAGAAGAAGTTAGTGAAATGGACGTTGGTTGTAATGTAGCGTTATCACAGATATCTAACTTCTATTTTAGTGGGTTCGGGCGGGGGGGAACACTTATGCAGGAATTTGAACAACTTATTGGCGATGCGAATTCTCGGTTTGGAGAGATGATAGAAGCAACGCCATCCTGCGTCAAAATAATTGATAAAACTGGCGGGCTTTTGGTCATGAACGCAAAGGGTTTATCAATGATCGCTGCTGCTGATTTCGAGATGGTCAAGGGGAAAAGTGTCTATCCTTTGATTGAGGCGCGTGATAAAGAAAAATTCATTCGTTTTAACAAAGCTATTTGTAATGGTGAACGTGGCCAACTTGAATTTGAACTCGTCGATTTGAATGGTAAAACACATCATATGGAGACTTGGGCTGCGCCTTATCAACTAACCAATGGCGAGTTTGCTCACATCGCAATCACCAATGATATCACTGAGAAAAAGAGGATCGAAGAGACACTCGAAAAACAAAGAGGTGCATTAGAAGTGACCTCTAGACTTGCATATATTGGTGAACTTGCGGCAGGTATTGCTCACGAGATAAATAACCCGCTTAGTGTAATTGCTGGTTACGCGGGATTACTGAGGCATCAGATAAGTTCGGGGGGAATTGATCTGGAAATATTGGACAACCATCTTCAGTCGATTGAAGAAACAGTCAATCGCATTTCTCGAATCACACATTCTCTCTCATCACTCTCGAGTGATCTGCCGGCGAAGAAGAACGAAATTTCTTCTATGGCAAGCATCGTCGATGAAACCTTGAATTTGTGTGCTGAGAGAACAAAAGCTCAGGGAATATGTGTTGATGTGGCTATCGACGAATCTTTTATGGTCAACGTTAATCGCGCACAAATTTCCCAAGTAATAATGAATTTATTGACCAATGCCTTTCATGCTATCGCTAATCTCGAGGACAAATGGATAAAGATTGAAGCAGGCTCTAGGCTCGATCTCTTAATAATTGAGTTCTCAGATAGCGGAACATGTATTGAAAGGACAGTTGCCGAGAGAATGATGACGCCTTTCTACACGACAAAAAACCCTGGGCAAGGTACTGGACTAGGGCTCTCTATTGCAGAGAGCATTATTCGGAGTTACGACGGGAGGTTAAGCTATGATCCTATTTCACCGTATACGAAGTTCATTATAGAGCTTCCTTTTGCTGAACTAGGTGCGCTGTGAACGTATTGGTTATCGACGACGAAGAGCTATTGTTAGACATATGGCTCAGGCTATTTAAATCTTTGTCGTGTAACACATTCTTAGCAAGTGATGGGCTTGAGGGCGTAAAAGCGCTTAAACAAGAATCTATTGATCTCGTACTCATCGACATAAAAATGCCCAATGCTGATGGATTTCATGTGTTGAATTATCTCAAGGGTGAACATCTGGAAGTGATTACAGCAATTGTTTGCAGTGGCTATATTGATAATGAGGAATCTTCTCTCGCGCCATACCAGGTAGCCCGAGTCATAAAAAAACCATTTTCGTTTTCGGATGAACTTCTATATTTTCAAAATTTCATGTCGAATCGAAAAGCATGATTGATACCTGCCCGATAGCTCGGATTCCGATCTACCCAAAAGAACTAAAAAACCTATGTCTAAAATGAAAGCGGTAATAGCAAGTACTGAAGGACCCATTATAAGTACTATGCCTGTTCCAGTTCCCCGTCCCCAAGAAGTTCTTGTCTGCGTCAAAGCGGCAGCCCTAAATCGTGCTGATCTTGGAATGTTAAAGGGCGCTGCTCACGGCGCTACAGGAGGTGCAGGTACGCCGCTGGGACTCGAGTTTGCCGGTGAGATTATACAAATTGGCGCCGATGTAACGCGATGGAAAATTGGTGATCGTGTTATGGCAGCAGGGGGCAATGCCTTTGCGCAATACGCAGTTGGTCACAGTCATCGGATCTATCCGGTGCCTGAGAATTTATCTTATCAAGAGGCTGCGACATTTCCAGTTGCACTGCAAACGGAGTACGACGCCATCAAAACCAACGGTCAGTTGGTGAAAGGCCAAGCAGTGCTGATACAAGGTGCAAGTTCCGGGGTGGGTCTAATTGGGATGCAAGTCGCGCGATTTCTCGGTGCTGGCTTGGTAATTGGCACTTCTACTAATCCTGACCGTATTAAAAAACTGAAGAGCTATGGCGCGCATCTAGCAATTAATTCTAGCGATGAAAATTGGGCGCAACAGGTATTAGACGCAACAGATGGGAAGGGTGTCGATATTCTGATTGACCATGTGTCTGGTCCGGCCGCCAATAGTAATATGCGAGCGACTAAATTAGGTGGCTGTATCGTAAACGTTGGTCGGCTTGGCGGCATGAAAGGCGAGTTTGATTTCGATTTGCATGCGCTTAGGAGAATCAAATATTTGGGGGTGACATTCCGCACTCGAAACGCCAATGAGGTAGAAAATATTGTCGAGGCGACTGCACGAGAATTGCTGCCCGGGCTTTCATCCAGTGCTTTTAGTCTACCAATACATCAAGTTTTTAAGCTGGAGCAGGCGACCGAAGCGTTTGCAATGATGAAACGGAATGAGCATTTTGGCAAGCTAGTACTCTCAATTTAGCTCGACTATTAGTCATACTCAATGCATATTGGTGGGTGCAAGTCCCCATCATTTATCATTATTGCGAATTAGCAGGGTAGGGCATGTCGGAATCAGTGAAGGCAGAAAAAGCGCAATACAACTCAGTTGCTCAAAAATATGCAGAGAAACTGGTTGAGTTCAGAAGCGCTAGTCAGAAAAAGGGCGGTGATTCAGAAAAGCCGATCGAATCTCTTTTTCCTTCTTTTAATCGAATTGGCTTAGGTGTTAATTACGAGTACGCGCGGATGGGCAATCAACCTGTCTCTGATGGGTTGCAAGCGCGCGCAAATGATTTTGGTGTTGTCTTTGAGCACATTGGTCTCACTCTCGGCACGATACTGCATAATATTGATCTAAAAAACCCTATGTCTTCTGAGTTGGTCAGTTTCGTACGTGATACGCTGCTTGAAAGAAAAGTCATATTTTTCAGAGATCAAAATTTATCTGAAGATCAACAAGTTTCTTTCGGCCGAAAATTTGGCGACCTTGATGCATTTCCCTTCGGTAGGGCGGGTACTAACCCATTCATTCTTGAAATTGCTCACGGTAAGCAGAGCGCTGGTGCCGAGAATACTTGGCATACCGACGTCACCTGGATGGAAAAGCCTTCGCTAGGCTCCATCGCTCAATGCGTTACGGTGCCACCCTACGGCGGTGACACGCTATTTTCCGACAGCTACGCATGTTACTTGGGCTTACCACAGGAAATGCAAGATCAGCTCCAACACATCCATGGTATTAATGATTATCAGGTCTTTCTTATGGGCCGTGGTGCTGGCGAGTTACCTGTCGACATCGTAGAAGGACTGAAGCAAGAAATTCCGTTTGGTGTCAGCCATCCAATGTTACGAACACACCCTGAAACAGGTAGAACGACGTTATATCTTCACGGTGGGTTCCTGCGCCACGAATCACTCTACGACGTGCGTTCCGGCGAGGGTTTGTCGGCATCTGAGTCGAAAAGCATTGTTTCGTTTCTGCAACAACAACATAACCGATCGGAGTACACCTGTCGGTTCAAATGGGAACCGGGTTCGATTGCCTTTTGGGATAACCGTGCAGTTCAACACTATGCTGCCAGCGACTATTATCCTCACAAACGTCTTTTGCGACGGGTATCAGTCAGTGG
>JBLHWY010000064.1:0-32928 GCA_047629195.1 Candidatus Azotimanducaceae bacterium
TATGTTATTAGGATCTGTTGCAGCGGCTTTCGCAACGACGGTGTTCGCTGCGGATGTGCTTGATACCTGAGGTTGGCGACCGTTGGATTTTGCGCACCAGACTGATTGCGTTGGGATTTGTTTTGATCGCAGTCCCGCTCGGTTCAGCACCCCCGATTCTTGTAGAACTCTTTCCAAGCGAAGATCGGCTAACGGGCTATTCAAATTCATTTAATCTCGGTGTGGGTGTGGGTGTGGGTGTGGTGGGAGGGATCACGCCAATGCCATGCGACATGGTTAATCAAGGCAACTGGAGATCCGCTAGAGCCTGCGTTACTGATGATAGCTGCCTCGGTAACAGCTGTGATGACGCTACTCTGGATTCGGGATCGCAGTCGCGAAGAATTGCGATAAATGACAACCCAGAATGGGCGATACATGCGTAGTGGTCCGATAGAGACTGATGATGAATAGATTTGTGTTTCTTTTGTTTTTGCCCTCTGCGCTGGGGCTTTACATACGAGGTTTTGAGTGTGGAGGCATGACATTTAACAAGTCTACAATTAGTGTGCAGCCCATGGGCGCACGATAATGCGATGGCACTAGAGAGTGCCATCGCATTAATTGTGAGCTTTCCTTAGATGAAAGTTATGACTCGACTGACGCGAGAAGTGATGCGTTGCCGCCTGCAGCAGTCGTGTCTATACACGTATGCCGTTCCAGTCGGCAGTAGCTTTCCAAGTATTCATTGGCAACGAGTGGCAGGATTTTGCCTGGCCTTGCAGCCAGCGCTTTTCGCGCTGCCCGTAAATCATCGTCATGGCTCCACAGCGCGACGACCTCAATACCTTGCAGCTGTGTCAGGTCCGCTCGATCGAGGAATCCATCAATGCAGTCTACGCCCTTGGCTCCAGGTACAACGGTCAGTGCCGGGCAGCCCATTCGGCGAGCGGCGCCCGTCTGGGCAAGCGCATCTTGCACGGTTGGGCCAAGGCACAACACAGTGCCGCGTGGCCAGAGCGTCAGCTTGTTTGATTCTCCAGTGATACCAAGCATCTCTTGTTCATCCAGTGGCATGGGTTCGTGCCAATACAGCGCATCGATGCCCGCCTGGAGCTGTTGCAGCGGCACACTTGATCCGGTGATAGCATCGCTGCAAATTCTTTCTTGCTGCTGAAAGCGAGGTACGTAGTGCGGTCCCCCTGCTTTAGGGCCGGTGCCTGACAATCCTTCTCCGCCAAATGGCTGAGACTCTACCACCGCGCCGACCTGATTCCGGTTGACGTAAATATTCCCCATTTGTAATCTGTTAGAGATGACTTTCGCCCGCTCGTCAATTCGTGTGTGTAGGCCAAATGTGAGTCCAAAACCTCGGCGGTTGATCGTGTCTAATACCGCATCGAAATGTTCAGCTTTAAATCTTGCAACATGAAGCACTGGCCCAAACACTTCGTGGTCGAGATCTTCGATACCGTTCACCTCAATGATCGCTGGCCCGACAAAGTTTCCTTCTGCAGGGGTGGCAAGTTGCTTAAGCAGGCGACCTTCTTTGCGTGCCGTATCAATATACGTCTGTATGTCTTGCTGAGCCTGCTTAGAAATAATAGGGCCAATATCTGTCTCTAGCGCCCATGGGTTGCCCAACTCGAGCTCGTCCATTGCGCCAGACAGCATCTCCAGAAAACCATCAGCGACATCTTCCTGCACGTAAAGTACACGTAGCGCTGAACAACGTTGACCGGCAGATTGAAAGGCGGACACTAAGGTGTCGCGAACCGCCTGCTCTGGCAATGCGGTGGAGTCGACTACCCCGGCGTTGATCCCGCCGGTTTCGGCAATGAGTGTTGCATCTGGCGTCAGATGCTCGGCCATCATTCGATTAATAGCCTGCGCTGTTACTGTGGAGCCGGTGAAACAGACCCCTTTGATGTGGGGGTGGCTGACCAGTGCTTGTCCGACTTCAATACCGTCACCTGGGAGCAATTGCAGTACATCTCGCGGCACTCCGGCGGTGTGCAATAATTTTACGACGGCGGCGGCTATTAGCGGGGTAGTTTCTGCTGGTTTGGCTAATACGCCATTACCGGCGGCCAGTGCGGCCGCAATTTGGCCGGTAAATATCGCAAGTGGGAAGTTCCACGGTGAAATGCAAGTGATGATGCCTCTCGGCTCCCCATCAACCTGCGCGTCTCCTTGATTTGCGTAGTAACGCAGAAAATCTACTGCCTCACGTAGTTCGGCAATCGCGTCTACCTGAGTCTTGCCTGCTTCTCGCGCCAGCAACGCGATGAGTTCTCCAAAGCTGTCCTCAATAAGTTCAGATGCTCGACGCAGGGTGAAAGATCGCTCGGAAGCCCCGGCGTGCTCCCAGCTATTGGCGAGGTCAGTAGCCTGGCTGCAGTCTTCGCAGGTTGCTTCTATGACAGTGCCAACCACGTCAGCGCTGACGGCAGGATTGTAAACTTGTTTGCTCGGTTTCCCAATAAACTCGCCCGCCACGATGGGTTCGGCGTGCCACTGGTAATCAATATAGTGCTCTCTGGCAAGATCAATTTGTCTAACAACATCGTTGTTCTGCAAATCCCAGCCTTTGGCTGCGACTCGGTCGGGGGCGTAGATGTCAGCTGATGCCACCAGACGATTCGGCAGTCCAGTTTGAATTTCCGGCAGGCTATCGAAGGGGTCCGCAGCGAGTGCAAGTGCGGAAAAGCGTGGATCAACGACTTGATTGACGAAAGAAGAGTTGGCGCCGTTTTCGAGTAGTCGCCGAACAAGGTATGCCAGCAGGTCTTTGTGGGGACCGACCGGCGCGTAGATGCGGCAGCGAGCTCCTTCGTCTTCGAGCAGGTGGTTGTGTAACGATTCGCCCATCCCGTGTAGCCGCTGAAACTCGTAAGCATTGGGATCCGTCGCTAGTTCGAGGATAGCGGCGGCGGTCTGGCCGTTGTGGGTCGCAAACTGTGGGTATATGCGGTCAGTCATGCGTAACAGTCTGGCGGCGCAGCATGTATAAGAAATATCCGTCGCGACCCGGCGCGTAAATACAGGATAATCAGACGCACCATCAATCTGCGCCTGTTTAATCTCTGAATCCCAATAGGCTCCTTTGACAAGGCGGACCATAACTTTACGGTCCAGTTTCGTCGCTAATGCATATAGCCAGTCGATAATAGGCGCTGCACGTTTGCCATAGGCCTGAATAACAAGACCAAAACCGTCCCACCCGGCCAGTTTGGGATCGCTCAGCGCTGCCTTCACAACGTGTAAAAAGGGCTCTACTCGGCGTGCCTCTTCTGCGTCGACGTTGAGCCCTAGGTTGTACTTTTTCGCGAGCTTTGCGAGTGAATTTAGACGTGGCGCCAGTTCTTTTAATAAACGCTGCGTCTTTGCGTATTCGAAGCGGGGGTGCAGTGCCGACAGTTTGACTGAAATGCCGGGCTGATCTATTAGCGGGCCGTCTCCAGCCTGTTTGCCGATGGCGTGGATTGCATTAGCGTAGGATTCATAATACTCGTCGGCATCTGCTTGGGTAAGCGCAGCTTCACCGAGCATGTCATAGGAATAAAGAAATCCGCGTTTCATTTCGCCGCGTCCACGTTTGAGCGCCTGCTCGATCGTCTGGCCCAGCACAAACTGGTTGCCCATTTCGCGCATGGATTGTTTTACCGCCATCCTGACTACGGGTTCGCCCAGACGCTTCACTGTACGATTAAGCAAGCCGGACACGCTGGAACTGTTATCTTCATCGAGGAGACGCCCAGTCAGCATCAGCGCTACGGTAGAAGCGTTGACCACCGATGACCCTGAGTGACCAAAATGTTTATCCCAGTCGTAGGGGGCGATCTTGTCCTCGATCAGCGCATCAATTGTGCCTGGGTCAGGCACTCTCAATAGTGCCTCTGCCAAGCACATCAGTGCGATGCCTTCGTTGGTAGATAGTCCGTATTCGGCGAGGAACATCTCCATCAGCCCAGGTTGACTTGAACTGCGCATGCGCTCAATTAGGCTCACTGCGCGATCTTGGATTCGCCAGCGCTGGCTGGAATCTATTCTGGCACTGCTGATCAGCAATTCCAGCACTTCTGCCTCGTCGGCAACGTGCATCGCTCGGATCGAATTTAGCTCATCGTCGTCTAACAACGTTAATGGCGTGTCTTTGAGGCTCGTGGCCAGTTGCATTCAATTACTCCTGATTAGTGTGCTTTATTTATGCAGACCCAACAACTGGGTCTGCAAGGGCGGGATCATTTCCCGCCATCAATTGTTCCATGTGGTCAAAGCGCTCTGCTACGGCTTGCGCTGGGCGAGAAGTCAGTAGACTGACAACTATCGCTGTAAGCATTGCCAGCAGAAAGCCTGGGACAATCTCATAGATGTGCTCATGTAGTCTTTTGCCGTCGATTTCAATAGGGGCGTAAATCCAAATCAGCACCACCACCGCACCAGTAATCATGCCTGCAAGCGCGCCCTCTTTGTTGAAGCGACGCCAGAATAGGCTGAGAAGAATGATGGGTCCGAAGGCTGCGCCAAAGCCCGCCCATGCATTACTAACCAGTGATAAGATTGATGAAGAACGATCAAACGCCAATGCGATAGCGATTAACGATACCGCTAACACAGAGATTCTGCCGACTGTCACCAGTTCTTTCTGACTCGCGGAGCGTCGTATAAAAGTCTTGTAGAAATCTTCCGTCAGCGAACTGGAAGACACCAGCAGCTGCGATGAAATTGTGCTCATTATTGCTGCTAGGATTGCCGCCAACAGGAATCCTGCTACCAGCGGATGGAACAAGACTTGTGACAGGAAGATAAACACGGTTTCCGGATCTTCGAGCGTTGCGCTAGTGGTGGTGACATAGGCGAGCCCAACGACGCCGGTAGAAACAGCGCCTATTACGGTAACGACCATCCAGCTCATACCAATGCGTCTTGCAGTGGCAATATCAGGTAGTGACCGGATCGCCATGAATCTGACAATGATGTGTGGTTGGCCAAAATAACCTAATCCCCAGGATAGGCTGGAGATGAGACCCAGTGCTGTCAGGCCGCTGGTCCAACTCCATAAGCTGGTGTCTATGTCAGAAACAGCGATTGAAACTGCTTCAACGCCACCCACCGTGTAAAGCGCTACTGCTGGCACCATGATCAGTGCGACGAACATGATGCAGCCCTGTACAAAATCTGTGAGGCTAACCGCGAGAAACCCGCCGATCAGCGTGTAAGCGACGACAACTCCGGCGGTCAAGAACAAGCCCAGCTCATAGCTGAGCCCGAAAGAGGCTTCAAAGAGTTTGCCGCCAGCAACGACGCCGGAAGACGTATAGAGCGTGAAGAAGACGACGATGACCACCGACGAAATGACTCGCAACGCGTGCGAGCCGTCTTTGAATCGTTTTTCAAAAAATTGCGGAATGGTGATCGCGTCATCGGCAATCTCGGTATAAACACGTAGTCGAGGTGCGACCAATAGATAATTGAAATACGCGCCAATTACGAGACCTACCGCAATCCAGCCAGCACTTAGACCAGTGACATATATCGCGCCGGGCAGGCCCATTAGCATCCAACCACTCATGTCAGAGGCGCCTGCTGACAACGCGCCAACGGCTGGGTGCAGGTTTCTACCGCCCAGCATGTACTCGGAGACATCGCTGGTGGACTTTCGGTACGCGTAAACACCAATAGCCATCATCAGTATGAAGTAGGCGATCAGCGAAATAAGGGCCATATCAATCATCATTAATTCCTGTTCGCTTATGCGCGAATTTGGTTGTCACCATGAACTTCGTATTTGAAGCTGGTTAGTTGCTCAAGACCAACGGGTCCACGAGCATGCAATTTTCCGGTCGCTATACCAATTTCTGCACCCATGCCGAATTCGCCGCCGTCGGAGAACTGGGTAGAGGTGTTGTGCATGACAACGGCGGAATCGATTCTTTGCATGAATGTCTTCGCGGCGGCTGCATCTTTTGTAAGAATTGCGTCGGTATGCCCTGAAGAATGTTGATCTACAAATGCGATTGCTTCTTCGAGTCCATTGACGGTTTTTACCGAAATAATCGCTTCTAGGTACTCGGTGTCCCAGTCGCTTTCAGTTGCGGGCACAATGCGTGCGTCACAACTAACGGCTAACTCGTCACCCCGAATTTCACAGTTTTCCAACCGCTCGACCAGTCGTGGCAGCAAGTCCGCTGCAATTTCTCGGTCGACCACGATGCTTTCTGTGGCGCCACAGATACCCGGCCGGCGCAGTTTGGCATTGCGAATGACCTCGACGGCTTTATCTAAATCTGCTGCCGCGTGAACGTAGGTATGACAATTGCCATCAAGATGCAGCAATGTTGGCACTCGTGCTTCATTGCGTACAAGCTCGACTAGGCTGCGACCACCACGGGGAATAACCAGGTCCACATGCTCAGTGCAGCGTAATAGCTGTGCAACCGCGCTGCGGTCAGACGTGTCGATGAACGAGATACAAGCGTCGGGCAAACCTGCCTCGCGCAGACCGTCCACCATGCAGGAAACGATCACGCGAGTAGAATTGAGGCTTTCGGAGCCGCCGCGCAGAATTACCGCGTTACCAGATTTTAGGCACAGCGCGCCTGCATCCGCACCCACATTGGGTCTTGATTCGTAAATCATGCCGATGACTCCGATAGGGGTTGCGACGCGACGTATGCGGAGACCGTTGGGTCGTTCTTCATCCATAAGGACTCTTCCGACCGGATCGGGTAGCGCCGCAATGCTTCTGAGTACGTCGCACATACTGTCAATACGCTCAGAGGTCAGCGTCAGCCTGTCGATGAAGGCGGCCGGTTTACCTAAATCGGTTACACTCTGGACATCTAGAGCATTGGCAGCAAGCAGTTCTGCTGCTCGGCGTTCAAGATGGCCTGCGGCACTCTCTAGGGCCAGATTCTTCTCCTCGGTTGTCGCAACTGCAAGTATCCTAGCTGCGGCCTGTGCCTGTTTCCCTAGCTGGTCAACAAAGTCTTCACCTTCGGTAAATTTCATTGCTATGGTTGTTGCCACTTATCGTTTCTCCTAATTATTCGAATGTTATGAATGAACCAGTTGGGCCACCTGTAAAAGTAATGTACCGGTGGCAATCAATGTTGTGTCTTATCGGTATTGACGAGTAGTCGGTGTTACTTGCCTGCTTAGCGTAGCTCAACTGCCCGCGCGTAAGCGGCCTCTACCGTCTTTTTCAGCAGTCCATCGAGGATTGCATCAGGGTTAAGCGCAGACAGACCGGCTGCGGTTGTACCATTCTTACTGGTGACGTTGTTGCGCAGTTCACTCAACGATGCTGGGCTTTCGAGGGCCAGTTCGACCGAGCCAGCCAGCGTACGGAGCACCATATCTTTCGCCTCAGCTTCCGCGAACCCTAGGGTCTGCGCAGCCTTCATCCAGCATCGGGCGATCTCAAATACGTACCCGGGCCCACTTCCGACAATAGCCGTTAAGCGGTCAATATCATCTTCGGCTTCAACCCATATTTGCTGCCCTGTAGACTGCATCAGCGTCTCTACCGTTAGCCGCTGCTGCTGCGTCGCATACTGGTTTGCATACATTGCACTAACGCCCTTGCCGATCTGCACGGGCATGTTCGGCATGACCCGCACCAGTGGTTTCTCGCCAACCAAAGCTAAGATGGAAGCGGTCGAAAAACCAGCCGCTATCGATAGGAAACACCCGTCAATCGCGAGGAAGTTGTTATAGGCCGGCATTATTTCGGGAATCATCTGAGGTTTCACTGCAATGACAATAAGATCAAATTGTGCCTGCTGCAGTTCCTCTGGCGCACGTGCCGTTGCCACGCCCTCGGGCATTTCACGACCGGAAGGTGAAACCACCGTAAAAGTGTACTGAGTTTGGTCAAGCCAACGAAACAGCAGTGCGCCGCCCATCTTGCCGCAGCCGACCATCAATACTCTAGTTTTCTGCATCAGGGATTTACCTCTCTTATTTTTAGCCAAATTGCTACGCGGCTCGCGCTCTTGCGCAAGCAGTTGTTTGCGATTACAACCGACAGAAGATTGTTGCATCGCAAGAAACGTAGTATAGTACTTAGACATCGAAGTATTCAACTCAAAATTTTTGTCTCCTATTAAACCTGCTTGTCTGCGTGCGGGGTTAAAACAGACAAATATCAGTAAGTTATCTTTTCCCGTTAATGCCGGGTAGAGTGCTAGCGATATAAAATAATTAGAGTTCGAACCATAATCGCGAGATATTGATAAAAAGAGGCAGCAGTAAATGACATCACGTGAAAGTGAATTTTTTGAACAGAAAAGTGGTAACCAAACCGCACAGACTAAACAACGAATCGTCGTCAAGGTCGGCTCTAGTTTGCTGGCCAGCGCTGATCATTTGAAGCCATGTTATGCGTTCATGCATGGGCTGTTGAGCGATATCGCCGACCTCCGACAGCAGGGTTATGAAGTTGTACTGGCGACCTCCGGTTCTGTTGCTCTGGGGCTGAATGCGTTGAACACCGATATTGAAAGTGCCGGTGTTCAGGAGAAGCAGGCGGCAGCGGCATGCGGTCAGCCGATCTTACTGAATGCCTACAAACAGATCGCCCTCGAATATGGTTTTGACATCGCGCAGGTATTGGTGACGTCGGAAGATTTGGAGGCTAGCCGGCGTTTTCTGAATACCAAAAATACCGTGCACACGCTACTTGAGCACGGCGTCCTGCCTATCGTTAACGAGAACGATACAGTGACGACTGAAGAGATCCGGGTTGGAGATAATGATCGACTCGCTGCCAAAGTGGCTCAGATGATCCAGGCTCAGCACCTGATTATTCTCACGGGCGTAGACGGTCTCTACGACCGTGATCCCTCAGAGGCTGGCGCACGACTTGTTGAGACTGTTGAGGACGTCAGTGAATATCTGGAGGTCACTAGCGGTACGAGCCAGCTAGGTAGCGGCGGAATGTTGACCAAAATGCGAGCCGCCAACATGGCCCAAAATGCCGGTTGCACTGCGCTGATCTCGCGTGGCACGCTCGATCGGCCCGTCTCTGCTGCCCTTCTGGGTGAGCGCCCACATACTCGCTGCGTCGCTAAAACTACGCCTTCTTCAAGCTGGATGATTTGGCTCACAGACCGTCTGCAGATGGCCGGTAGCCTGGTATTGAAACAATCGGCGGCCGATGCACTTCTCAATAACGAAGAAGGTATTTTGTGTCGCGATGTACAGTCTCTACACAGTGCGTTTCAGAAAGCTGATGTGTTACATATCTATGACGAAAAGGGTGTCGAGCGTGCTCGAGGGCTTTCCAATCTGTCCTCGGATGAGGCAGCACTGATTGCGCAACACCCTGACCGACCAATTAAAGAGCTGCTCGGTTACCAGGCTGCCGGCTTGTTGGTCAACCGCAATAACGTGGTTATCCTTGAGGACCATCATCTACCTTGGGATGAGCCAGAAAGCCAGTCACGCATCATCAACGGTTAGTTCGTACGACCTGCAGCCAGGCGGGTTGAGCAAAGCTCAGCCTGACTTTTGTATCTAAGCACGCCAATGTATATTCAAGTAGTTGCAAGCATTTAAAAGTTGCTGCTGCACTGCTATCTTTCCCAAATTCTATTCAACTGCGAGGATATTATGAATTGGGATGCGGTTAGCGCGATTGGAGAAATATTAGGCACGTTGGTTGTATTTATCACCTTGGGATATCTCGCTGTTCAGCTTAAACAAGCGCGGGCGGAAGTCGAGCGTTCGATCAGTCACTCCCGAACCGAAACTGTTCGTGATCTATTGATGATGAGGGCAACGAACGAGCGTTTGGGGAAACTCTATGTTTCAGCAACATTGTCGATGACTGAGAATCCGCCCGCATTCGTATCAGGCGTGATGGAGAGGACAGAGTTAATGGCAGAGGAAGCCGCTGCTTTGTATTGGGATCAGCTCGCGTGGTGGCAATATCGGCTCGAAATCATCCCTCACGTACAGCAGTTGTCATCAGTTCAACGGCAAGAATTTGAGTCTGGAATTCGACAGAATTATGGCAGTCAGCCGCTGGAACGACTTTTTTATCAAACCTCAAAATCAACGTTTCCGCGTCAAGCCGTGAGTTATATCGATGGCGTTTTGGCGCAAGCTGATACGGATGCAAACTAAGCGATGATCTCCGATCTAAGTTCGACAGTATTCCCCTCTGGGTCTTGTAGATAGATAGATCGACCATTGCCCTGGGCGCCGTATCTTTCCGCAAATTTCCCAACTTCGATCCCGTGCGAAGTTAAGTGTGCCAGAATAGACTCTTCATCAATATGCATGAGCTGGAGGCAGAAATGATCCATATTATTCTCGGTTTTAGTCGGTGCGCCACCACCTGTTTTACCAATTTGACTGTCGGCACGAACTAGGTCAATAAGCGCATTACCTGCTCGTAATTGAGTCAGCCCTAATTCTGGTGGCGTCTCTCGCTCGACGGTGCATCCCAAAACATTACAATAAAAAGCGCACATTTCATCTACCTGAGCTGTTCTCAGAACAATGTGATCTATTCCTTTAATCTTTAACATGTTGATTTCCGTTGTAATCTCTAAGGTGATGATGCAACAAGCTTTGAGTAAATGATAGAAAGTGTAAGTCCTCGCTAAAACAGCCAGACCGTGGCTAATCCTAGAAACGCAAAAAATCCTATGGCATCGGTTGCTGTTGTCAGCACAACGCCACCCGCCAGCGCTGGATCAATACCCATCTGTTTTAGTATCAATGGGATAAATGTTCCGATTAATGCACCGACAAAAATAACGATCAACATTGCAGCACCAAAAACCAGGCCCAGCATCAGATCGTCGAACCAAAAGTACACTATGGCGGCCACCACACCTGCCCAAAATATACCATTGAACCCACCGATGGTGAGCTCGTGCGCGGCCAGTTTCCATACATTACGTCTGCTAACCTGATCCAACGCCATGCCCCGGGTGACCAATGTCAGTGTTTGGCTGCCTGCCACACCGCCCATGCTGGCAACTACCGGCATCAGCACAGCCAGCGCCACCATTTTCTCGATAGAACCTTCAAATAAGCCAATTACCCATGCTGCGAGGAATGCAGTCATGAGATTAATGCCTAACCATACGGCGCGACGTACCGAGCTATTGATGACCGGCGCAAACATGTCTTCATGTTGATCTAAACCGGCGCGTCCCAATATTTCACGATCAGCCTGATCTCGCATTACATTGATAACATCATCAACGGTAATACGCCCGACGAGATAACCTTGATCATCAATTACGGGTGCTGACAGCAAATCCTGATCTTCAAAAATCCGAGCCACTTCGAGCGCGGAGGTCAAGGGCGTAATACCCGCAACGTCACGCGTCATGACATCACTCACTGTTGTAGATGAGTCATATGAGACCAGATGGCTCAACGGCAGCGTTCCCATAAAGTGGTTATGTCGATCAATAACCATCAGGCTATCTAGATGTTCCGGCAGCGAGCCTTCGCGCTGACGCAGGCGGCGTAAAAAACGTATTACAGCTTTAAAAGAAACATCAAAACGTACTGCCGTAGCGTCTACATCCATCAAGCCGCCGGCAACATCATCAGGATAGTGTTTAATCTGTTCATAACGTTCGCGTCGGTGAATATCCATTGCATTCACCATAGCGTTGACAACGGACATTGGCAGATCGTCATCCAGATCAGCGATTTCGTCCATTTGCATGACCGATAAGCAGGCGATCAGCTCTTGATCATCGGTTTGCTTGATCAAACTCCGACGTAGGTCTCCCTGCAACTCCAGCAGCACTTCCCCTTTTTTCAACAGGGGTACCTGCAGCCACAAAAGGCTTCTTAAATTGCGGGGAAGCGCTTCAATAACATGGGATATTTCTGCTGGTGACATGGACTCAAGTAAACCTGACACTTCATTATCAGCACTTTTCTCAAGCGTATCAGTAATCAGATCGACCTGTTCTTGCAAGCGTGTACTCATGAGGCTTTCCTCGTAAAGGGCTGATTATTGAAATGCATTGGATGTCTTCAGAAACATAAAAATGAACAACCAAGTCGACCGCGCCTTAAACGGAAGATATACACAGGCAGTCTAGGCCCAGTATGCGAGCAAGCTCAATGGGTTACAGCGAGAGCTTGCCCTTTGTATGATTGACAGAAGTTACGAGCGAGTGTTTGCCTTCGGAACTGGGGGCTGCATTTGACTCAATGGTTAAAACAGCAGGCGACTTCGAATTGTCCCTTCAACGCGCTGTAACTGGTCCAGCGCGGATGCGCTACGTTCGGCATCGACATCTACTACAACGTAACCAACTTGTTCATTGGTTTGCAGGTATTGGCCGGTGATGTTGATGTTCTGCGCAGAGAAAATCCGATTAATTTCTGACAACACGCCAGGCACGTTGTGGTGAATATGGAGCAAACGGTGGCTGCCAGCGTGCGTCGGCAGGGCTACTGAAGGGAAGTTAACTGATGCCATTGTAGAACCATTGTCGCTGTAGGTAATCAGCTTATTGGCAACTTCAACCCCAATGTTCTCCTGAGCTTCCATGGTGCTGCCACCGACATGAGGCGTTAGCAGTATGTTTGAAACCTGATTTTCGTTGTCACGCAGCGGTGAAATAAACTCTTCGCTATTGGACTTTGGTTCGGTTGGAAAGACATCAATTGCAGCGCCGATGAGATGGCCGCTGTCTAATGCCGCAGCAAGTGCATCAAGGTCAATCACGCTGCCGCGAGATGCATTAATCAGGACGCTCCCGGGCTTCATTTGTGCGATTCGCGTGGCATCCATCATCATTTTTGTCGCGTTGTTTTCAGGTACGTGGAAGCTCACTACATCACTGGCGGCAAGTAGCGCCTGCAATGACGGCGCTACTTGTGCGTTACCTAATGGTAGCTTTGCGGTCACATCGTGAAACATCACGCGCATACCCAAAGATTCTGCCAGCACACTGACCTGCGTACCGATATTGCCATAGCCGACGATGCCGAGGGTTTTGTTGCGAATTTCATAGGAGTTGTGCGCGCTTTTTTTCCAAACGCCGCGATGCATGAGCGTGCTCTTCGCGGGTACGCCCCGCAACAGCAGGATAGCCTCAGCAATGACCAGTTCAGCAACGCTGCGAGTATTTGAGAATGGCGCATTGAACACTGGAATGCCGCGTTCGAGCGTTGCCGAAAGGTCCACCTGATTGGTGCCGATGCAAAAGCAGCCAACAGTGATTAATTTGTCTGCCGCAGCCACAACTGCCTGCGTAACCTGAGTTCGAGAGCGAATGCCGAGAACATGTACTCCTTTAATTTTTTCACACAGTTGATCTTCTGGAAGCGATGAGTCTAGCGTCTCGATATTGGTGTAACCGGCACCATTTAGCGTTTGCATAGCGGTAGGGTGTATTCCCTCAAGCAGCAGGATCTTGATTTTTTGTTTATTGAGTGAAGTCTGTGTCATGGCAAAGGGCAGTTTTGAAAGAGCGCGCATTTTAGCGGAAAGCAGACGTTATTGCTGCGTTTTACAGGTCTTTTTGGCTGTAAACAGCGCGTTTAGTCAGATTTTTCCTGCCTCGATTTCTTTGCGAGCGATTGACTATGACAGTTGGGGTTTGGCTTCCTCCCTTGAGCAACGTGCCTAACATAGGCCGTCGAACGATTCATTTGTCGCCAGTTTGACGTCGGGTAATAAGGCTTTAGATAAGTCGTCAACGCTTCGTGAGTCTTTTTCTGTTTATAGCTGATGACTATTTTTTCGTTTATGCTAACTCGGTTCAACTAAATACAAGTATCTGTTACCAAAGCCAATGATCAATAATATCAACCAATAGAAATTCAGGAGTTAGAATGTCAGATCAAATTCGCGCGCTTACTGTTGACGAACTGGAACGATATCAGCAAGACGGCGTAATAATGGCGAAGGGCTTGCTATCAACTGAATGGCTAGCTCGAATAGAAACAGCGGTTGTCCGGGCGATGGCATCACCGTCTCCAATTGCAGAGGTTTTCTCTGAGCCAAAAGCGGGTTTTCATATGGAAGCCGCGCTATTCGTGAGCGACCCAGACATACAGGACGTCGTTCGGCATTCATCGATGGCAAAGCTTGCACAAATGCTGATGAGTTCTCGCCAGATCCATTTTTTCTACGACCAGATGTTTTGTAAACAAGCTGGAAATCAAACGCCTACGCCCTGGCATCACGATCTGACATTCTGGCCAGTGCTCGGCAACCAGATTTGTTCTATGTGGATACCTCTGGATCATGTCACACGTGAAAGTAGTGGCCTTGAGTTTGTTAAGGGATCACATCGTTGGGAAAATGAATATAAAGCAATCAGCCCTATGTACAATGAGCGGTTGGTAAATCCTGAACATGAAGACGTACCCGACATCGAAAATAATCGTGACAAGTACGATCTCATCGGCTGGGAGATGGATCCAGGCGATATGTTGATTTTTCATCCCAGGACATTACATGGGTCGAGCGGTAACTATCATCTCAGTCGACAGCGGCGAGCTATTTCATTTCGATGGTTAGGTGACGATGTCAGCTATGCTCCCACCAACTATACAATGCCGTGGCCAGCAAAAAATCTGACCGCAGGAGACCGGATAGCAGAACCCGCATTCACGCAGATTATTTGAAGTTAAAGTCACCTACACCTTTGAAGGTACCCGAAACACAGGTGTCCCCGGCCTCAGCTGCTGTCCAGCGAACGACAGAGAAGAGATTCGCTTAGCTCATCAGACGCTAGGTTTATGAGTTATTTACCCAATTCGCACCGATCGAAGATTCCACAGCAAAACCGGTAAGTGCACCGTAGTGACACCGATCTTCCTATCTGCGCTTTTTGGGCGGCAATGTCTAAGGTCCTTGCCAGAAGGGGTTGCTGCCTATTAAATATTCTGCGCTATCTCGAGGCTTCAGTCGTTCAGCAAATCTTCGTGCTCGGCCATCCATTTGCCTAAGTTTTCGGCAGTACCCTTGTCGAAAATATCCTCCATGTGGCTGATCAAGCCGTCAGTATATGTGGCGTGCTCAACGCCCGTTACGGTGAGGTCAGGGGCACCTGCCTTGCTGAGCGTGAGCTGCCAGGATAGCGAAACAGTATCGTCTTCCAAGCTCGGCGGTGTGGCATCCAGCGCGCGGGAATCAAAAAGGCGATCCAGCCCGTTGACACCCTCGCGTAGTTTCGCCAGGACCTGCTCGCGCCCAATGACTTCGGTGCCGTCCCCGGGTGCGTATACCGCATCGGTAGTGAAATACTGTTCTAATTGTTGCCAGTCGTCGCTTACATAGGTTGCTTCAAAGGCAGCTGCGTAGGCTTGAAATTGTTCAAGGTGACTCATGAGTATCTCCGTGATGCCTGCATTTTTACGTCTGCACTTTGGCTTGTTATCCTCACTAGCGCAAGTGAGGATGACCATCTTGTTTTTTAAAGTTCAGGCCACGATCAGTCGTCGATAGCCTGATAGGTGAGGGAGCGCATGGCGCGGTCAGGTTGCGCGACCCCGGTCATGTATTGCGACATGAACAACCCAACCAGGTCCTCTGCAGGGTCAACCCAGTAATAAGTCTTGGCTGCGCCCGCCCATCCGTATTCGCCAACCGAGCCTGACCCAGCGCTTTCGGCAACATTTGTCATCACTCGAGATCCGAGCCCGAACCCGAACCCGTCGTTAGCTTGTCCAAGTAGCTCGTAGGGAAGTAGCTCGGAAGGGAGGTGGTTAGTGTGCATCAGTTCGAGCGTCTTGCGGCCCACGATCCTAGTGCCGTCGAGGCGCCCTCCGTTCAGTAGCATCTGGGCAAAGCGGGCATAGTCACCGATGGTCGAGAACAGTCCTAGCCCGCCACGTGCGAAGACTTCAGGCGTGTCGGTTGGGTAGGTCGATGAAACGTCAATGCGTTCGTTGAAACCCTTGAGCGCTGCCTCGACCAGTTTGGTGCCAGTATAGTCTTGTCCAATTAAGTCGGGCAAGCCGTACATCGCCGAGAGTCGATTGATCTCGCTGTGTGGTACGCCGAAGCTGGTATCGGTCATACCCAGTGGTTCGAACATGCGCTCGGACAGGAAGGCGCCGAGCGACTGTCCAGACATTACTTCGATCAGTCGAGCGGCAACATCGATGCCAACGCTGTAGTGCCATCGGCTACCGGGTTGGCTGGCCAAGGGAATTTCGGCAAGCGCATCGATCGTCTGTTCTAATGTGCGGGTCGCATCGTTCATGATGCGGGCTTCCCTGTAGAGCTGACCGACGGCTGTGTCTTCCATGAAGTCGTATGTGAGACCGCTGGTGTGGGTCATCAGGTCGCGAATGTTCATCGGCCTGGTCTGCGGCACTAATGAGCCGTCCGGGCTAAGCACCTGCGTTGCGCCAAACAATGGCAGGTACTTGGCCACTGGATCCTCAAGTTGGAAAGCGGACTCTTCGTGCAGCAGCATAAGTGCCGTACTAACAATCGGCTTCGTCATCGAGTAGATCCGGAAGATTGTGTCAGGGGTGATGTTGAGCCCAGCCTCAGCATCGAGATGGCCGAACTGACCGGCATGGACTACTTTGCCCTTGCGCATCACCATCGTTGAAATGCCTCGGACGACGCCGTCGTCGACATAGCGTTGCATAGCGTCGTCGATACGACCTAGCCGCTGTGAGCTCATGCCGACGCTCTCGGGTGATTGGATCTCGTTAATCATATCAACTCCTGATTCATTCGATTTTTGTATTTATGTGAACTGCTGTTCATGTAGAGGAATCTACTACAAGGGCTAGGCGGCTGGCAATCGGTTGGGTTGTCTCTTCCTTATCGCGTTGCAGCCCGCAGTTCCCGCTAGCAAATGGCAAGATGTCACCAAGCGCCCTGACTTGCGCAACTTATACGGTAGGTTTAGATTTTTGGCAGTTGGCAGTTGGCAGTTGGCAGTTGGCTATTTGGTAAAGAACCGGACGAATTTACTTATGGTTTTCTGAACGCGACTCATAGGTTCTACCGTTAGTTCGTCTAGTTGCACTTTTTCTGCTTTGGCGCTTAACTGCAAGGCATCGTTTAGCTGTTTTAGTAATGCGGGATCAAGTGGCAAAGCAGCTTCTTCCGGTTGGTATATCGTGCCTATTGGGTAAAGCCGGTTCGCAGTAGTGGTCATTTCTATGTGAGCGCCAAGCACTGCGTTGATTTCATGGCTCTCTGCGAATGTAGCAAGCACAGAAATGCTATCCAGGTAAGCATCCCAATTTTTGACATAGATAAGACCGGGGTAAACGGTATCTCCTGTCAGCAGCCACTGAGTTTGGGTGTCGTAAACAGCAATAGACTCCTCCTGGTGCCCGGGAATTGTCACTAAGGTTAGTTCTCTATTACCTAGCTCGATGGTATAGGTACCCGACCTACTTTTAATGCCCGCAAGGAAGGACGCTAATCCTTTCGCGCTTGGCGCAACTAACTCTACGCCTGATTTCCCAGCAAATTGTTCGTCACCGGCATAGTGATCACGATGGCTGTGGGAATGAAGAACCAATAAGTCTCTGTTTCCAGTGAGGGATTTTACTGTGTCATAGATCGGAAAGGTCTCTGCGTCTAATGTGGCACCCGTATCCAGCACAAGTGCGCGCTTGTCGCCCAACAGAACATAGATAAATGGCGCTTCGTAACTCAAGCATTTGTTTTGACGTAGTACGTAGCTGTGTTCGTCTTGGCGATATACCTGGATTGCTGGATCTTTATTTGCCGCACAGTCGACAGCGCCATGTATCCACTTGACCTCGTTGATTGCGGGGCTGGTTTCTGTAGCCGAAGATTGTGCTATCGAGAGGATAGCGACGAGTGTGATTGCGTAAGCTGCCAGCGAGTTTGGACGTTGATTAGATTTCATGTAGGCAACCAAGTTTGTGAGAAGTCGCAACTATGACACAACATCTCACCGATGTAGTGTTGCGATAGATGAGTAGCTTACGTTATGGGTTAAGTTGACTAAACCCGCTATCGTGGAGGTTGATAAGCGCTAGGTGGATAGTTTGCCGGGCGTCAATTGTTCGAAACAATAAGCCATTTCTAAAAGTTCAAAATCTTTGTTTTCACCACCAATAAACGATAGCCCAACAGGTAACCCATGTAACTGACCCATGGGCAATGTGAGGTGAGGGTAGCCAGAAATGGCTGGATATGAGGATATCTCGCCTCCAGTGTGGTGATCACCGTTAACCAAATCGATCATCCCTGCAGCGCTTTCGGTCGGGGCAATGAGCGCGTCCAAATCATGTGAGTTTAACGCATGGTCAATCCCGTCATTTTGCGTCGCCTGCCTGATGAATGCCAGTGCATCTAGATATGTTTGCTCAGTCAACGGACCTTTTGCTTGCGCTTTGTCGAAAGTCTCCTGTTTAAAGTAATACATTTCTTCGTGCTCATGTTCCTGGTTGAATTCGATTAGATCTTTCAGATTCGAGATCAAAACTGTCTTCGGTGTCCCTGCGAGGTAGACGTCAATGTTGTTTTTGAATTCATAGAGTAAGACCTCATAGCTCGTCCTTCCGAATTTTTTTGGAGGTGAAAAATGTACGTTGTCAACGATAGTTGCTCCGGCGGCGCGAATTGCAATGATGGCTTTCTCGAATAGTAAATCGATACCTTCATGATATTGAGTTGCAGAGCGTAGAATGCCTATTCTTTTTCCCTGCAGAGACGCGGAACGTAAGCCGTTGAAAAATTCCGGTTGTACTTGATCGGTCATGCACGAGAGTACTGTTAACACGTCTTCGACGCTGCGGCCCATCGGTCCTGCTGTATCTTGTGTGTGTGAAATGGGGATGATTCCCGATTGATTGACTAGGCCAATGCTAGGCTTTAAACCTACAATGCCTGTAAAAGAAGCAGGGGAGACAATTGAGCCATCTGTTTCTGTGCCAATAGCGACAATCGCCAAGTTAGCAGCGACAGCAACCGCAGAACCAGAGCTTGAACCGCTGGTTGATCTGGCTAAGTCATGCGGGTTACGGGTTTGCCCACCGATTGCACTCCAACCTGAAGAAGATCGTTCTGATCTGAAATTTGCCCATTCACTTAAATTTGTTTTACCCAAGATTATCGCGCCAGCATCTCTGAGCCTAGCGATAACGGCTGCGTCGCGCTTAGTAAAATTTGCTTTTAGTGCTAACGACCCTGCGGTAGTGGGCAGCTCTAATGTTTCAATGTTATCTTTAATCAGTATTGGTATGCCGAAAAGACCTTGTGGCTCTGTGCCAGCGTGAAGTTCTTTGTCTTGTGCAGCAGCAATCGCAATTGCTGCTGGGTTTAAGGAGATTACAGCGTTCAATTCGGCATTGCGCGCGGCTATCTGAGCAAGAAAATAATGAGTCACCTCGGTCACTGTCAGCGATCTATCGATGTATGCCTTATGCACATCTCTAATGCTAAATTTCATATCAGTAGGATTTAGGATACTTTAATTGCCATCTCTGTGTACTTGTCGGCGAGGACTTGAATGCCAGGCGAGATCTCGATGTCGTGGGGGTTATAGTTGGGCAGGTAGATACGCAGCAGGCCAGGCATCAGGTTACCAACAGTAGCAGTCTTAATCGTTGGCACATTCTCGATAGATTTCTCAGACTCTGTCAATATAGCCTGGGTTTCGGTTCCCTGCTTAGTCTGTGGATTTGCGGTTAGCATGTATTTGGTTGCGCGTCGAATCCAACTAGTGAAATGCCACTGCGCCCAGATGCCGACAACCAATCGATAAAAATAGCCGCCGCACACATGATCATAAACATCGAATGCAACTGTGCGGTGTTCAAGTTCTTCAACGAAGTGCCACTCAACCATTTGCATAAAAACAGGCAGGTTGTCACCAAAACCATTCGGCTCCATCATGTGCTTGACGGCGTTCATGGTGAGTGCTTCAAAGCCTTCGGCGTATGCCAGATTAAAGCGCAGTGATTTGGTGCTGGTAAACCTTTTGTAGTCATCCGATAATTCTTGTTCCAGCGCCTCGAGTCCGGGGAACCCGGCGCGACGGATCGTTTCGTTGAATTTTTTGTGCATTTGGTAATGCTGCCCTTCCTGGGAAGCGAACTTCTTGAGATCATCGAGCACAGCGGGATCTGTGACGTGCTGTTCCGCAGCTTTCATCGATCGAATCAGGTAGGGCTCCAAATGAGGCAGTAATAGGGACCCGGCGATGAACGCAAACGACTGCTTGTGGTCGCCATCCATGAAGACTGGATCGATATCATCTGGAAATTCAAACGCCATCTTACGGACTGTGATCTTGTCCAACATTCTGACTTATCCCTGAAGTTTTGATTAATATACAACAAAGTTTAGACGTCAGAAAGTTCAGGCATGCAAAAGCAGCAATAGCTTAATTAGCCGGTTGATTCAAAGCTCAATATCAAGCGCTGTAGTTGAGATGAGTACAAGTTGCGTTTTGGTGCTAGGTTTCATCGTTAGTTCGTCTAATAGCGGCCAAGGCTCAAGACACCAAGTGCCGCTGACCCATTGCAGCAAGTAGGCTGAGACTTCTATATCTGTTTTTGACTCAGTAAGATAAACAAACCCTTTCATGCGGATAATTTCCTGCCCAAGCGTTGATAGCCATTGCTCGAATTTGTACCGTTCGATAGGTGAGGTGTGTTCGATTACGCGGGTAAAAAACTGAGGCAGTTCTGAGCTTAGGTCTGATGCTCCCCGATCATTGACATGCTTTGAAGTGCTGTTGAACTTCATCAACCATGCACGCGTGTCGGCCAGTTCTGTCTCTGATATAAGGTCAGTTTTTGTTAGTTGTGTATAGTAGTTAACAACTTTAGTGTCGGCAACACCGCTCGATGCTGGCGCGCTCATTTGAAGTTGTCGACGAATGTGTTGCCCGACGAACTTGTCGTTTACTAGCGCCTTAATGCGAGTCGCGTCTACTAGGGTCAGAAATTCTTTTAACTCAAAACCTGGTCGTGCCTCGATGCCTGTTCTTATGCGTGCTGGATCTGCAACGCCGCTCGCTTCAAACAAAACCCAGTCAAGCTGGTGAGATATTTGTTGGACCTGTTCCATCGCCGCATTCATATCGTCAGCTAGGGAACAGCAAACACAACCATTCGTCAGGCTGATTGTGTTTGCTGTTTCGGTTGAGATTAATTCGGCATCAATGTTTAGTTCACCAAAGTCGTTCACGAGTACTGCATAGCGCATCCCTTCTGCATGCTTTAACCGCTGGTTGATAAATGTAGTTTTACCACTGCCCAAATAGCCGGTAACTAGCGTGACAGGTAGGTTGTCCAAATCGGCAGCGGAATTTGGCATGCTATTTCTGCGCTATTGGGAATACTTCGCCTTCAAATACGGTGGCGAGTATTGCTATATCTTTCAACCCCGCTCCGCCTACCTCGTAAGGGTCTTTATCGAGCACAACAAAGTCTGCTTTCTTGCCAGCACGAATGCTGCCGGTTTCATCTTCGAGTCCGAGAATGCGTGCTGCATTTATCGTGATTGCCTTTAAGGCTGTATCTAACGTGACTCGTTCGTTGGGGCAAACAACATTCCCCGCGCAGTTCTCTCGAGTACAAGCGACCCAAGCGCTATTGAGTGGCATCGCGGGGGCCATAGGGAAATCGGAATGCAAAGAGAGCAGAATGTCATCTCGCTCACATTGACCAATTCTGGCCATTTCCGAGGCGCGCTCAAAGCCGACGCCATTATGGCCATAGCTATCGCTGAGCTCGTGTAAATAATAGACATTAGCGGAAACGTTGGCGCCCAATAGCTTAATGCGTTTGACTTGTTCTGGCGTGCTAAAACCAAAATGCTCAATCGTGTAATTGTGATTAAACCTCGGTTGTTCAAACTGTAGTTTTTCTAGTGTGTCCAGGGCAAGTTCAAGTCCAAGGTCGCCGGTGCAATGAACATGAATCTCGAACCCCGCCTGCCAATATAGTCGGGCTACCATCTCATAGTCTTCAGGTACCATGAGCCATTCGCCGATATGGCCATCAATGTAGCCCGGTGCTTTGAGCATGGCTAGCTGGGAGAAAAAAGCGCCGTCGGTGAACAGTTTGATTTTATTGCTAAAACGAAACTTGTTTGTATTTCTTTCCGGCAGCGTCTTCGAAAACTCAACGCCCTGTTTGTGACCGCCGTTAATATGGGACATGACACGTGCATGTGCGACGCCCAATACGCGAAATGGTGTTTCCGGGGTGTCGATAATATTCTTGACGGCATTCTGCTCCAAGTCGAAATCAAACAGCCCAACGGCCATATCGCCAACAGTGGTTTGACCGCCGAAATGAACAACCTTTTTCAAACGGTCCAGACCTGTGCCAAGCCATTGATCTGACATAATGATTTTGTTGAGCTTGCCGATCGCATAGCTCAGGCCATTCTCATAGAAGTGACCTTGGTCGTAGTCGATTTGCGGCCGCCCCCTGACCTTCTCCTCTTCAACCCCAAGGAACGTCATCATGGCTGTGTTGAGATAGAGTTCGTGAAACGACCTTTGCCAGATCACAGCAGGCCTGTCGCCAAAGATTTCATCCATCACCGTTCGACCGATATCCCCATGCCAATTCGCGTGGTAACCCCAGGTGAAGAATGGTTCGCCTTCTGGGGTGTTTTCATGGCACTCCCTTAGTTTGTTGAGATATTGCTCTGGTGTCGCGGTGCCGGGTACTGTTTCCCAAGGAAACTTCCACTCCAATGCTGTGATAAATTGCATGGGGAGTAAAACCGCAGCCATGATAGGGTGAAGATGGGGATCTATCAGGCCGGGCATTAATATGTGTTCGGAATAGTCGGTATTGATCTGATGCTCATCGTGTTCGAGCCAAGGCTTAAGTGTATCGAGATTGCCGACCTCAAGAATGACGCCATCTCTCACTGCGACTGCGGTGGCCTCTGGTTGCGCCTCTGTCATCGTGATTATTTTTTTTGCTGTAAACACAGTAATCATACTTTTGCTCCCCAGTACTCAAGCGCTAGTACATGAGCGCCAGATTGAGCTTGAATAGTAACCCAGAGGAACCGGCTGTTGAGTACTATTTTTATAACGTGCCGGTCTAAGATGAAGCAATCGAAAGGATTCACAATGAATAGTTCCAGTCGTTCCAGGCGGCATAGCTTGCGAAGGTTTTTTATTATTACTTTCGTTTCAGCGTGTGCGCTGGTCTCAAGCTTAGCGATATCATCTCCCGGCTACTTCCGATATCCGGCCTTGCATGGTACTACCGTCGTTTTTACCGCAGAAGGCGATTTGTGGAAAGTCGATTTGAAAGAAGGTGACCTTAAACACCTTAACCTTAAACACCTTAACCTTAAACAAGGGCATGCGATTCGACTTACCAGTCACCCAGCAGAGGAGAAAGAGGCGGCAATTTCGCCCGATGGCAAGTTAGTTGCCTACACTGCGAGATATGAAGGCACCACGGAGGTCTATGTTATACCCATGATGGGTGGGGTGCCGAAGAGAGTGAGCTATGAAAGTAGCCGAGTTCGCTTACATCATTGGACTCGCGATGGCAAAATTTTATATAGCGCCAACAACCATCTCGGTCCGCCTGGGAATTGGACTTTGCGTGCTGTAGATCCGGTTGATATGTCGGTTGCGACTTTGCCTCTGGCTGATGCAGTTGAAGGTGTTATAGATGACGCTGGAGAGAATGTCTATTTTGTACAGTTTGGCGATCAGGTCTCTCGTGACAACCTGAAATTTTACCGTGGTGGTGCTGCCGGGCAGCTCTGGAAATATAGCCTAGGTGGAAATCGCGAAGCAACACGCTTAACACAAAAACACAGAGGATCCGTCAGAGAGCCGATGCTCGCAAGAGATCGGCTTTACTTCATTAGCGACGAAAGTGGTAATAGCAACATTTGGTCTATGAATCTGAAGGGTGGGGAGCAGAAACAGATCACTGACTATACTGATTGGCCAGTGAGAACCGCGAGTGTCTACCAGAATAAAATTGTTTATCAGCTGGGTGCAGATATCAAGCTGTTGAATCTTGAGAGTGGGACAAGCGAGGTGGTTGATATTCGACTAAACTCGGATTTCCCTGGTCTATCTGAACGCTGGATAAAAAAGCCGCTGAATTATATGAGTTCGGCAATTCTTGCGGGTGATCATGACAAAGTTGTGCTTACGGCGCGGGGCAAAGTTGCCATTGCAAGTATTGACAACTCCAGGTTGGTGGAGGTCGCAACGCACCTAAGTGGCAGGATTCGTCAGGCGATATTGAGCCATGATGGTCAATACTTATATGCGATTAGTGATGCATCGGGGGAACACGAGATTTGGCAATTCTCGGCAACTGGAAGCGAAGACTTTACTCAACTAACGAGCAATGGCAACACGTTAAGATGGAATTTAGTGCTGTCGCCGGATGGGAAGTGGATTGCTCACGATGACAAACACGGTGAACTCTGGCTACTTAATCTAGCAACTCATGAGAACAAAAAAATAGCGGAAGCAGGGGTAGGTTTGTCGCCCTATGAGCTGTCATGGTCAAGAGATAGCCAGTTCCTGGCTTTTGCCAGAAATCACCGCGGGGATGAACGAAGTCGTATCTCTCTGTACTCTCTGAATGAGAACAAACAGCAGGTGCTAACCAGTGACGACTATGAATCCTATGCGCCAGCATTTAGTGCTGATGGCGATTGGTTGTACTTCTTATCTGAGCGTCACTTTAGGGCTACGCCGAGAACGCCGTGGGGGGATAGAAATATGGGGCCGTCGTTTGATCGTCGAGCTTTGATCTTTGCTTACGGACTTAATGAGTCTGCAGAATTCCCATTTCGAGAGCCTGATGAATTGCGCAATGTCACCGAAGTGAAAGAGACTGAACCAGATACCGATGGCTTAGACGAAAATGATTTGGAGCATAATACCGAGGGTGAGAATAAGGATGAGGCGAAACTCGATGAGGTCGTCAAGTCTACCGTTGACTGGGCCACAATCGATAGCCGCCTCTGGCAGGTGCCCGTGCCCTCAGGAAATTATTCCGACTTAAAGATTAACGACAGATACCTTTATGTGTTGGACAAGGTGACTGAACCCGGCGCTAAAGCATCTGTGTTGTCTATAAAGCAGGAACCCTTTAGCGAACCCGTGGATTTTAAGAATGGCGTCGAGGCGTTTGGGCTTTCTGACGACGGCAAAAAGATGTTTGTCCGATTGACTGGCAGGGATAATGCCAACCAGTTTATCGTCAATGCTGGAGCGCGCTTCCCAAGCAAAGTCGCTAAAGCACGCGTTAAAACAAGCGATTGGCAGATTGCCTTACAACCTAAGCATGAATGGCACCTGATGTTTAAAGATGCATGGCTAATGCACCGGGAATACTTGTTTGATCCGAATATGCGCGGGGTCGATTGGTCGAAGGTCAAATCAAAGTACGAGCCGTTGCTCGACCGCATCACAGACCGGTATGAATTAGACGATGTTTTACGTCATATGTCTGGCGAGGTGAGTACGCTTCACTCCCAGGTCGGTGGCGGTGATTACCCCAGGCATGAAAACAGTCCTGCAGCGGCTACGCTAGGCGCGTTATATGAAAGTACGCCGGAGGGTGTGCAAGTCAAACATATCTACCAGAGTGATCCTGAAATGCCCGCTTATTTGGCTCCGTTAGCGAAACCTGGTGTTGACGTTAGCATAGGGGATGTCATAGCGGCCGTTAACGGTGATCGCATTACCACAGTATTCGAACTTCATAAGGCGCTACGTAACAAAGCAGGCAAGCAAGTCTTACTTGAGCTGAAACGGGACAAGAAAGCCATTCAAGCAATTGTTTTGCCAACGACGGCTATTCAGGACTATCGCGCGCGATATCGAGATTGGACTTATGGTAATAGGATGGCTGTTACTGAAGCGAATAGTGGTATTGGATATCTTCATCTGGCGGCCATGGGCGCCCGGGACGTTGCCAGCTTTGCTCGGGACTTTTACGCAAATTATGACCGCGATGGCCTGATTATCGATGTTAGGAGAAACCGGGGAGGTAATATTGACAGTTGGATAATTGAGAAGTTACTTCGTAGGGTCTGGAGCTTTTGGCAGCCACGGGACGGAAACGCTTGGTCTAATATGCAACAAACCTTTCGCGGCCACCTTGTGGTATTGACTGACGAGATGACTTATTCAGATGGTGAAACGTTTGCTGCAGGTATAAAAGCACTGAATTTGGGTACTGTCATGGGCAGGAGAACCACAGGCGCTGGCGTTTGGCTAACAAATCGTAATCGTCTGGTAGATCGAGGTATCACCAGGGTTGCCGAATATCCTGTTTTTGCGATGGATGGTCGTTGGGTAAACGAGGGGGTCGGGGTTAAGCCTGATGTTGAGGTCGTAAACTATCCTCACGCGACGTTTATAGGCGAGGATGCGCAGTTGAACTCTGCAATTCGTTATCTGGAAAAAGAAATTAAAAAGAAGCCAATACCCCCGATGAAAGCTAGCGAGTTACCGCAGAACCTTAAGCCGGCAGATTTGATTCTGAGGAACTCGCGGTAAGGCTAGGCTACTTATCTAACAATTTTCAGAGGATGCGAAAGTGCCTCAAGATTGCTCGGTCCGTAAATGATTGGAGTGACAGTGGTAAAACTCTCGAAGCTTTCAGCGAGCGAGATGTTGTCTGACTCCATTAGTCGTGTTACTGAATGATGAACCTTGGGTTTATAATGAGATGACTCATTGTCGACTGAAACATATATAGCTCTCGAATTACGTTGGATACCTTCGCCGTGGTAGTGCATCCGAATCTCATCATCTTCTAATGAATACTCTGTGTGCTTTCGCAACTCGGCTTCATCATAAGAAATAGGGGTTTCTTTCAACGCTTCATCTAATTTGCTAACCATATAACTCAGTGAAATTTTTCCCAGCTCGGCGTACTTATAGCCACCGCCAATATCAGCATGAACTCCAGCAAACCAAACTTCATCAATATGGGTAGCCTTATTGCAAAGCGTCGGAATAAATGACTCACGGCTTTCGTCAATTGCGACACAATGCACTGCCTGTTTAACGTTCTTTGATAGTTCCAAATTTTTGAACAGGTTTAGCTTTTGAAACGGTAAACCGGGGAGGTTGATCGGTATGCCAAAAGCGCCCACGGTGTCGAATAAGCCGAGAAAATCTATGTCAACCTCAACATAGTCCTCATCGACGTTGTTGTATTTCAGGAAAAAGTTCTCTCCATTACGTTTTTTATAGCGTACTTCTACTTTGCGCTTAATGCCATGCTTTTCAATTTTTGTTGCCAGTAAGCGGGCGCAGGCAGCGCCACGGCTAAATGCAATAATGACTATTCGATCGCCATTTCTATAGTGGCGCAATATTTCACAGTAGGCATTATCCCTGATTCTCTTTTCCCCTGCACCAAAAATGCCACCGTAAAATGTGCCTATACTGTCGTGGTCTTCATCGTTGCCAATGCCTCGAAAATAGAGTGCGGTATGTGAGTTGTGTTTTTTTACGAAGGGTACATTCGACGTGTCCAGACTTCCTGCTACTGAACTAAACAGCTTAAATATGTTTGTTGTAATGCCATCGCCGTCGTGACCGTTTTCATCATTCCAGGTGCCATCAAGAAAAACGATGATGGTTTTATTTTCGCCAGTGTAGTTAAGGTTGCTTGAATATTTTGATTTGTAACTCATTTCCACTCCTTTTCTTGTCTATTTTGATTTTGACATGAATAATATAGATTGAAACTAAATTTTAGCGGGAGTACAGATTGGAAAAAGCAGAAGCAGTGGGTATGTCGTCGGAGCGGCTTGAGCGGATTACAACCTGGCTTGAAGAGCAGGTCAGCTCAAAACGTCTGGCTGGTTGCAGCGCGCTAGTTGCTCGCCATGGTGAGGTTGTGTATCAGAAAAGCACCGGTGAGGCAGATGTAGAAGCAGGCAAAGCATTTGCCGACGACACGGTTGTTCGTGCCTATTCGATGACGAAGCCCATTACAACTGTGGCTGCCATGATGTTGTACGAAGAGGGACACTTCCAGCTGGATGACCCTATAGCGTTGTATCTGCCTGAATTTCTCGACACAAGAGTCTGGGCAGGCGGAAGTGCGAATCTTGAAGAAACTCATGCACAGGAAACGCCGATAACTGTGCGCCACATCATGACCCACACTTCTGGTCTGACTTATGGTTTCATGCAGACTAATGTGGTCGATAAGGCTTATCGGGCAGCGGGTATTGGCGAGCCAAGCGACATAAAAGATCTTGAAGAATGGGTCAGGCGTGCGGCAGCAATACCACTGATTTGTCAGCCAGGTTCGCAATGGAACTACAGTATTTCAACCGATGTGCTGGGCCGCCTGGTAGAGGTCTGGTCAGGCATGTCACTAGCGGCGTTTTTTCAGCAACGGGTCTTTGCACCACTGAAAATGGTGGATACCGGTTTCCATGTCAAAGAAGAAAATAAGGCTCGTTTTTCCGCGTTGTATTCACCGCTTTCGGGTGGTGCCTTGGGTAATGTTGCAAAGTCTGGAGACGCCCTGTCTGGTGTAAAGAAAACTGGCATCAAGTTGCAGGAAAGCTCGGAGAAAAGTGGCTACTTCACGCCTGCCAAAGTATTTTCTGGTGGTGGTGGGCTAGTCTCGACACTATCCGACTACGGCAGGTTCTGCCAGATGCTACTGAACGGCGGCGAGCTTGAGGGTGAACGTTTGCTTGGCCGAAAAACAGTGGAATATATGCGAACTAATCAGTTGCCCAATAATGGTGACATGGCAGATATGGGCCAGCCTGTTTGGAGCGAAACCAGTTACGATGGCATTGGCTTTGGATTAGGTTTTGCTGTTGTACTTGATCCTGTCAAGGCGCACATCATTACCTCGGTTGGCGAGCATCACTGGGGTGGCGCTGCGAGTACCTTCTTTTGGATTGATCCTGAGGAAGATCTTTATGTCATTTTCCTGACCCAGTTGATTCCTTCGTCAACCTATCCTATTCGCCGCGAGCTTCGTACTCGGGTTTATCAGGCCTTAACTGGAGACTAGACCGAGATTGGATAGGCGCTTAAGCGAGTTCTGATTTTTTCTGCGTCAGTGTATGAAACAGATAGCCGCCGAATGCACCGGCGGCTCCCTGTGCAAGGAGCCCCATCAACGTTCGCGTTGGTGCTACGCCAGTAAGTCCCAGCACCATTTTCATGATGACATGCATTGCGATTAGTGCAACAAAACCCGCGGAGACATAGCCGACAAGGCGCAATCCTGGTGTTAAGCGAATGATTCCGGCCGCAACCAAGAACGCGATAATTGAACTGATTGTCACAAGCGGCAAATAGATTGCCACCATATGTGTCAGGTCATGGAACAAGGTATCAATTCGATCACCGAATTGAACATCCAGGCCCATTTCTGCAACATTGGCAAGGTTGCCTTGGCCGATGAACAAAACCCCTAAAATATAGGTACCGATAACTGCCACAAGGAAGGCGCCAATGGTTCGTGTCATTTTACTGTCCTGATTCGGTTGCGGCTGCGTATAATGAACCGAATTCTACGTTAGAGACAGACCAAATGATATCTCGCTTCCTTACCGCGCTGTTGATGGCTCCTTTATTAGCAATGTCTGCTCTGCCAGCTCAGGCGGATTATCAGTTGGAAACAGTCGCTGAAGGGCTCAATTTTCCCTGGTCGATAGCCTTTCTACCCAATGGAGATTATCTGGTTGCTACTCGCCCGGGTGAGATATTGCGGGTTTCAAAAGCAGGAGACGTGAGCAAGCCGCTTACTGGTACTCCCGATGCGTTGGTCGAGGGCCAGGGTGGCTACTTTGACATTATGTTGGATGACAACTTTGTCGCTAATCAAACGGTGTATCTGTCGTTTGCATGGGGAACACTTGATGCCAATGCAACGCGAATTGTAAAAGCGAGGTTGAGTGAAACTGGGTTCGAAGACGCCGAGGTTATATTTACCGCATCACCGACCAAGGGTGGTGGAGCCCACTACGGTGGTAAAATGATACAGCTTCCTGATGACACCATTGTTCTTTCTACAGGCGATGGGTTTGATTACAGGGAAGCTGCTCAGGACAAGTTTAGCCAGCTTGGTAAGGTCATCCGACTCAATAAAGATGGTTCAGCACCGGAAGATAATCCCTTCGCTAATGGCGAAGCAGGTAACCCCTTTGTTTGGTCCTACGGTCACCGAAACACCCAGGGTCTTATTTTTGATAGAGCCACCAATACGATTTATAACCACGAACATGGTCCACAAGGTGGCGATGAAATTAACCGGGTAGAAAAAGCTAAGAACTATGGCTGGCCTGCTATTACTTATGGCATTAATTATTCTGGCGCTTTTGTTTCACCCTTTCAGAAAGCACCGAGTATGGAGCAGCCTTTAAAATACTGGGTGCCTAGTATTGCTCCCTCGGGTTTTGCACTTTATCAGGGAGATGCCTTCCCGGAATGGCGAGGAGACCTTTTCGTCGGTGCGCTGGTTGACAAAGAAGTCCGAAGAATCGATATGGAAAACGGTGAAGTAGTCGGGGAAGAGCCTTTGTTTTCTGAGCTTGACGCCAGAATTCGAGACGTAAGGGTTGGCCCTGATGGTTTTCTTTACTTGCTGACAGATAGTGAAAGTGGCGCTCTCATTCGGGTAAAACCCTAACGTGTTCTTGTTCGGGAGCTGAACATCTCCATGGTTACTTCCCGACAACCTATTGATTTCTAAAACAACAGATCTGAAAAGTCTCCGAAATTGAACCAGGAACGGGTGTTTACGGGCGCGAACTAACTCGCGGCCACGTAAAGTGCTGAGTATATTAGCGTCTATTGAGCTGGTGTTAGGCGCGTAAATGAATGTGTGTTTTCTTTTATAGCCTCACTGGAAAAGTATAGCGGGAAATACTCTCCCTTATTCCAATTCTCAAAGAGGTTATCGTAGTAAGGGCTTGATGGATCCCCGGATTGCCCCGGGGTATTTGTCCCTACTGCTGTATTCCAATCTGCGGTGTCAGCAATCATTCTGAAACTGGCACCTGCGGTCTGTTTGCCTGTCCCGTGATTAGCATTTAGCGTGTTGCCTCCGCCGCCTCTGGCTAGCGGGCCGATTTCTAACGAGCCGGTCTTAAGTGCTGCCCATTTTTCAGCATCCACCAGTGCCTTCAGCGGATGGTCGATACTGGAGAAATGAATGTCGCCATAAGTCCATGTATTTTCGCCTAACTCTTTACCGAATTCTTTGTTCAAGCTGTCAATTGCGTAACCCAATTGTTCTTTGATCATCTTATCTCGAGCCCGTGCTGGGTTTTTACCGAACACGAACTCAGGTGGTGCCACCATCCATGCCTTTAGCTTGGGTCTGCTAATAAGTTGTCTTGCTTGTGCCGATCGGCTTGGCAGTAAGTCACGATTTAGTGCCATCAACATCCCCTGCTCCCAGCGATCATAAAGCGCAGCGGCAGCGCTTTTCCTGTCTAGACGGAAGTCCCATGCCTTGAGCAGTTTTAACGCGCCTCTTATCTTGCGATTAGAATTGATGTCAGTAATGACGGGCACGATAACTTCGGCGGTCATAGATTTTGAGTCGTACTGAAGCTGCATTGAGTCCTGTATTGTGTGTCCTTTTGTTTGCGATAACACTTCAACTAATCGCGCAGCGCGTGCCGGGTCTGAGTAAAAATCTGCAAATATGTTGGGATAATCTTTGGGTACATTATTGTGATTAGCCGTGCCGTAATAGCCTGAGGTGGGGTTGGTAATGTGCGGCATGACATTGACGGGAGCATATCCCTGCCATTCAAAGTCGCCATTGCCCGGTACGGGTAGTCGGCCGTCCCAACCTAGACGAATAGGCGTGAGCCCGACTGATTGCCAGCCGATATCACCATACTTGTCGGCCCAAACCATGTTCTCTCCGGGTAGGCCGGAGTACTCGCAAGCGGCTCTGAACTGCGCCCAGTTGGTTGCCTGATCCATTCTTAGGCTGGCGAGATACGGTGCCGCGCCCTGTTCCAGCCATGCCGCGCGTATCGCGTAGGCCTTGCCGTTGGCGCTATCTTCATGAACGACGGGGCCATGAATTGTGTATTTGAGTTCAACAGCTTCAGGGTTGCGGCCCTTAATGTTAATGGTATCGTGCTCGACCCGCATATTTTTCCATTGGCCTTTGTATCGATACTGGTTGGTGTTTTCAGGATTGATTTCGTACACGTAGAGATCTTCCTGATCGATCCGAAAAATTGTCAGACCCCAGGCGCCGTGATCATTGTGTCCGATTGAAACACCGGGCAGTACTGGCTCACCAGCGCCGATGACATTCCACCCGGGTGCGTTGAGGTGAACCATATATCGGAGTGATGGATTCTGAATGGCGCGATGCGGGTCGTTTGCCATGATGGGTTTACCACTCGCGGTGCGATCGCCAGAGATAACCCAATTGTTGCTGCCTAACGATGTGTTTATCGGATCAAGTAGGTACTCGGCTATCTCATTGCCTTGTGCTAAATCGTCTTTGTCTGAGTTCGCGGCCGCTGTTTCAATAACATCACTTCGCGAGAAAGCTGGCATTCGTCGTGACGAAAGATAGTCAGTCATCACAGCGTCAGTTACTTGAGATAGATCTACTCCGTCGCGATTGCCCAGATAAGGTGTTCGTTCGAAATCGAGCACTTTTGCTGTTAACTCTGGTCCGATAGAGGTAATGGTTTTTGCAAGCATCAATTCCGTTGAAATGCCGCCAGTTAATGCATTGTGCCGGGACACAACAACTTCTGGAGTCCATTTTCCGGGTTTGATTCCTAGCAATTCAAATTCGAACGGTAGTCTTTCGGGTTCGCTGCGAGTGAGATCTATGTAAGCATTAACTCCGGCCACAAAAGCAGTAATGATTTCTATACCGTCATCGTGATAGTGCTCCATCTCCGCATCGATGGAGCCTTGGAAACGTAACAAGCGGGCACCCTTATCATGTGCTAAGGCTTTTTCACCTTGAATTTCTGCGAGGGTGCCGGTGGCACGACGA
>JBLHWY010000065.1:0-32785 GCA_047629195.1 Candidatus Azotimanducaceae bacterium
GACTGAGAAGTTCAAGTTAGAGGTCGAAGAGATGACAGGTAGACGTGTCAGGCCGCTGAGAAGGGGCAGACCGTCAAAGTAAACTACTGTATTTTTACTCTGACCCCATTTATTATTAACGCTTTGTAGGTGCACATGCAGCTGTAACCTACGCAGACATTTGGTTTCTGCTGAGAACTATCGGCAATTCAGGCAGCGCGCCTTTGCGTCTTGGGAAAGGGCAGTGGCGATATAGAGCGCTAATTCACGTGTTTTTCCCGGCTTAGCTCGTTAACTTGTTAATACCTTCTTGTGGACTGTGATCAGAAAACTGTCAATTCAAATTTCGATACAGACGAGATGTACTACCCACTTAAGGTGTCGTGACCATTAAGTCAAAATGGCAGGAAATTTAGCGGCTGAAGTTAATTTCTCGGTTTTACCGAACGCCTAGTTCTTAAATTTGTTCAATGTCCTATGGGCTAAGTTGGTTCGATTTTCTAATTCTAGGCTAGCAACAACTCCGCTATGTTTGGCTTTACCCATAATCCCAAAGTTACGTAAATTGATCGTATGCTTTTTATAACTGCCAAAATTCTTGAGCTCTAGAGAGTAGCCTGGGATTTGACTCTTTCCACTGCTTACCAATTTCATAAGCGCTAGCTGCCACTTGTTTGGTCCTTTGTGGACGATAGCAGAGGATATCAGCTGTGTAATTTTGCGACGGGATTGCGACTTTGTGATAGTTGCCGCACCTGCCGTATGGACATCTCCGGAGATGACACAAACGTATTTAGCAGCATGCTTTTCTCCAGCGTCAAACATCACATCTAGCAGTTGCTTTTGTTCTTCTTTGTGGTTGGCATGGTCCCAATGGTCTAAGGCGTCGTCATTCATAGACTTGCGAAAATTAGTCTTCGAGAATTTAGAAAGGGCTTTTTCTACGAGCTTGGAGTAGTTTAGGTGCGCAAGAGGGACGGGTACGACGAAGCATAAAACCCGTTCGGTAGAAATCTGTTCAGGTATTTCACTAAATAGATCTCCTTTTAGGACTTTCTTTAAGTCTTTATATTGGGCTGGTGCCATCACTCGGTCGCTTGTGCGAAACGTCCGATTATCTAACATAATGATTTCAATGTTGCGGAAGCTCAATTGCATCGAAAAATGCTCAATTGCAAAACGTGAGGTATTGGCTGCTGTCCTTGTTTGGAAAATTTCAAAGTACTTTTTGGCAACCGGACAGATGTGTTGGAAAAGGTCAGAATTCTGAAGTTCGGATTCGTAGGATCCCCAACCGTCAACGATATCATGGTCATCCCACATCATAACGCTCGGTACCGAAGCTAGCATGAAACTCATGTCTTCGTCTGACCAGCTGCTAATGTAGAGATTCTCATAAAACTCATTGAGCTGGTCGGTAAGTTTCTTACTCGTTTTTAGATCAAACTTTGTTTTTTCAACAACCGCTGTGGTCAGTGTTGATTTCACTTTCATCACATCTATCGTTGATACTTTATCCCAAACGCTGTCCGCGTATATTTGGTCACCTCCCATGATCATAAGATGAAATCGCTCTTCCGGGTTAGCATGGGTCTTCCTCATCTGCTTCCAAAGTTTGAAGCTCTTTTTCGGCATCTTGGAAGGGTGATTCTTGCTATCTCCATTGCATGAGGTAAAGGAGATTCTAGGCATCTCTGTTTGACCAGGAACTTCGAATGACCAATGGTTTCTATTATGGCGATCGGCCAATAGAGCTCCATCAAGGATTAGTTCGTACTGAACGCAGGAAGCTGCATCTTGCTTCGGGACATCGAAGGCAAATCGATAGAAGTAATGATCTCGCAGCGAGGTGCATGACACATATTGACACTGCCATGCATCTTCACTGTGCGGAGCTAGGAGACGGACTGCCAGTGCGCTTTTTCTCACCTTTTTGTTCGAAAGAAAGCAAACGGTGTAGCTATGGTTTGCCTCAAGACCTAGTAGTGGACCTAGCGTAATTTTCATAAAATACCCGGATTGAATCACCGCTGTGTAAGCGACAATGTATTGAAGTGTTATTAACTATTGAGAAGAATGCTCGCTCCTGCCTCAATTAACGTCCTCATCGAATTCGCACTGAAGGCTTCCTTCCGTAATAGCGAAAACCTCTGGCTTAATGTGGAAGCCTTTCTAGTTAGCTTTTTGGCTAACTCTTCATCAGCCACATGGGCCTGCATGATGTCAGCGAAACTTTTCGATGGATTCTCTAGGTTGTCAACAATGAGTTCGAAAAGTCGAAGGTGTGAAATGCGCAGGACTTCGGAGTTCAAGGCATACTCGGCGTGATGACCCCGAACTTTTAGGAAATGCTCCAGTTCCCTTTTCTCGATTGGGTCCTCTAAAGAAAGCTCTACCTTGCCTTCTGTAAATTCAGCAAATTGCTCACTTTCAATAAAGCGAAGGATGATTTTTGCTAGAACCGCCTTTGAATTGATTTCTTGGTATTTCAGCGCGGAATTGAGCTTGAGCGATTTAATTTTCGACTCCGTGATTCTAAAGTGCGTCGAAAGTTCGTAGTTCGACATAGCTTTGTTATCAGCAGATTCGGTCAGTAAGTGAAAGACTAACAGATCAATCTCACTTTTTGGTAAGCTGCCAAAACCTTGGGAAAGGTACACCCCCACAAACGTGTCCGCGAATTTCAGCTTTTCTTTCTCATCCATTTTAATTCCTAGTGATGTAGTGTTCTTATATGAGTATGAATGGGTTGCCAGAAACAGGCCATCTAATATTAGGTATTAAGGCTATAACTTTGGTGTTCAGTCAGCAAAGAGTAAAGCTAGAGTAAGATTTTCTGATGTCTAGTAGTCATTAATGCTTGCTAAAGTTACAAGTCCTAAAGGGTATCAGGTTAATTCTATTTACATATAACGAAATGAGTAATATCTCGGTATTCAGCATATCTACACAGGAAGAGCTTTAGTAAAGGAGCTAGAGTAGATGCGACCACCTATCAGTAAGCCTGCCGGGTTTGGTTGGTAGATTGCCAAGACAAAGTTCCTTTTGGATCCACTAATTTGCTTTTTCGTAATCTTAATCCAGACCTTGGCAGGTACGGTCAATTTAAAAAAGCTTAGTAATATATGGTTGAGCTACATGATGATTTCTTTTTCTTCGTTACTACTCCTCACGCGTTGTGATGATAATCACTTTTGATGAATTCAGTCTCTTTCAACCATCCGCAACCCTCCTCAAGCCTCAAAAATGCCGCTTTAGTTTCGCACTCGCACCATACAATCACTATATTTATTGAAATCCTGAAATTGACGGGTAAACTCGGGTCTATGTAGGACACGCGTTTTCCAGTCAATTATTCGGGAAGAAACCATGAGCAAGGTTTATCTAATCTCAGGATTTCAGAATTGGGGTAAAACTTACTCAATAGAAGAGTTGTTCAAGGGTAGGAAGAGGTTCTACAACGACAGTCTATATCCTTTTGGGGGGTATAACTTCTGTGTTCAGTCTCAATCCAATGATGACCTTGGACAAAGAGATTTTGAAAAGAAAATCACAAGTCGCAGAACGCAGCTCCGAAATAAGGGCTTGCAGTTCACTCACCTTATGGCTGCGTTTTGCCCTACGAAAGAACCCAATAATGATTCATGCGAGATCATTAAAAACCTTTTCTCAAATGACCAAGTCTTTATTATTGCTATCGAATACAAGTGGTGCACCCACGCTAAACTGCAAGTGGAAGAGCTACAGAATTACTACTCAACTCTACGCAATGTAAGCATCCACACTCTCAGGGGGGATGACATTCGATCAAAGGGGCGGAGGTTGGAAACTCTATTGCAGCCATTGTTGTAAAAACTACCGGCGTCGCTCTATGGTCTTCAGAAATATGAATGCAATTGGAGAAATAGCGAGTACCCACGGTGATTAGTCGTTTCCTTTTTACAAAGATTTGCAGTAACGCTTTCAATTCACATTCTCGGCTTCTGCTATCAGTGCTGGGGTAAACGACAGAAAGGCATTTACAAAATGACCAAGAAGAGGGTGTGCAGTGAATAGTTTTGGTGTGACTATCTCAAACAGTCTTTGGAGTGCTTTCAGAGAGTGCCAGAAAGCTGGAATAAAGACAGCTTTGAAGTACTTGTATGAACCTAGAACCAAGACTTCGTGTTTATTAAGTCTACCCACTGGTGCAGGTAAAAGTGGGGTTATTGCAGCAGTTTCACATTTCACGAAAAAGAAAAAGATATTGGTACTGTGCGATAGGCGAGCAGTCTGTGATCAGTTGTACAGAGAGATAAGAAACGATTTTTTCGAAAAACTACAACCCGGGCACAATTTGGTGCTGAAAGATGTTTTCGCAAAGATCGATGACACTTCTAAAGATGGTATTTATGTATCCACCTTTCAGAAGCTACAGTCAATGTCAGCCGGCGAATTGGGCAGACTTAAGAATGAGATAGATTTGCTGATTGTAGATGAAGGGCACTCAGAACCTTCTCCTGTTTGGAGCCAGCTTTCTCGTAATTTGGACGCCCATAAGATCATTATTACAGCAACGCCCTATCGGAACGACCTTTTTCAATTTGATATTGATGCAGACCTGAGCTACATATTCACTTTTGGTGAAGCAGTGGAAGATGAGGTTCTAGAAGAGCCTCTTTTCTCTGTAATAAATGAACAAGAAGTCATCGACATCGTCACTGAAAGGTTTCGTGACCAACCCGATACGATCTGTATAGTTAAGTGCAATACGGCCGCAGAGGTTCTGCGGTATTACACTTTATTAAGCCAATCATTTGAAACGCTTGCTCTACATCAGACTTTTAAAAACTCAGATGATGAAAACCTTAAAACCGCGGTACCTAGAAAAATTGCGGATCAAGGCTGGAAGGTGCTCGTTCATCAACGTATGTTGGACGTAGGGGTAGATATTCCTAACGCTAAAACATTGATTTTGACTTATAAGGTCTCTAGTGGCAGAGAACTAGTTCAGACGGTAGGTAGAGTGGTTCGTTTGTATCAGGAATATAAACCTCTAGTTGCTGAGATTGCGACAAACTCTAATGAAAAGCTATGGAATAACTATCGCAAATTTGACCAGTCTCTCGCTAATCAACAGTCGGCCAAAAAATTCCTTAGATCACTAAAAACGGCGGCACTGATTGACAGTTATTTGGAGGCGTTCCCTTCCTATAGTTATTTTGACTCTTCATTTAAGAAGAAATTTAACCTGAAGGAATTTAATCCTGAAAGCTCTCTGAATATCCCGTTAGCCTCAGTTTGTTTTGTTAAAAAAGGCGAGGGATTCTCGTTACCGGTTATGCTGGACGAAATGAATTGGGAATACACTAGAAAGGGAGACCTAGTCGAACGGCGAGAAAATTGCTGCGGAGCGGAAATTTTGCTTTCAGTAAGCTTCAACAACTCAAAGCTTTTGAAAGACGAGCTCTTTTTTCAGCCCTCATTTGAGGTTCTTCTAGTCAAAGAGTTCGAAAACGTAGTCGCCATTTATGACAGTAGGAGCCAAAAATACAGTCTCAATAAGGAATTGTCTCTTGGCGCTGCGGTGGATGTGGACAAGATGCTAAGGATGGCAAGCCGGGAGGAGCGAACGAGAACTAAAGAAGCGCATACTATGGCAATTACCAATGCCAATTCAAAACCTTCGGGTGTTTCGATGAAAGGTGATGACTTAGAAAACACGGTGACCAACCAATCCCATGCCACATACACATTCACGACGCTAAAGGTGGATAACGTCAATAGATACGACGAAAGGCGCAGTAGCTACTACCTTGGTATGGGTTCGGGAAGAGTCTCAGATCAAAAGGACCGGAACTATTCCTTGCCGGAGTTAGTGAGTTGGATTGATGATGTTAATACGGTGATGAACTCCACAGGTAGCATTAAAAGCAGATTCCTAAGTTCATTCGCTAAACCCGTATATGAAATTCCAAACGACGATCCCATTTCTATCCTGTTTGATTTTTCTGATCTTGACGCAGATCTGGAAATCAACACAGAGACGGAGCAATACTCTATTGCGCCAGGGTTTCGCTACATCGAATACAATGGGAGTATTGATTTGCTGGAGTCGGGGCATCAGTTCATTGTTACTTACGATGAAAAAAACGAAAGACTGAAATTCGAGGGCGATGAAGGACTAATGTGTCCTCTGTTGGGCCACTCGTGGCTCGAGCGCCTAAATAGCACTAAAATCCAAGTGTTGTATTCAAGCGGTTTAAGCTATGTTGAGGGAAATTTCTACAGACTAACTCTTCCATCTGAAATAGCAGGAGATATATCTGAAACTAAACTCGGAGGGTCAGTAGTGTCCCTTGAGGCATTAGGTGCCGAAGGTCTGAGCGAAAAAGATGAGGATAATGTCACGCGCGATGAATTTAGTAGAAGTTCCATTTTTAGTCTTATAGATCGGCTGAGGCATGTAAGTATTCCTGATTTTGCTGCTAACCATTGTGGCCCATTTTATAATTATATCCCCGATGTAGATTTGATTTTATGTACGGACATGGGGGTCGAACATTCGGATTTTGTTCTCTCTTCTCCAGATAAGCTGGTTTTTGTGCACATAAAGTGTGGCAGGACGAGAAACCCTGGCTCGGCTGCAGGGTCGATCGCTGAAGTAGGCGGCCAGGCGATCAAAAATATCCAACATGTGGTGTCGCAGAATGTTTATTTAGCACCGCCCAATCTCGCCAACCTTCGGAGTCATTGGCCGAGGGTAAACAGCAATCCATATCTGCAAGAAAGGGTCAGACTCTTTGAAAAGCAAAGGTTTGAGAACGTTGATGATGACGGACAGTTGAGGAGCCAAAAGGTTGATGAGGTGCTTCGAAAAATCGCCGAGCGGAGAAAGTCATCAGCAATAAGGAAAGAAATTTGGGTTGTTGTAGGTAATGGATTTTCTAAAACTCACTTTATCAACCAGTTCGTTGAAGGGGGCGCCCCTGCGCCCACGTCCCTGCAAGCCTATCAATTCCTTGATAGCTGGATGGCAACGGCTTCGAGTATGAATGTCGAGATAAAATTCTTTACTTCGGACTAGATAAAAAAATCAAAGGTGTCGTAAATCAATTGAAAGTTAAGATCGGTAGTGACAGAGAAAGCTTTGAGTATAGGTAGGCTTTTCCTAGCGCCAATTTTCGACCAAACTACTCCGACACCTTTGATTTTTGGAGTCAGTAGAGAGCTATCGATTTTTCCAGCTTCGAGCTTTTGCGTCTTAGGAAAAAGCAGTGGCAATATAGAGCAGCATTACATCTGTTTTTCTCTGCTTAGCTCGTTAACTTGTCAATACCAATGGTGAATATATAATAGGTGTGAGATCACTCTCGCCAGGCAGCATTTTAACGGTTATTAAATGATCACTGATTAAAGCGATTAGCAATGAAGCAAAAAATAGAACAAGTTCTAAGCGCTACGCCTGGTTTAAAAGGGCGGCAAATAGCGAATAAATTGAGCTTGAATAAAAAGGACGTTAACTCATACTTGAGTAAGCAAGATGGTTTTTTCTTTAAGGATGAAAACCATTGTTGGTTTATTGTTCAGCGCGATTTGTTAGCAATTCAGCTTGAGGGTGGGACTTGGATCGATGGTTTGGCATTAGATCGATCAGTTGGCAAAGTCGGATCGCCATTGAAATCTGCCTGCTCATCAATTCATTTTATTGTGCCCGAAGGCTGCAAAATATTTTTAGAAGCCGCAGCACGACTGCTCGCGTATTCCAATCAATCTACCCACATAGGAAAGTGTGTATCCATTGATTTTAACGACTGTCAGGATACGCTCAGCTATTTTAATAGGATTGGTTTCTTTGAGATGCTACATAAAGATGTGGTGGTGAAACCCAACCGGCCATTGTTTTCGAGCGCTGAGCTATTTAAAGGCAATAGTGAGGCTGTTTATGAGTTTGGAGAAGTAAATCCTGATGATTTGGATGAAGACATTCCTCAACGATTGAAGCATAGCTTTGTGAATTATGCGGGAGAGGAATATTCCCAACCAGCCTTTACAGTTTTATCTGAGTTGTTCGGGAATGTTCGTGACCACTCTGAGTCTCCTATACCAGGGTACATAGCACTTCAACGCTATAAAGGATTCAAAGGAAAGAATGGCTTCGCCGGAGTAAAGCCTCATATCCAAACTATAGTTTCCGATAGCGGACTAGGTATTACAGGTACGCTGAAGCCTGTTCTTGAAGAGAGATATCCTGAAATTTTAAAAAGACTCGATTTTTCAGATCCAAAATCTGACCCTTTGCTCGTGTGTGAGGTATTTAAAAAGGGCAGAATATCGCAATCAAGCGATGAGGGGCGCGGCTTGGGGTTAAAGCGAAGCGGTGATGTCGCTGCGTCATATGATGCGATTATCTCTGTTAGAGAAAGCTATTTTGAACTCAAGCTAACTTATAAGGCTGGAAAACTACACAAAGCCGATTATGAGCTAGGCCTTCCAAAACTCATGGGTACACATATTTGTTTTGACTTCTTTCTTGCATGAGACTAGAAAAACTGGTTAAATTAATAAGATAAACCAGAAAGATATTCCTATGCGCCTTCGTGATTTTACTAAAGATGATCACCCTTTCGGAAACAAACAAGGAAGGGAAACCCTTTCGTTACTTTCTGATTATGTTGATGAAAACCCTGCCGATATTTATGAAATCTCTATTGCAGAGATTGTAGCAACTGATGCCTCCTTTCCAAGAGAGAGCGTAATCTCGTTGGCAAAGCTGAGTAAAGGTGAAAAAGGTTTTTATCTAACGGGATCTTTCACCAAAGATCTTCTTGATAATTGGCATTATGCGGCTGTTGCCAAAGAGCAGCCTCTGATCCTCAAGACCGATGATGGATACTCGATTATTGGCTCACCATTGAGCAAGGGGGCAAAGGAATTGCTCGACTTCATTATGAAGGAAGGTGAAGTAACAACTTCCAAGGTTGTTCAGAAGTTCGGCGTTTCGGCTCAAAATGCCAGCGCCAAGCTAAAAAAGCTATATGCTACTGGCCTGATCTTAGGCCATAAGGCTGTTGCTGAATCTGGCGGCCTAGAGTTCGTATACAAGGCTATTAAATAATTCTGTTAAAACAGATTGACTTTAACAGAATTAATCGGCTATTCTTGATTTATGGGCTTAACAGCTTTTTTTATTAAATTCTGATAAAACAGCTTAATTTTACCAGATTTTAAAGTTTAATAACTATGGCAACAAACCCTCTAAAAGGAGATGGCAAGCGTGACGGAGCAGTGCGTGGACGTTCTCAAACACAAACACCCTCTGGGCATTACGTTAAGCGGGACGCATCCACCGGAAGATTCATGGATGTAAAAACGATCGATAAAACGCCGTTTAAGGGCGTTCGGAAGGAGAAATAACATGGCAAATGGCTTTACACATAGCATAGCTGGCGGCCTGTGCGGGCTTGGTGTCGCTTTATCTGAACAGGATAAACAATCACCTATCAACCCTGTACTGGCGATTGGGACGGGCTTAGCTTTCGGTAAGCTGCCCGATATATTAGAGCCTGCGATCCATCCTCATCATCGTCAATTTTGTCATAGCGTGGCTGTGTTTGCGGCCGTTGGTTATGGTATTAAAAAAGCATATGAGTGGAAGCCGCAGGATAGCGGAGGAGAATTTTGGAGAGCATTGGCACTTTGTGCTGGGGTTGGTTATATCTCGCATTTAGTGCTTGATGGGATTACCCCTCGATCATTGCCGCTTCTCGGTAAAGTGTAAGGGGTAGATCATGGTTTCAGAGGTTACTAGACATATACCAGATAGCACTCAAAGAGAGCTATGGGCGCGCGCGGCTGGGCGGTGCCAATTTGATGGGCATAACAGGCTTCTCTACACCTCTAGCGTTACACAAGAAACCGTAAACGCTGCACAGAAAGCTCATATCTATGCCTTTTCTGAAAAGGGACCACGGGGGCGAGGGCCGTATAAAGATAATCTCGATGCCCTCAATGACGTCAGCAACCTTATGCTCATGTGCTATGACTGCCATAAAAAAATCGATCAGGACAAAGATGGCGTGCGCTACTCCGCCGACTTGCTGATCAAATGGAAAACAGAGCACGAACAGCGCGTGGAGATTGTTACAGGTATTGCGCCAGAAAAAAAATCTCATGTTGTATTGTACGGGGCGAACATAGGCTCCGAGAAGTCGCCGATTGTATATCATGCTTGTGTAGAGGCTATGTTCCCACAGCGGTATCCGGCAACTGAAAGACCAGCGCTGATCTCAATGAATTCCGAGCTCAAAGACAGCTCACCGCAATATTGGCAGTCAGAGTCACAACATCTTCTCAAAGCCTTTCAGCGAAAAATACTGTCGCTAATCGAGGACGATAACTGTAAACATTTCTCGCTGTTTGCGCTTGCCCCACAGCCCTTACTGATACAGCTCGGTGCTCTACTCACTGACAAAACGGATGTTGAGACCTACCAGTTACATCGAGAGCCTAAGGGTTGGTTTTGGCAGGACTGTCAGGATGATTTTGATTACATCATACGCAAACCTGATCACTTCAACGGATCGCCTGTACTGATCGTATCCTTAAGTGACCACGTTTCATCCGAGCGTATAACCAGAATTGTTGGTGAAGACATATCTATTTGGGAAATTACTCTTGAACATCCACACAATGATTTTATGCAGGCTAAGCAGCAACTTTCTGTATTTAGAACGCGCCTGAGAAGCTTAATAGTTGATATTAAGCGCGAGCATGGTGAAGCCGCTCCGCTTCATGTTTTCCCTGTGATGCCGGTTTCGTGCGCCGTTGAGTTCGGGCGGGCGAGAATGCCAAAGGTCGATATGCCATGGGTGATTTATGACCATAATATTGATACTCAGGAATTTGTTAAAGCTATAGAACTGAAAGGTGATTTACATGCTGGCTAATCGAAGTAACGACTTGCTGAAAAGCATTCTTGAAAAAATAGAACTGCCGGAAGGCGCCTATGAGAAGGCGGAAAAGCGGTATAAAGATATTGGGGAGTGGTTGCACCGACCGGATTCAAGCTGCGGCGAATACGAGCCGCTTGTATTCTCACAAGGGTCATTCAGGTTGGGCACAGCTATCAAGCCAGATTCTGATGAGGAATACGACCTTGATATGGGGTGTAACCTGCGCCAAGGACTGAGTAAGAGTCAAATCACACAAGAACAGCTCAAAAGTCATGTTGGTCATGAGCTGGAGCTTTACCGTAAAGCGCGTGCTATCAAAGAAGAGCTTGGAGAGAAAAAGCGTTGCTGGAGACTTGAATATGCTGATGGGCTGAGTTTTCACATGGATATTGTGCCGTGTATCCCCGAAAGTGAAATCGGTAGAGGTGTCCTAAGGCAGCGGATGGTCGAAAACTCACGATTTGATGATGCTCTTGCTCAAAATGTGTCTGAGCTAGCGGTCTCAATAACTGACAATACTGATCCTGGATACAGGATGACGACAGACAACTGGCGGATCAGTAATCCAGAGGGTTATGCGCGCTGGTTTGAGACTCGCATGAAGACTGCTCGGGAAGTTATTACCGAACGCGAGATGAGCTTCAAGGCTAGCATTGATAGCTTGCCGTACTATCAATGGAAAACACCGCTACAGCAAGTTATTCAGCTATTGAAGCGTCACCGCGATACGATGTTTAAGGCTGAAGAAGACTGTAAGCCAATTTCGGTAATTATCACAACGTTAGCAGCAAAAGCCTACAACGGAGAATCCGATCTGGCATCGGCCTTAACCAATGTCTTGTCTCGCATGGGGGATTACATAAATGGCGTTGTTCCTTATGTGCCTAATCCTGTCAACCCTGCCGAGGATTTTGCAGATAAGTGGTATGACAAAGGATCGGCTGAGTACAAATTGCAGGATAACTTCGACAAATGGCTCTATCAGGCTAGGGCAGACTTTAAAGCGCTTTGTACCAAGGATAACAGTCAGCTGGTGATTGAAGCGGCTGATCGAGGCCTAGACGTTCACTTAGATACCACGTCTGTTGCGCTAGCTTTAGGCCTGTCTGCGGCTGTTATCACGTCAACTAAGGAGATTCATGCCTCTGATCCGAAGCCATGGTTTGATGAATAGATGCGACACTGGGACGGTTTAGGGTTAGAAGACTTTCTTGCGTCTCATCCAAGGATCAGGATTGTCGAGATCAATAATGATAAGGTTGAGCTGGTAGGCGAGTATCATTTAAAGGCGCAGCTTGCGGGTAGCCATCTCATAGATCGAATATATCATCTCAGACTTGTTTGCCCACGTGATTACCCTAGGAAGCTACCCAAGGTTCTGGATGAAGGAAGATACTTCCCGCGTACTCAGGAATACCACACATACTCTGATGGCTCTTTCTGTTTGGGCTCGGAACTCAAAATAAAATCGCTTTTACTCGGTGATCATTCATTCACCGCATTTTTTGAAAATATTGTTGACCGGTTTTTATATGCGATCACGCACCGCATAGAGTTCGGGAATTTTCCTTTCGGTGAGTTGGCACATGGCGAACAAGGGTTGATCGATGATTATGGGGAGATGTTCGTCCTTAGTGGAAAGTTATCGGTATTACGCGCATTACTGGCTCTTGGAAAACGTAAGAGAGAAGCCAATAAATTACCATGCCCCTGCGGCTGTGGGGGGCGATTGGGGTGCTGTAATTATCGCTTTTTACTAAACGAATTCCGCAATATTGAGAGTCGTCGTTGGTTCAGGCAACATTTGGAAAAATCTTTTTCTCCCATCGAGCGCCCAATAAAAGTGAAAAGAAAAAACTCTCTTAAAGCTCTAAGCTCTAAGCGAAAAGCTGCATGAATACTTTTCAGGGTGCTGACAAGCCACCAGCCGATCTGCCAGTACTAAGCTCATGACTGAACCAAAATCATACAAATGCCACCGATTCCTGCGGGAGATCATTCAATGTCCCGTCTGGCTTTGTCATAGATTCAAACTGAGGTGCCTCGGCAGTATGTCACAATAACTCTTACGTAAACCCGACGCTTCCGACGACCCGTCGCCTGCCCATACATCATGAGCCCCATGACTTGGCGTCGGGTGCGTCGAGTCGTCGGGTGGCGAGGATAAGTTTTCTGTGGGCTATGCATGGACCAACGGACTCCAAAAACGCATAGTCCGTCGCTCCAAATCATAACTCGATGATTTTCAAGGGAAAATGGTGGGCCCACGAGGACTCGAACCTCGGACAAACGGATTATGAGGCAGTGGAACTGAGGCTGAAAGTCTCGAGTAAGTCGAAGAATGCTAACGAGTTTAATTTTGGCGTATTCACCGAGCCGACCGAAACCGAGCCTATTCCGAACTTGATTGGGGTGGATTGGTTCGCCGAACTTGGCAAGTGGAAGATTCTAAACGGGTTTCGTTGACCGAACACCGAACCAAAACCGAAACTGGGTTGTAGAGTTCCAAATTTGCCGGGGCAGGGGAGCTGAAAAGCTGAGAAATTGGATGGCAGCTTTTCGCAGTCGTAAACTTATGACTTGCCGGTATAGTTCATAGAGTTCTTTCTAAGGCGCGTACTTGACACTACGTAGTTGGCGGGTATTATCGTTGTAGAATAATGAATAGGCATAATTGCTTCCTAATATAGGCAACTCATTCCAATAGAGACTGTTTACATGTTTTCTTCGAACCTGGCTTTGTTTCGTTCAATCCGAAGTACCTTTCCATTCCTCTTCGCACTGATTCTATTTCCAATCTCTCAAGGAGTTTCTGGTGCTGATTTATCATCAGGTCTTGAGGCTCACTGGAAGTTTGATAACAACCTCTTAGATGAAACTGCCAATCAATCCCATTTTTCCAATTTTGGTCTTTCATTTGGGAGCGATCGAAATGGAAATGCAGATAGCTCCACTCTTGGAACGATAACTAGCTACGCTCGTTACAACTCTTCATCGATTTTTCAGAACGTTCAAACTGTTGCTTATTGGATCAAGAGGCCGAATCCATTTTCCGGGGTTTTTATTGGTGCCGGTAGTGGTAACAATGTTGACCGGTGGGAACAGTATGCTGACACAACCACTGGAGAAATCCGGAATCTATATTTGAAGAACTCAAAATCGCAATGGAGTTTCTTTAATTTTGGCACTAATGATGCGGATTGGCATCATATAGTGACAGTTTTCGGTGATGGGGGAGCTAAGTTCTATTTTGATGGTGAATTAGTCGAAACTAAGCCGACAACTGAAATACCCGATGCTGGATTTAGTAATTTTTATATCAATTCACAAACTAATGATATAGGTGCCAATGGTTCAAATGCACATTTTGATGACTTAAGGCTTTACAGTAAGCAGTTATCAAGTTCTGATATTCAAGAACTTTATGCCCTAACTGGAGCAGAGGATTCGTCCACTGAGCCAGAAGATTTGCACGGCGACAATGTAAATACTCCTACAGTGATTCAACTAGGCAGCGAAACTAGTGGCTATATACAGTCCGGCTTTGATCGTGACTATTTCAGATTTACCCTACCTTTAGATGGCACAATTACTGCTCGAACTACCGGTTCAACGGATACACAAGGTAATCTGATTACAAGTAGTGTTTCTCCTATAACGAATGATGATGATTCCGGAGAGGGTGAAAATTTCCAGATAGTTCGAGAACTTTCAGCTGGAGACTACTTCATATATGTATCAAAGGGGCCTGGTGCGTACACGCTCCTTCTTGATTTTGAATCAGCCTCTACTCCTGATTCTAATGAGTCAAACGGAAGCAATGTTCCCTATTTTGGTCCTGACATTTCAGTGTTCGATTCGGATACTGCTATTTTACATATACCTGCTCTTGAATTTGAGGGAAATCTTTATTGGTTGGATCTTGGCTTGGACGCAAGTGGTTCATTAGTTCCTATGGAGTTTGGTTTGGCTGACGACCAGAATCCACTGAACGCAGCAACTTTTGATGCTCAAACAGGCGTGCTGACTGTTCCGTACGCAGGTGTTGCGGGTGGAGGAGGGTTAGGGGAAGACAGATATCAAATCCGGCTTCAGATGGAATCGTCGAAATTGAGTCTGCTCGATGCCGGGTTGCTATCTTACAATTTTGTAAATATTGATACAGGTGGTGTTGATGGCGCTGCATTTGTTCTGGAGAATCCTGCAACTTCTGAAAAGCTGATGGTCCATGGTGAGAAGTCAGGAGGTGGGTTGCTACTTGGAATTGATGGAGTTACTTATTCTGATTCTTCAAATAACACGATGACTGTCGTGCTTGGAGATGAAGGGCTGCCTGAGTCTGTTGTCATTGATGAAATCGTATATGCCTTCTCAGATTACTCTTTGAATTCAGTAGACATTGCGGTCATTGAAACAGACGGCAGTCGCCAATTGTATGAATCAGTACCTGTAGATGGATATCAACTAGCAACTTTGCGAGGCTTGTCATTAAAAAACTCTTCTCAATTGACTTCGTTCTCAGCTCTTTCTTCTTCAAGCGGCTCACAAGCCTACTACGATTATATGTACTTGACAGAGAATCAGTTTGTCGGTGGATCTAGTCTTATCATAGGTCTTGCCGGTTGCACAGTGGGACTTGTAACAGCGCCAACAGGACTTGGTGGCGTACTTGCAGCATCGACATGTTTGGGGACGATCAGAACTGTCTATAATTTGGTTAATGACAAAGAAACAAGTACTGCTGGCAAGCTATTTAACTTAGGAACCTGCATTGCTGGAGACGTTGCCGGATGCGGGATTACAATAGCCGATGCACTTAACTTTGGTTTCGAGAAAGATAGAAGTTTAGCTGAAGAAAGGATCAATGGTGCTCTTGATCCAGATTCGACGTCTACCTTCACTAATGGGTCGGAATCAGGCGACTTCCTGGTTTACGAATTAGCAGATCTGTCAAATTTTGAGGTCGACAGCGATGGAGTGATAGTCGATAAACTTGATGTTGTTACAGGATTTGCATTTGATGCTGTTTTAAGCTTTCTGGCGGCGCCTGCTAAGGGAATAGCAGCAATAGCCCCGCTAGCAAAACTGACATCTTTTCCATCAACAGGGATTGCAAAACTTGCTGCATATCGAGGAACTTCTCCCACATACGATCTAACATGCGTTGAGAGCGAGTCCGGTATCGTGACGCCAGTTCTTCTCGTGTACACGGCTAACACGGTGGATTCGAATAACTCAAAAACCATAGATCTAAATCTTTACTCCAATATAAATGGCAACAACACAGACTTGCTGCAGTCAGCAGCGCTTGGGGGCCTGGGACTCGAGAGCAGAGTGATTTATGCATTTATGCCGAAAATTGGAACGCTGTCCTCTAACGGGAGTTTATTGCAGTCATCAAGCTCAAGTAATATTCAAAACACAGGTGTTGTGTTTTCGAGTGATTACCAAGTAGGGTTTGAACTTGAAAATGACAATTTTATGAATTTACTGCAGCAGTCTGGATCCAATGCATGTGGTTCATATCTTGGTGATGACGCTGGTGATTTCTTCCACAATGCTAAAACTCGCTATCCCAACACTTCAACCTTGGCTTCAATACGAACAAGTGATACAGACATTTATGCGTTGACTTTGGAGTCTGCGGGAGACTTGACTGTTGATATGTCATTTGATTTACCAGCCGCAGGTGTGGCTTCCCCAACTATCTATATTGATTTGCTCGATTCATCAAAAACCGTGGTCGGTTCGGATACTATAATTCCTAGAAATTGGGCGTCTGCCTCGGCTGTAGTAAACGGCAATGTACAGGCGAGTATTTCAGGAAACGGTCTGGCTGCGGGGCAGTATTATATTCGAGTATATGAGCGATTCGGGCACCCGTATGTCGCTCGAAGTTATGGTATGGATATAACTGTTGACGATGAACCAGATTCTGATTTTGCGAATTCCAGGCCATCGGACACTTATAGATTTGAGAGGGTTCTTACGTCATCAGGTGATGGTTTCGGGAATACACTAGATCTCCCGGGAGATGTTTCTGTTGACTCTAGTGGTAATGTATACGTTAAGGGATGGTTGTCTCGTAACGTATTCAAAATAGCACTAGACGGTAGTGTTCGAGAAGTATTGGATAGTACAGGTGATGGCAAAGGCAATGCTTTTACTGGGGGGTTCTGTTCGATGGATAGCGACTCATTTGGCAATGTCTATGTTTGTGATTCGGGCAACTACTCAGTCTTTAAGATTGATTCAAATGGCGCCATTTCAACTATTATTGATGCGAACGGTGATGGCAAGGGAAACGGCCTTAGCGGAGTAAGAGAAATTGCTATTGATTCAATTGGCAATCTTTACGTAAGATCCTATAGTCATGTTTTTAGGATAACGCGTGATGGCGCTGTAACAGTATTTTTCGAATCAGGCAGAGTTATAGATGGTGTCGAAATTACGCCGGGATCTATTGCTGTAGCGGCGGATGATACTGTGCTTATAGGTGATCTCAATAGCGAAAAAATCTATAGAATTGAAACCGACGGTATTGTGTCCCAAATATTGGATACTCCGGGTGGAAGAAGGGCTGAAACTATTGAGGTCGATGTTTTCGGAAACATATATATTGAAAGTTCTCGATCGCTATATAAAATTACCCCAATCGGAGAAGAAATACGTCTAGCATATTCCACACAAAAACTCTCGAATTCAACCGGATCAGTTCAATGGAGCTCTGGGAATAAAGAAATCGAGATTGATAGATTTGGCTCAGTGTACTTCTACAATCGTCGCGATTTCAACAATAGCGATGGTATCTATAAGATAAACCCAGATGGGGCGGTCCTATCGATTGGGGGGAGTGTAAGGGAACCAAATGGAATCGCAATAGATTCGTCAGGCAATATTTATATTTCTAGCCGAAGCGGTAATTCCTTATGGCGTGCTCAACCTGTTATCCAGCCTTAACAGGTTGGAATTCGGAGAATCTTTAAAGGGCTACATAGCGAAAAAATGATTAACCTTAGATCCCGGAATACCTATTACCGGTAAAGACAGTTACCGGAAATAGTGATTACTGCCTCAAAAGCAAAAAAAAAATGAGGGTGGCCCACCCACCAACACCGCAATAGCATCGATGGGCGGGTCTCGTCATTGGCTCGGCGGGATGATCTTCAGTTGCCGCTTGCTGTAGTCGACTCTCCCGGTGATCGGATTGGTTTGATAAATCCTGTTGCCCACCTCTTTCAAACCCGCTCCGGGCAACCTTCTACCGTAGGCATTGTGCGGCCTCAGAACACCTTGACTGTCCGCTTTCAGATACGGTTTGGAATGATCAACTTTGCCGGTGATTGAGTTAGTGGGCTTCACGATGGTGCCCGGCTTGATGCCCTCTTTGTGAGGTGTCACCTGCGCGGCGGCAGTCCCTGAGAAGGCCGTGAGCACGGCCATGAGTGTTGGTGCGATTATGAATTTCATTGATCAGTTCTCCTGAAGTTGAACCATGATGAAGGATGGCACACGGCCCGAAAAGAGTCATCGTCCAATGATTCCTCGATTCCCATGTCTCTGTACAAAGTTTCCATGTCTTTAAGACCATCGCAGAGCTGCTTGAGTTCCCACGCGGTCCCGGCCGCGATCAGAGTTATACCGGCAAATGGGATGAACGAAGCAGGTATCTCGCCCACACTGAATGCCGCTATGCGTTTGCTGCGTGAGGCCAATCGGTTGCCCGTCTTACGCACGGACCTTTTTTGCATCGACCTTTGAGATTCGAGCAGTTTGTTGCGTGAGTGCAATTTCGCCGTGACCGTTTTGACTCCCAGTGTGGCGGCGACCAAGCCGGTGAGAGCGGCATTGAAGACGGTTGAGGTTATGGAAAGGACATTGATTAGAGTTGAGAAGGTAAGCATTAACACAAAGAATAGCTGGCGCAGAAATCTGAACATTGATTCTCCTTTAGTAAGTTATGGGGTTAAGCGAAGTCGAAATACAGCGGCCGCGAGAGGGCAGCCGACGGCACCCCTGATGAAGGGGTGCGGACGAGCGGGGTTTATGGGGGCGGGCCCCAGAGGAGCCCCAGTGCGCGTTTTTGGAGGGCGCTAGCTGCAAGTTTTCACGAGTTGCAGCGCGGGCGCGGGGCGAGGGGAGGCAGCGAGGATACGATCCGAGGCGGAAGATGCGGCTGACAGAAGAGCAGAAGTATTCAAGGTTGCATACCTTTGGGTGATTAAAGGGGTCGAGTGTCCCAGTATATTTTGCACTTCATAAAGCGTGTGTCCTGAGTTCACAAGGAAGCTCGCATACATGTGCCTCAGATCGTGAATCCTTAGGTGAGGTAAGTCAGCTGCTTCTCGTATGCAGGACCATGCCTTGTGCACTGTCTTGAGCCTGTCCTTAGTACGTGGATTCACAAACAGGTAGCCGTGGCGCAATGCGGGGTCAGGTTGAATTTCATTGAGCACGCTCAGTGCTGAATCATTAAGAGGCACAGAACGGACTCGCTTAGATTTGCTTATAGCTGCTGATATTCTCCAGGTACGACTATCTATATCTTCCCAGCTTGCATTTAGGGCTTCTGATAATCGCGCACCGGTACTCAATAGATATAGAGCAACCTGACACACCGTCCTGCGCTCATGCGTTGCCAAAACACCTAAAAGGCGCGTCAGTGCCTCTGGACTCGGTATTTGCTGTAACTGGTTAGGTTCATTAAACAGTTGAGCTTTCGATGCCGGGTTGTCCTTAACCACATTCCATTCGATAGCTACATTGAATATACGTCTGATCAGTTTCAAATGATGATCACACGTGGCACCGGCCAATCCTCCTTCTTTCAGAGAGCGATGAAAGTCCAACAACTGCTTTCGCGTTAAGGTGTTCATGGCTTGATCACCGAAGGCCGGGAGAATTCTCTGCCTGAGTCGGTTGTCATCATCTTTCCACGAACGATTGCGATTCTTTATGTAGGGCAGGTACTGGTCCTCAACAAATGCACGCAGGGTAGGCACCTCCTTTTGCTTTCGAGCAGTCGCACTTGGATCTGCGCCCAGTTGAATCTCCGCTTTTTGCCTCTTGGCTTCGGCGCGAGCTTCGACCAATGACACTGTGTCCGTTGTGCCCAAACGCATGTGTCTGGTTGTTCCTCCACTGTCTTTATATCGCAGATAATAAGTACCTGTCCCTATGGATGAAGTGGCTCTGGCTTCGACGTAGAGGCCGGGCTGATTTTTATCGCACCATTCTGTTCTGGTTTTTCCTGGCAACGGTGCGAGCGTCTTTATGAAACTGGGTTTGAGTTGCACTACTGGCATGGTCTGTTCCTTATAAATAAAGTGATGATTGAAACCGCCCAACCCGTTCAGGTTGAGCGAGAAAATTTCAAGATTCAGCAAAAAAGTAGGGTATGGTGGTTCCTCCGCATTTGTCTCCGGCCTTAAGCGGCAGGAGTTTTCTGCGGACTAATTCGCCCAGTATGTTGCCCAATGTGCAATGGTGGGAAACCGGTTCGCGCCATGCGTGCCACAATAAAAAGCGGGCTTCATATGGATAATCTGGCATTACGAGCGGCAGTGTTAAGCGAAGAGAGTTAAGCACTTCGTCGACGTCGGTCTTGCCATATTTTTCATAGATCGGAGAGCTTTCTGATAGCTCCATTTCAAAAATTTTAATGCCGTTGTGTTCAACCACCATCTCAATATGCCTCCAAGTTAGTAATCGTTATTTTGCGCTCCTTGCCTCTATGAAAATTGACATCGATTTTTTGACCATTGAGACTTGCTTTAAGGGAATTAAGGCGTTTAGAAAGTGAAATGGGAGACCTTGGCCAGTCGCGGTCGTAGCGTGTGCTTTGAGATACCTGATGTTCCAAAAGCTCTAACAACTCAGTTGGTGTCCCTGACCATTGATCCGTGTGTTGCATAAATTGCAGGACGGCACTGGCAAGTGAATTCGTCAATAGGGTGTCTAATTGTGCTTCATGCAACGCTGCACTGTATAAAGACTGGTAATTGCCGGGCGCCTTGTTATCGACTTTTTCCATTGCTGCCAACCACTTCACGAAGTCGATCATGCGCTCTGGGTGAGTCACTTCGGCGGTGTCCAATTGCTGGAATATCTTCGAAATCTGATCCAAGAATCCGCGATATATAATCGGTAGCTCGCGATTGAACTCTTCGAGAATTTCGGTTTCTGAGCGCCGGTTTGACTCAGAAAGGGGAAGGGTTCTAATGGGTAAAGAGCGCTGCGCCAAATCGGAATGATTCACAATACTGTGGATGCCGTTCATTATGACTGCGCCATGCAAAGGCTGAAGTGATAGTTCGTTATTTGTGTAAAGTTTTCGTTCAGAAGTATTTCCGCCTGTGCTCGCGACGCATAGAAAATCTGACATTTTGGCGTTGAAGTTGCGCATATTATCGAACGCGGCGACATGGGTGTTGTTCAATGCAATCGATAAGTCTTTCGAATTACCTGGAAACACCTGCAGTCCAAGTTTCGTCGGGTCGATGAGACGCAAAATGCAGTTGGAAACCAAAAATGACTTGCCAGTGCCTTGGTCACCTAGGATGACCAAAATCGGAAATTTTGACGAAGACACTTTAGGGTGGGCGATTGTGTAAGTGATGTATGCCGTTAGGAGTACAGCGTCGCTATCACTTAAGTTTAGCCATTTTCTGAAAAGACCTATGTCGCCCTTTTCGGCGGGTAATGGCAACGACGAGCAAACTTGCGTCCTCTTGAAAAACGAGCTTGATCCTGAACTCAATACGTCCACATTTCCAGGTTTAACAAGAATACGAGTATTTGAATCGTCACCAATGTCTAGCTCGATACCATCTTCTACGGGTGCAACCCGATAGAAAATTTCAACTTGTTGGCCCTCGACTAATGCATGTGCGGACAGCTGATCAACTATATCCGTAATTTCTGCAGGCTTTAGAATTGTTCCATGCCTAGCATGCTCAACCAGTATGAGGTTTCGAAACTCAGTGCTTCCTATTAGTAACGCTCTGCAGTTGCCGCTATCTTGAAGTAAGGCATAGGCGTCGCCGGTAGACTTGCATCTGACGAGTCTGAACTTTTGTGAGCCCATTATTCGAAGTGCATCAGGATGCTCTACGCTTTCGGAATCATTGCGAACTTTGATACGCGTCGAGTCGTCGGGTGCGTCGGGTGATCGAGGATGTTTTGCTGCGAGGTCTGTTTCGCGGGGTTTGTTTTCTACAAAGGGTCTGCCTGTCGAATAATCCTCTAGGGGCATACTCATATGTCTTCTCCATCTTTACGAACATTGGCCTAAGTTTCTTTCTAGGCAGCAACGAAAATTCGTGGCCGATAGGGACTATATGCGTGGAATGGGGGTCAGTATGCAATGAATAGGGTTAGGGTAGGGGGTCAATGGGATGACCCCCGAGAAGAAGAGGTGATCTTAGGCAAGAATGAAAGAAATGTTAGTGTTTTGGTCGAGCAATTGTATCAATCGATTGAAGCATTTTTTCTGATAATATTTTCTTGTCAACTAGATCTGGAAATTTCGCTTTCATCCAAGCCATGATCGCTTCTTTTTTAATTGGTGGTTTGTTTAAGTCTCTGTTCTCCCAGAACTCTGAAATAACCGCTGAAAGTACTTCCAAAAGCTCAGTGCTGTGAGAGGTTTTTGATTTAGGTTTTGCCGCTCCCCATTCAGTAATCGCTACATCAGCATTCTTCAGTGCCCAGTCAGCCACACTGGATGTGATCAACTCGGTCTGTTCTATAGGTTTATTTGCATCAACGTCAGCGGCCAACAGAATGTGATTTTTATTGGAGCGTCCGGCCCTTATTTCCCCAACCTCTTTGTAAAAAGCATTTGATACGTTCGATCTGTGCTTGAGATATATCTTGGCCTTGTCGAATTTGGTTTTAAAATCTCGAATGACTTCGGCGCTTCTCCTCTCTACTACGGCGTTATGATAATCAATCTGGTAATTCTCTAAATAACTAACGTCATCAAAGGAAAACTCGTCGCCTGAGATCGGTTCAACAAAGGGCGTATCACCGAAAATTCTGCTCAAGGCTATGTGAGCGGGCACATGAAGAGGTGCGTTTAATTCTTGCAACATACTGTATAACTCAGCATCGTTGCCGTCATAACCGGTATACATATCAATGTCATTCTGAGCCCTTATAATCCTATCGCGTTCTTCGTTTTGTTCAGCATCTTTAATATCGTTATCGTCCATACCTTAACCCTTCTATTGGCATTAGCGCAGTCAGTACCGGTGTTCAGCCGAAAGCAGTATTGCTCTTGAAAGCGAGTACCAAAGTCTAAATCAAACTTTGGCCAGTTTCATCCGCGAATAGACGCTTTTGGAAGAGGCGGCTGTTAATAAGCCCATGCACCCGACGAACCCGACGAACCCGACGGAGGCCATGCGAGTCAAGGGCCCGGCACGGCTGCCGCTGCGTCGGGTTCGTCGGGTGCGTCGAATCCCCGAATCGACGCCACATGACGCCGGCCGCAACCCCTTATGATTCGTGGGCTGCGTCGGGTGCGTCAAGTGCGTCGGGTGCTGTTGCAAGTTTTTCAGGGGCGGAGCAGCCGGGGTGTGCCCAAGGAAACAGCAGCTACAGAAAAGCTTCTGCATACACTCGACGAACCCGACGAACCCGACGCACTCGACGCCGGCCAAGTAGTACATGGCCTGCAGGGGCGACGGTTGGGTGTCAATGGCGTCGGATTTCGCCTCCGGGGCAACCTCAGTCAATAGCCCCAAATATAGCCCTTGCCTTAGAGTGCTCCCCCGCAAAATCCCTCAGCATCCAGTGCCATATAGAAACCGCCATTGGAAAGTTTATAGAAGTCCCAGTAACCACCATTATAGTTCTGTGCTTGGGTATTGGTGATGTGAAAGATGAAGGGCTCTATTTTAAGAGGGAAGGCAGGGCCAAACAGTTCCTCGGTGAAGGAAGACCTCTCGGTTGTTTCAACAAGTACGCGTTTTATATCTTCGGTCATTTGATTTCTCCATAAAAAGAAAACCCCAGACAATTGTCCAGGGCCAAGTTGATGTCACTATTGGTGCTTGCTCAGGTAATCCACGAGGTATCGCTCTAGTTCACATTCAGGGAAGTCTTCAAACTCAGAATCAAGGATCTGTATCGCGACCATTTCATAGGTGCTGTACAGGTCATCCGATGCGAGGCCTTTATCTACTAACTCCTGAACTGTTTTCTCCAGGCGAGCGCCCACCTCCAATAGCTTTGGATTGGTCATGATTCTGTTCCTTAGTTGTTTGAGTTGAGAGGATTGCTAAACGAAGAGGTTGTTTAGGTCAGAGGTGCGGTACAGGGAGGAAAGGTCAAGCGGGGCGTCTATATCTAACATGGAAGTGCGTCTTAATTGATCTTCCAATTCAAGAGATAGGTCGCCGTCGTTGAGGAAGGCATTTTCTAATGCGGTTACTACTAACGTGTCGTACATGGTGTTTCTCCTTCAGATTGTGAAATTGCAGGCACAAAGAATCGGCCAGAAAACCTTGGAGCGGTCATCCGGCTTGGCGTAAGTGTATGTAAGTTGGGTGTTGCTGGTGAGTGAAAATTGGCTCGTAAATCGGTTCGGTTTATACGAAAAACTGTAGTTTATGAACGAAAGGTCTTGAATTTCTTGGGCTTATGAATTCACCCGCTTTGAGCTCTACGGATAGCAAGTCCCTTGAACCGGTAGGGGGTAGTCAGTCCACAACACCGGCTTTTCCTTTAAACCCGTATCGGAGGAATTCAGGTGACACCACGTAGAAAGAATTTCCGTTGATAATGAAGATATAGCGCTTGTCTCCGGTGTATCCGCCGAATCGATTACGAGCGTTTATGTCACACAAATAAAGCCAGCCGAATTGGGGCCGTCCTGTTGTGTCCCTTCTGGCCCATCCCTTCAAAGCTGGGTTGCATTCGACTAGGACCGATTCAGGGTCAACCGCTATCTCTTTGATGTGGTCGGTGATCCTTGCGATTGCTTCGTCAAAACTGGGCTCTGTCGCGAAGACCGCGCTTTTGGCTTCTTCCGGGGTGACTGGAACGGTGCATGCATTGATCAGGCATAGTGGTAATAGCAATAGTTGAAACTTGTTCATGGGTGAATCCTCAATGTTGAGTGTGATTGGAAGTGTTGGTGTTTGCTTTGTTGGGGCTAGCGGGTTTTCTTTTTGGCGGGAGCCTTTCTGGGTGAGGACTTCGAGGAGGCCAAAGACTTTCCTGTGGCTTCGAAGTGGCGTGTCTTCTTGGGTAAGGCCTCGAGGATTCCCTCAGCAACTAACACTGCCAAAAGAAACCCAGACGAATTCACCGACTTGCCCTTGAATGCCGGCTTCAGACAACTGGACGTCACGGGCTCGGCCTCCTTGATCGCAGCTTCAATGTCCTTCCAAGCAATCCATTCAGGTGAGAAGAATCCGCCGCCGTCGTTACTGGTGACGCATATGCAAACGGCTTTTGATGGATTCACCCCGACGGAATATTTCAGTTCACTTTTCTGAGAAAGAGTCTTGCAGGTGCCCGTTCTGATGGAAGTCATTTTGGTGCTTTCAGTTGTAGCTTTCTTGGTCATAGTTATTTCCTTTTGATTGATTGTTTAGGTGATGTCTTTCAGTAGTCTTTGCCAACGGCTTGATCTCGCTGCTTTGTGACCGGCCACGATCTCAATGGCCAGCGTGTCCACTTCGGCGTCTTCGCTGATGAGCTCAGCTGTGTTGAAGCGATTGAGGATTGCTTTCCAGGGGAGAGGGTTGGGGAGCCCAGTCACGAGGAAGGCTTCTTTGTACTCAGCCAATGATCGCCAAGTGAGCAATGACGGTGAGCCGTCTTCAAGCCGCAGCAGAGCGCCGAGGAAATGGTTAGGTGAGACCGTGAACATGAGAGTTGAATGAGAGAAATCGAGACTTGATCGATGGCAGGCGGAGATAGACTTCAGGGGAAGGTTTACTGTGAGGTGACCGAAGGTTGATGCCGCTGGGTCGCACGGAATGGTTGAGCATAAGAGGGTGATCATTGATTGGAGGTTCGCCATGAAGGGATTCCTATATGAATAGTGAATTTGTATTCATATAAGATGGCAATGTTTGCGCAAACCGCTGTGGGTGATAACTGGGTTACATTACGGTGACGATCAGTTGACGATTGGGTGACCTCAGTTTATTGTCATTTCCTGATGATTCAGGGGTCCCAATTGTGAATAGAAGTTTCCATGTCACCATTACAGGCGCGTTATTGCTGTCCGGCAGTTTTAGCTTTGCACAGTTACCCACATTGCCCACTTCAACACGGCTGCTTCAGATACCCGTTTTAGAAACTCAGATTGATGAGGTGCGTTCCTACTTCGAGATAGGCCTCCAGGCATCAGAAGACTACGGCGCATTCTCTTTGGCCAGTGCGGTTGAGTTGGACCTTCTGAACTACGACAGGGGTACATGGAAGCATTGGGAGGACTTTGATAAAGACTGCCAGAACACGAGGCATGAGCTGCTGGTCGCGTCCAGCGAAGCTCCGGTGACCTTCACGAGCTCTACCGGTTGCACAGTCTCAACGGGGCAATGGCTTGATCCATATACGGGTGGCACCTATACACTGGCCAGCGAACTAGACATCGATCACGTGATCCCATTGAACTATGCTCACTTGCATGGAGGCGCCGTGTGGTCACCATTCGTGAAGAAGCTGTTCGCCAATGATCCTGAGAATTTGCTTGCGGTGGACGACGGTGAGAATCAATCGAAGAGTGCGAAAGGGCCGAGTGATTGGATGCCGCCGGATGCGAGTTACCATTGTGAGTACGTGAGGAAGCGAGATTTCTTGGTGAACAAGTATGAGTTGGTTTTGGTGGTGGGCATAAAGAGCATAACCAAACTTATACTGAGAATGGATAGCTTACAAATTACACAAAACTTTAAGGAGGGTTCATGGCCTTAGATTTATCGGATACTTTGGTGGTTGGGATAACAGCAACTGCGCTTTTTGATTTAAGTGAAGCAGATGCTGTATTTAAGTCGAAATATGCAGAAGACAAAGATACGGCAATACAGCAATACCGCCAATATATGCTTGAGAGAGAGGGTGATCATTTAGAAGACGGAACTGGCATGCCGTTAGTAACTGCTCTACTTAATCTTAATTCCTTTCAGCCCGAAGGTGAGCCTCCCCTTGTAGAGGTGGTTGTGATGTCTCGAAATAGTCCGGAGACCGGCATTCGCGTTTTTCAAAATATACGAGAAAGGGGAATGCCAATTTCCCGTCATGCATTCACAGGGGGCGAATCAGTGGTTGATTATTTAGAGCCCTATGACGTTGATTTGTTTTTAACTACAAATATTGCTGATGCCCAAAAAGTGATCGATGGTAAGACTTGTGCTGCGGCTATCGTTAAAGAGCCCCCTTCAGATGCGGGTGAAATTGATTTAGAACAAGTAAGAATAGCATTCGATGGAGACGCTGTGCTATTCGATGATACGAGTGAGATTGTATATAAAGCAGAGGGAATAGGAGTTTTTCACGTTAATGAAGATGAGAAACAAGATGAGCCTATGAAAGAAGGGCCTTATGCATCTCTACTCAAAAAACTTTCACGTGTTCAAGAAAGGCTTCCATTTAGCGTGGAGTATTCGCCAGTCAGAATTGCGATAGTGACAGCCAGAAATGCGCCTGCAGAAATGCGAGTCATAAAAACACTTCGGCACTGGGGCGTATATGTCGATGAAGTTTTTTTCTTAGGCGGGCTGGGTAAAGCCAAAGTACTTCGAGCATTTAGGCCTCACATTTTTTTTGATGATCAGGATCTACATCTAGACGAAGCGGCAAAGTTTGTGCCCTCGGGTAAAGTGCCGTACACGAGTGACTCTTCTTTAAATGAGTAGCCGAACTTGATTGAGCGCAACATATTGTTTCATGATGCGAGCAACTAAAATTTTTAACTTACTTTACTAACATTTGGTAGAAGTGATATCTACAATGGGTGGATTCTTATACGGGTAACACCTACACACTCGCCAGTGATTTGGACATCGACCACGTGATTCCATCGAACTATGCACACAGACACGCCGGCGCGGTTTGGTCACCTTTCGCGAAGAAGCTGTATACCAATGCCCCAGGGAACCTATTGGCTGTGGATGATGGAGAGAATCAATCGAAAAGTGCCAAAGGGCCGAGTGAGTGGATGCCACCGGATGTCAGTTACCATTGTGAGTATGTGAGGAAGTGGGATTTTCTGGTGAACAAGTATGAGCTTGTGTTGGCTGCCGAGGATGTGGCTTTGATTAAGCAGGTTGGGCAGGGTTGTTGATAGGTTTATGTGTAAGCTAGATACCATCGACATTCAGGCTGTGCGCCTTTGCGTCTTGGGAAAACGCAGCAGCAATATGACTAAAATTTTATCGAGGGTTTTGTTAATTTAGTGAGTTAACTTATCAAAACCGTTTTGATTCGGGAATACTGTATTTATACAACTAAATTCAGAAAAAGCTTGAATTAACGTAATTCGCCCATATCATATACGTGTTGTACCTTGTCGCACGCCCAATTAGCAGTTTCGCGGGTTGCGATGAAGGCGAAACATTGGCGGACTACAGATAGCGATTGTGATCGCAACTGCAATAGGGCAATTGAGTTTACGCTTCTATCAAAGATAATCGCGTATCCTCTAAGTGCTGAGTCTGGCTATGTGCGACCTCTTGCTCCCAATGCTCGAGGGGTCGGTAACGCCTTTTATTCGCGCCTCAGGCAAATTGTGGGATCGGCGAGGAGGTTTGTGACTCGAATATGTCGAGCTCTGGCCCTTTCGTTGCTAACAATGGCAATTTTGGAGCAATACTGCTCTGGAATAGCAATTATTGAGCTAAACGTAGAGGTTGAAGTGAGAATCGAGAGGCAAATGAGACGCATTCGCAATAAGGAAGCTAGAATCGCAGGTATTATGTCGCACGCCCAATTAGCAGTTTCGCGGGTTGCGATGAAGGCGAAACATTGGCAACCTACAGATAGCGATTGTGATCGCAACTGCAATAGGGCAATTGAGTTTACGCTTCTATCAAAGATAATCGCGTATCCTCTAAGTGCTGAGTCGTTCAAATGTCCGCTGGTTGGGAGCTGAAGGGTGCCAGCGGAAAAGGATAAAATGGTTACTTCAAGGTTAATTGAATGAGTCAAAATGCCTTGTTTTCCGTATCAAGCATGCAGCACGTTTCATTTGTCTGGAGTGAAATGTACAAGGATTCAAAACGCAGTAAGCGAGATGGGTACGGGTTAGACGGCATATCAATTAACCAATTCAAGGCTGACGAAACCGCGTCGATTAAACACCTCTCTAGAAATATTCGAAACAATACATACAAACCTCAAAATCTAAGCCCCTACTTCATCCCTAAACCTGATGGTAAAGACAGGGTGATATGCGTGCCAGCAGTAGTTGATAGATTAGTGCAGCGGGCAGTACTAAATTTCTTGCATTCAAATGGTTATGGATTCGAAAACTCTATTAGTTACGGTTTCGTCCAGAACCAATCCGTTCCAAAGGCTGCAAAACGAGCCATTGAACTTCGCAGCGCGCTTCCGTGGGTGTATAAGGCAGATATAACAGCGTTTTTTGATACTGTGGATCGGAACAAGCTGTTGAACAAAGTTCGGCGTAAGATTCGAGTTTCGAGTTTACATTCCTTGTTAGAACTTTTTGTTAGGTCAGAGATTCATCACCGAAATATATCAAGTAAGAAGCGAGTTAAGAAAATGGGAATTAGGTCTGGCGTTGGGTTGCGACAAGGAATGCCCGTATCGCCATACTTGGCAAATATCTATTTGAACAAATTTGACAAGGAGATAGAGAAGCTAAATATACCGATGGTTAGATATGCAGATGACATAATTGCATTCGCATCATCAGAAGAAGAATGCATTCGTATTCACACTATATGTTCGGAATTATTGGCCCGTGAAGGATTGCAAATCCACCCCATTGATGAGGGCAAGAAAACCGTAATAGCAAGCCCAGAAGAAGATGTTGAGTTTCTAGGATTGGGATTGAAGTTTAAAGATAATGACTACACGTTAGTGGTAACAGAGGAGCAGTTAAATTCAATTCAAAATAAAGTACTTGAAATGAGTAGCATGGAGTACTGCTTGAAGAATGGAATTTCTCTGTCTGGGCTAATGCGGAAATTGGATGACCGAATAAATGGCTATTATGGCGCATATGGCATCTGTTCAAATAAAGAGCAGCTTGCTCATGCACTGAACTCGGTAAAATCTAAATCTATTACAAGGTTGCTAACAGATGAGTTCAACATAGACTACAGGGGTCTCACTAATAAACAGAAGAGATTTTTGCAGATCGAATGATTAGGGATTGATGTCTTATACATGACTAATGGACCCTGGAAAAAGATGGTCCGTATTTCCGTATGAATAAATTCAAATCAATGCATCAAGCACAGCGTTTTCTGGGCGCACATGCAGCTGCCTATAACTTATTTAACTTGGGCAGGCATTTGGTGTCAGCTTAGAATTACCGATATTTCCGACTGCGTGCTTTTGCGTCTTGGGAAAAGGCAGTGGCGATATAGAAAGGTCTAATCCAAGATTTTCTCAATTTAGGGAGTTAACTTGTCAATACCGTTTTTCGAGATAAGTATTCTAATAAATTCACTGTTCAGGGAATTATTCGTAGCTTGTACTATGAAGGCGGGATCTTCCAATAAGCCTTTTTGTAATCGTAGTATGAAATTGCTAAATAGCCTGAAAGCAGTTTAGATGATTTCACAGGGTGCTGACAAGTTAACCCCCAATTTGCCAGCAATCCGCCCAAGGCACAATCAAAAATGTACCGGCGACACAGATTCCCGCCTGAAATCATCCAGGAGGTTTTTGGGGAGCTCATGATGCTGTTTGTAATCTGAGTCTTGGGAAAAATACAGTTGCTATATAAACTAAGTAGAGACTAGTTTTTTCACAGTTGGCGAGTTAACTTGTCAATATCCCCCTTGCGCTTACTTTTTTAATGGCGCGGGTCAGGTTCGAACAGAAATTTGGTTTTTGAATCAGAGGGAAATTTCCGCCTGATCTCAAATTCATGAAGAGAAGCCACACGAAATTCGACGGGAGTGGCACCGTAGTATGTTTTAAATACGAAGCCTTGATCGGTTGGTTCCGGTTCTACCTGCTCGACGTAAGCACCACTTTCGGAAAAAAGCCGAGTCTTACCTCGGAATTTTTGTACAGTACCGTAGTATCTCCAAAGCTTGTCACGCGATTTTGCGCGTCGGTATGCAATGTGTATACAGCGAGGTGAAAAACGGGTGGAATCTGGGAAGTCTATTTGAATGTCAGCGTACTCATTAATCTTACCATCTGCGCGGTGTTCAAACTCCTCCAAAATCCATGGGCGCCCATAAAATCTTCTTGCTAGACCATCGTTCGGCCAGACGCGGCGAGGGGCCATGAGATCGAGGATAGATTGGAATTTTCCTCCACCGACGATGTAAAAATAGATTTGTTCACGCAGGCTGCTGAAATCATTGAAATATCCGTTGCGTTCGAAGTCGAATATAGTCAGCAGGTCGGTATCAAGTATGGCGGCAAGCCCCAAAACTGCGTCTGTCTCAGAGGGAGCGCCATTGTTCAGCCAAGCATAGATAGCTGAGCGAGTCCGAGGTCTGGCAAAATTCGGGTCTTGCTCAAAGCGAGCAGCCCAATCACCTACAAGCCCGTCGATAGCTTTAGGACGCGACGACCAGCGGATCGTTGCTAGTTCAAGTAAAGCAGGCTTGTCTAGAAATAGGGGTTTTTTACTGGACATATTTTCATTAATATTCTATCGCTTTCAGGATGAAGTCAAGCCGCAGACTGGTAACTTATGAGCTGTGGGGCGCGGAGGTAAGTTTTGCCGGTCGTGATCCTATCAGAGGTGAAGTACGCATCTCTGCAATATGACTGACGTTAACATTTAGAGGAGAAAATTATGGGCTGGTTCACAGAAGACGATCATGAGGCCGCGCACAACGAAGGCCAAACTGACGGCGCCAAAGCTGGCAAGACCGGTGAGGATAATTATACTGGTACGTTGCTTTCGGGCCGCTCCCTTGCAGAGCAACAGAGCTACAACGATGGCTATGCGAACGGAAAGGACTCTACGAAAGACTAGAGGGTAAGGCAGAGGGGGCGCTATGCGTGCGCCCCCTTTTTTTCTAAGATATTCACAGGTCGGAGTGCTCTGCTAGGGAATCCAAATCACTAGCAACAGCAGTGACTATGACCTGCATTACAGAGGCGTCTGTATATAGCGGCAGCAGGTACTTCTGCCATTTTTACAGTGATTGATCAGTCTTTCAGTCCAGTCAATTCACAATGCAGCATCCCCCTAAGTGCAATTAACCAAAAAGCAAATAAATGGGCAGCATTACCACCTCCCCCGGTACGCTCAGGAATATCCTGACAACTTAACCCCCCCCAATCTGCCAGTATTCCGCCCATGACTCAGCCAAAACGTGCAACTACCAAGGCTCCTGCGCCCACTCGACGCTCCCGACGAACACGTCGCCTGACCACACATCACGATCCCCATGACGCGGTGTCGAGTCGTCGGGTGTCCGGAAAAGTTTTTCTGAGGGGGGGGGGCAGAGGCGCGGCTAACGGACTATGAAAATCTATAATCCGTCGCCCCAAATCATAACTCGATGATTTTCAAAGAAAAATGGTGGGCCCACGAGGACTCGAACCTCGGACAAACGGATTATGAGTCCGCTACTCTAACCAACTGAGTTATAGGCCCGTATACTTCACCTTTTACTCGCATTCTTCGTTGCAAGATCTCTCTCACTTAGTCACGTACCTATTGTACGCTCCCTCGTTCAATCAATCTC
>JBLHWY010000066.1:0-32722 GCA_047629195.1 Candidatus Azotimanducaceae bacterium
CATCTATGACTTATGGCAACTTCGGTAAGCTGCTGGTCTTCAAGTTGGACGGTAAGGCTGAGCTACCTCAGCCTGTCGCGCTAGATCGAAGTATACCGGAGCCCCCAGCCAGTGATGCTTCCGCAGAAGATATTGCTCGTGGTGAGAATGTCTACCATTCAACCTGTGCGGTTTGTCACGGTTTTATGGCTCGCTCTAGCGGAGTTGTACCAGACCTGCGGATGACTAATGCAACTCGGCATGGGTTGTACAAGGAGATCGTATTGGGTGGTATTTTGGCCGGCACGGGTATGGCCAGTTTTGCTGACCTGATGGACGAAAGTGATGTCGAGAAGGTTCAGGCCTACGTGATCAATCGCGCCAAAGAAGACCGAGCTGCAGCGGCGGCGGCCGCGGCAAAATAGATCTCGGACTGTTCTTATCAGGCGCCCTTGGGTGGCAAGCCAGCGCGTGGGAGGGGGGCAAATTGCAACCCTGCTTCGTGCGCCTGAACGGCCGTATTGGCTGGGTCCTGGTTGAGCTTGAGGTTGTTTTGTTCCGCTGACTCCTGCATTTCGTTAGAAAGTTGCGCGCGAGTTACTTGGCCCTGAACAGTCTGGCCCTCGTTTATCTGACGCAGTGCATCCTGAACTTTCTCAGCCATTTTTAGATCGTAAGGCAGATGGTAAGCGCGAGGTTGTTCGATTAACTTCCCGTTTGGGGCGCTGGGCTGGATCCATAAGTAAATAGTCCCAGGGTTTTTTTGCGCTTTATCCGCTTCATTGATCATGGCCCAATGCAGTCGAAACCGCTGTGGCAATTCTTCTGTCACGGGCCAGCCTTGCAAATCTCTCAGGCCTAGATAAGTGCCCGCGTACAACCCAGATACCAACACCACAGTGAGAATCTTGAAGCTGACGCTGCGTTGGGTTGCCGCCAGCAGGTACAGTAACAAGGCACCGATAACCGCGTAGGCGATGGCCAAGACCTGAACGGAAATCATAGGCCTTTTCCGGGTGCGATTTTGGTTAGCAGGGGTTTCTGCAGACCACTTGTACTTGACACTGCACCGCTGCCATCTAGGACAAAACGGGTTGCCGTCACCTCCATTCCTGCGCGGTTCAATGGGTGGACGCCGTAATAAACCAGGGATACGACCGGATTCAGCTTCTCGACTTTGACGCTTACCGGCACAGCTTCCTTGTAATTGGCCTTGTAGTGGAGAATGTTGACCACATACTCGCCGGGAATCCAGGACCGCACAGATACAGATTCCTGATTGATGGGGTTGGTTATCATTTTGCCATTGATTATCATCTGGTCTTGCACCGCGCCTCGGTCATCCCTGTCTAGGTGCATGGTGCCGGTGTCCTTGTTGTCGAACCACAATACTTTGCCATTGGGGTCTTCTACCAGTACGTCTATGTCGTCGGGGTGGCCGTCAGACCAGTTTACGGTAATTAGAAACTCTGCCTTGACCGTGACATTACCTTCCTTGTTAGGCTCGGCAATTAGGATGAAAGCGATCAGGAACATAAAGGCAAAACCCAGCAGGGTATTGAACAGTAGATCTGTAAATGCATTTTTGTCCTGTGTTTGGCGAGAGAACCTTCTGCGCATCATCTAGGTTGAGGGGCGGTTTAAGGTCGGCAGGATATAAACATCAACAGCAATCGCGACCTTGTCAACGAGCCTCGACGCGGCGGTGTCGAGCATCTCGTATTGCAGACCCATTAGCGTGCTGGTCACTAGGCCTGCCATCGTGGTGTAGAGCGCCACGGCCATGCCGCCACTCATCTGCCCCAGTAGTTGTTGAAGTACATTCGGGTCGAAGTCCGTTAGTTCACCTACCGGGCTCAACATCATGATAAACCCTAGGATGGTTCCCAACAGGCCAAGCTTCAAAAGCATGTCTGCGGCCCAGTGGCCAAAGGTATAGCGTGTCATCAGGCGTTCAGCTAAAACTTCTAACAGCAGCTTGTGGTCAAGTTCACCATCTATATGCCGTTTTGACTTCTGAATGAGCTCTTGGAGATAGTCTGCACAGATACCTGGTTCAACTGGTTGGTCTTGAATACAGACGCGACCTGCGTCCAGTCTCATATCCCCGTAGGCGAGGTCACTGATACGAGTGCTCAGGTCATCGATCACTCTTGTGTCTGTAGAGAGCTGTTTCACCAATACCAGCCAGTGTAGGCTGAGCACGCCATACAACAGCAGAATGACATAGGAAATGTAGCTTCGGTCGCTGCTCAGCGCTGTACTTAGCCAGCCTCGTTCAGCAATAATAAAAAAGCTAAACACCACCAAGCCAACGAGAATGAGCGATTTCAGCAGGAGGTTGTAATGTGTAACCAGAGACAGATTTTGCATTGATAACAACGGGTCATAACAGAACTTGAAGATTAGCACTCGACAGCCCCAATGGGATACCTTGAAGTTTTGGGGCAGTGACCTCGCAATTATTGATCATCTGCCTGACCCGTACATTAGTCTAGTTTGGCATGCCAAGGTGTTCAGCGTCTCAATGTGACACTTAAGCCCTAAGATGCGTGCGAAATGGATGGAACGTGGCTGGCAGGTTTTATTGTCCTGATCCCGCGACCGAATCCGCCACCCAATTACCGTGGAAGCCATACGGTACTCTCACCGGCAAGTGCACCTTCGCAAGTGCAGGTCGCGACATATCCTGGGCATCGAGTATGAGTAGGTCACTCGTATTTGTATTGCCGTCATAGACATAAGTCATCAAGTACCCTTCGTCTTCAGCCAATGCTCCTTCCTTTGGTATAAAGATTGGTTCTGCGCTTTGGCGTCCAGCGCCTACATCAAATTGGGTGGAGGTGCCGGAACGCATGTCGTGTTTATAGATCGACGGGAAGTTGTAGTCTTGCACTGCGACTGTGTAACCATATTGGTAAGGTTTACCATTCAGGTCTGGATGACAGCGCGGGAATTCCTGCCCTCGGGCATCCACTATTTGTTCGCTGACTGTTCTAGTCTTTGGATTAATTGTCCAGCGGTCCAGGCGCGGCAAGTTGTCACCAAACGGACCCAATATATCCTTGTCGAACATGCGTTCATAACGAATAATATCAATGACAACGTGACCGTTTTCGTCTTCATAAGCATTCATTGGATGGTAGGAATAGTTCGGTTTAACAGGACTCCAGATAATATCTTTGGCTTCACCATTGCGCGGCAGCAGGCCGACTCTAGGCTCATGGTCGTTGTCCCAGCGAAATGGGAAACTTGCACCAGTACCCAGCGCCATAAAGCTCAAGGTCACCGGTAGGTCATAAATTATAGCGTAATTCTGGGTGAGGCTCATGTCGTGAATCATCGACATTCCCTGCATAGGTATATCCAGTTCGTCAGACAACTCGCCGTCTGCATCCACCACGACATAGCGGATATGATCCTGCAAATTCGCCCAGTCGTAGCACATTGCGTGCAGTTCTCCAGTATCAGGATCTAGTTTTGGATGCGCAGTGTAGCCCGTACCTATGGAAGAATTTTCCCCAATTGAGTCCAGTGTATAGCTCATGTCCTGAGGCATGGCGCCAGATTCAACAATTGCCATGGTCCTTCCTGCGTGGCCAATGACATTGGTGTTTGCGCCGCTACCACCGACATAGCGATTGCGATACCACTCCGCCTTGCCTTCATTCAAACGTAAACCATGGACCATGCCTCGACCGGTAAACCAATGATAAGCACCATTATCAGGATCGGCCGAGGGATTTGGACCGTTGCGCAAGAAGCGGCCGATCAGCTCTTTAGGAATGGAGCCTGTGACCTGCAAATCTGTAACGGTAGATTCCATATCTACCGGACCAAAGTTAGCTTGCAAGTATCGGTTCAGCGTCGGACTAGAATCGGAACAGGACATAAGACCAAATGGTACAAACGGTAGTGCTGCTCCACCTATTACCAGATTACGTCGCTTCATTGGCATTCTCGTTTTTGGTTAGTTAAACCCACCTTACTCTGTATTTTAACTGTGAGCGATAGGCCTGTTAGAGACAAAACTGTCTATACCGCCCTTAAGTTCAAGTACAAAACCGTACCACCCACGTTCCCACGCTCCATTCCACCATCGTTGAACATAGAGTAAGACACACATATTCCCTTCTTCAGCGTCTCAATGTGAGACTTAAGCTCAAAGATTTGTGCGAGATAGATGGAACATGGCTGCCGGGTATTCCGCCTGCGGGGTATTCCGCCTTCCTTTGCCGGTTCCCGGGTAGCCAGGGTATTCCGACTTTACTAGGCTTACTGAACTAACCTGGTCGGCCTGATATCAGTTTTGGCATGGGTGTGACACAATCTTCCGCATCTTTCATAACTTCGGAGCAAACAAATGACTGACGCGCCATACGTACTCACGACGGCCGATCGAGTCGAGATCCACGAACTTCCCGGTCGCTACGGCGATTCGATCGACGACCGAAACTGGCCAGGACTTGACGCAGTGTTCACGCAGGACGCAGTGTTTGACCTTACTGGGGTTGGTTCTCGTATCTGTGATGGGATCGACGACATTAAATCATTCATGGAGTCAGAAGCTGCCCACCCACGTTCCCACATGATGACCAACATCTACGCAGATTCCGATGAAGACGGCGTCACCATGCGCTTTCGCATCGTCGCGCTCACTGGCAAAGGACGAACTTCAACTGCCAGCTATTACGACAAGATCGTTAAAACCGAGGATGGGTGGCGGACCCAACACCGTTTCGTCTCAACTCGACGTCGCGATAAACGCGACGCGGAAGTCGATCTCAACGGTATCGCCCTTTAACCCCAATACTTGGAAGCGCTCGGCAGCTAATCGTGCGAGCGGTTTTCCAATTTTAACTGCTCTGCCAGGTAGGTGAATTCCAGTGCGGTACGTTTCGCGCTCTCCTGCTGGTTTGCAGCGGCGGAATGTCCGCCATCGGTGTTCTCGTAGTACAGAAAAGGTTTGCCGTTAGCTTCGAACAATTTAGCCATTTTGCGTGCATGGCCGGGGTGAACCCGATCGTCTTTAGTGGAGGTGACAAAGAACGGGGTAGGATAGTTTTTCGCGGCATCAAAATTCTGGTAGGGCGACATAGCCCGCAAGAAAACCCGCTCTTCCGCTATTTCAGGATCACCATACTCGTCCACCCACGAGGCACCGGCGAGTAGCTTGTGATAACGCAACATATCGAGCAGAGGCACCTGAATGATCACTGCGTTCCATAAGTCTGGCCGTTGGTTCAACATCACGCCCATCAGCAGACCGCCGTTAGAACCGCCCATGATGCCAAGGTGTTGCGGCGACGTGACCTTCATCGAGACCAATTTTTCGCCGACTGCTATAAAATCATCAAAGATTTTTTGGCGGTTATCTTTAAGTCCTGCCTGATGCCATTTCGGCCCAAATTCACCACCGCCACGGATGTTTGCCAATACATAAACGCCGCCTTTCTCCAGCCACAGACGTCCAATCCCCCCTGAATAACTTGGATTCATCGACACTTTAAATCCACCATATCCATAAAGCAGTGTTGGCGTTGAACTATCAAGCGTGACGTCTTTGTGGTGTATGACAAAGAAAGGAATCTGGGTACCATCTTTCGAGGTTGTATGTTTCTGGTCTACCACCAGTCCATCGGCATTGAACTTGGGCGGTAACGACTTTAATGGCGTTACCGCATTCGTCATGCTGTCGAATTTCAGTAGTGAGTCGGGTGTCAGGAAGCCCTCGTAGTTAATAAACGCGGTATCGACATGCTGGTCAGCAAAAATGACTCTCGCTTGACCAGTACCTGGCAAGTCTATTGCGATCGTTTCCCAGCCGTTGTCTCCGCGTTTAAGCCGGAGTAGTTTACTGACAACATTGTCATTTATCGATAGTAAGGCAGCATCACCAGCGACAGAGACGCCGTTGACAGCCTGACGACTATTGGCCCGGAACACCAGTTCAACTGCTGGGAGATGCCTTGAGTCAAGAAAAGATCTTATGTTGAATGCAACCAGATCCCCGCTCTTGAAGGCTTGATCTTGTGCTTCAATAGACCAGTCCTGTTGCAGCGTAACGAGTTGATAGTCTTGAAAAACCTCGCCCAAGCTCGCCTTTAATGGAATGGGAAAGTGTAACGCGTCGCCATCGCCCAGGCGCCAATAGGTTGATGTGTAAAACGTTTCAGCCTGCACTGCTCCATAAATAACCTCGCCGGATTCCAGTTCGGTTGACCAAGGGAAGGTGCCTACATCGTCAAGTCCGCCTTTATAGAGTTCTTGCGCGTCAGTTAGCGCGCTGCCACGCGTCCATCGCCGCACACTCGACGCATACCCAGAGCTCGTCAAGGTAGCGCCGTCGTTACCCCAATCGGTGGCAATCAGCAGTGTGTCCATGTCGACCCAGGTAACACTTTGCTTTGCTTCTAGAGTGATGAAGCCGCCCTCGACGAACTGCTTCTTACCTAGATCAAACTCGCGATTCACGACGGCATCTTTACCACCATCAGATAATGAGACCAGACAACGAGTCACTCGAGTGCCTTTTCGATTGAGACAATGACTACCCTTGAAAACCCAATTTTTGCCTTCGCTCTCAGCGAGTTCATCAAAATCTAGTACCGTCTCCCATACTGGGTCGCTGCCTTCATAACTCGCAATTGATGAGCGTCGCCAAAGACCGCGGACATTGGTTTCGTCTTGCCAGAAGTTGTACACCATGCCATTGCGGATAGAACCGTAGGGGATGCGTTCAGTGGAGGTTGCCAGATCCATCGTGGCAGCAAGATTGCCAACGTAAGCAGGGTGCTTACGGATACTGGCAAGCGAGCGTTCATTCTGCTGCTGTACCCATTCAAGTGCTGCATCGCCCTCGACTTCTTCAAGCCAAAGATAAGGATCTACCGAGGTTACATCTTGCTTCATTTTGGTGTCCAATTATGAGGTCAGAGCAATTATGGGGTCAGAGTAAATTATTGATCCACACCTGAGCATAAACCGTATCATTCTGCATGCAAAAAACGTTAATAATCAATCAAGCGGCTGACCCGTTTTTCCAGGTCAAAACGCTATTCCTAATCAACAAATTATACCGTGTCTTGCGGGCCGGCCCTAGAGGTGAAAATTCGGCGACTAATTGTGACGCTTAACTATGCCGGTATCTTGCCGGCGCTGGGCTGCGTAGTCATGATTGGGTCGACTTGACATCGATGGGCCCTAAAACTCTTGGTCGGACTGCTTGGCAATTTTGACTACTCTGTTTGGCCACTAGAGGCGAGAAAAAGTTGACGCACCGTAAACCTAACCTGCCAGAGAAAACTTGTCAGGCCTGTGGTCGGGTATTCTCTTGGCGAAAAAAGTGGATACGTGATTGGGCTAACGTCAAATACTGCGGAGAGCGTTGTCGGTTAAAACCAAAACAAGGATCTCGGGAGCCAAACGCCTCCGAATGAACATTTCAGGGCGAAGATGATTTTGAAAAAAATTGCGCCACGATTGATTGGCGATCCTTTGTCTATTTCCCCTAGACGTCGGCGTAATACTTTCAATGATCTTGGTAACCACTGGGTCAAGTCGCAATGATATTGCGAACTGCACAATACAGATCGCTAAAAGCAACTGATTGCTGGGTGTTTCGATTATCGCAACGCCATATTTAACTAACTCTCCGTCAACCCTACCAGTACCGTCCAGAACGATAGCGCGGAGGTTGTCAATGCTCGTTTCCTCAGGCTTGTTAACTTGAGACATATTGCTCATGATCTTTACAAGTTCTGCATCTAACCTGACTAACGATGCTTCAATCCCCGCATCTTCGGTCACTAGAAAAATTACAACTCTTCTCCATTAGGCTCTGTAACCGTGAAAGCATCATTTTCGCCTTCCCTTCTCCAGTCATTAGGTAACCAATAACTAAGGCGAGCCTGAGAGTCATAGACCTCTTGAGCTTGCGTATCATTTGCGACTAAGCAAGTGTAAAAAACCAACAAGCTTGTAAGGCTAAAAAATAATTTCTGTATCATTGGTTTTATTCCTAGTTTAATTCTGTGATTAGCTATTGGCCTACGCTAATTCCTGTTCTGGGTCCCTGCTATTTTATTTAGCACAAGATTTGATATTACCCTCTTAGCCTCGGTGATCTAGAGTAAATGTCGAGACTGGGATGCATGAATGAAATATCACAACTTACTTGAACTATTTACAGCCGTCTCGTTTATCAACGTGGACAAAATGCTGCGGGGTTTGTCAATATTCTTTCTTATTGTATTGAATTTCATCTCGACTCAAACTTCTGCGCAAGAGAATGAATATTTGGACATCAATCGAGAGCGTGTCAATTCGGCTCTGCGACCAAGAGCTTCCATGCCTGTGGTTAAATTGGCTGAAGCAAGCCTGACAGGTTTAGGCTGGCTAACTCTTTACGGCTCAGACGATAATTCTTTCCAACTCGCGCAAGAACTCAATCAGATTTTTTTCGATCGTTACAATGGCACTGACATGAGTGAAATCATGACATCTCGCACGAGTGAAGCTTATTTTGAGATGCTAAACCTGAACCGATTTGCAAACACCAGTTGTTCTAGCTTCCGATTACATTAATATCGTAGAAGAAAGAGTGACCTTGACAATGGAGTATGGTGCTGGTTACAACGAATTCGTCTTGGCAGAGGGGTCCTTAGTTGCACTGGGATGGTTAGCGCTATACGGCAATGATAATAGATCATTAAGGAAAGCTACGAGTTTAATGGAGACAGCAGCTAGACTATGGCTTCGTGCCAACGATGTCTATGTGCTGCAATCAAACACGGCCTATTCTGAAATGATCAACCTAGACGGGTTCACCAATTAACGTTTATTAGCTCCAGCTATGATTACCCTGTCTCATCCTCTCAAAGCACCTGCCCCGAGGGGTTCCATGGTTGTTCCTCATCCAGTTCTTATGCCTGGAGCAGTTGTGGCCAGAATAATTGCAGCAATGATTACGCGCTTTATTGTGTTGAGCAATAACGATACACCGTTGATCTTTAGCTTTGAAGGACTACAGGTCATTCGCTTCTAATGGCATTGTCTCGTTTCCTATCGCCCACTCCAACACCTTCTCTACATAAAAAAACTGAGTCACCAGCCATTCAACGTCCATACTCGGGCCGATCATTCTTACCTCGAGCGTATGTTTTTCTAATTTTTTTTCGCGATATTGAGAAAGCTAATTTCTTGAAATTTACTCTGCTTACAATTTTTTAGCATTTGGTGCGCGAAATTCCAGTCAGCGTCAATAAATTGCTCATTAGATGACAGTTCAACTAAGGTTTTTGGCATTGCGCCAAGGCGTCTATTCAGCGGGTTTGTATTAAAGCGTATTCTTAGTTGAGAAGAGTAGTGGTGGAAAAACCCGATCAGCCTAGCAATTACTCTACCGCTTAGAAGTCGTGATGCGTCAAAGTGAAAATGTGTTGCTGCTTCCGATGCCAGGGTAAAACCTAATGCATTCGCCTGCGTCAGAATTACTGTTAGCTTATCATCAAGATCGCACTGTATTGGGGCTAAGACGATTTCAAATGGCCGCTCACGCTCCCCTGATAATGGGGCCAGCATCGCAATAGGTGAACCAGCTTTGTCAGAGATACGTATCATCCCCTGTTTGTTTTCATGTTCAGTTCCGAAGATCCGGGCAACCGGAAGCATCAGCGCCTTGCCTCTATCTGCTGCATCACACTGCGCTTGGACTAGGCTTAAGAGCCGAGCATCGTTACTAATAATTCTATACCAATCAGGAATAGGTGGTTTTTTTTGTTGAGGTCTTGTTGCAAAGTAAGATCATCAACCAGGTCCGCCACTGGAAAGCCATAGCTATCAATCACTCGAAACCCCTGAGTGAGGTTTTGAAACACAGGGTTATGGGTCGAAATACCGTGCTCTGCTTCGGGATGAAAGAACTCGACAACATGTCCAGTATATTCTTCAGCCAGCGCTTGTGCTAGATGGCGACGGCTGCTGCCAACAGGCGACATTAACTCAAGTTCAATCCCTGTTTTCCAATGTTCGTTTGTCACATGTTCTATCGGTCTATGGCGCTACATTGCCTGGCAAACTATGCTCCTGTCGGGTTAATATTAGACCGCCAATTTTTAGTTTGGCATTGTTTGTACTACTCAGGCCCCAGGCGTTTTCTAGCCTTGAGGCATCGTCCCTATCGTAGCCGCTGTTGGCATAAGCATCCCATGCAGCGTCGTCTGAAATATTGGCTGCATCGTATTGCGCCGCTGTTGCGTTGGCTAAAATGTTGGCGATATCCGCGACGCCATAATCAAGAATGTGCCTTCCTGCCTTGAGTTTTGCTTCACCAACATCTTTTAAGCCCCAGGCAATAGCTATTTTCTCGGCTTCATTATAACCGTAGCCTTGGCGAAAGAATGCGTCATAGGCTTTTTGATTATTTGCTTGATTGTTTTGTTGGGTGTCTTCTGCGCGCTTAAGTTCCAATACCCTGTCAACCCAGTTGTGGTGCCCGGCTACCAATTGATTGCCTGCTTTCAACTTCGCTTCTACCGGATCAGCTATTCCAAAATATGCTGATATCGCAACAGCATCATTCCAGTCATAACCTCGGGCGAAAAAAGCATCGAAGTATTGTTGGTTATCTTGATTGCTAGTTTGGGTTCGATTTTCGGCTCTTAGGGTCCCTAACAATTATTGGACTTCAGCGCGATAACCCTTGACGATACGTCTGCCTGCTTTCAGTTTGGCAAGACTCGTTTCGCTTGACCCCCAATGCTCTGCTAACAGTACCGCATCCTCCCAACTAAAATTGCTTCTGGAAAAGCTGCAAAAGCTTCAGGATCTGTCGTGATAAATGCGGCAATCTGGTTTTGCTCCCAAAATTCTGTGACTTCTGCAGTGTCCCCATACGCAAATGGCGAAGCCTCAAGCGAATTAATTGGTACTGCTAACAAGGTAGAAACAAGCACAGATTTGATGTTGCGTTTTTTGAACAGATTGTCTTCGGTCATTACGCTCAGAATTACTATTTAGCAAAGAAACAACCTTAAATCTTATTCCTCGGCTATTGCAAAAAAAAGCCTAAAGGCCTGAGGTCAAACCTGAAACAGAAAACCCATGTCAGAAACCCATGTCAGAAACCCATGTCACTCATGTTCCATCCAATGCTTTCGGAAAACCAGGTTGATTTCCTACATCCGCCCCTTAATATCTGTACTAATATGCTGACTGTCACCTTTTAGTCGCCTTTTAGTCGCCGCGAAGAGCTTTCCCTAAAATAGTGGAGGCTAGTAAAGTCATCGCCTTACCGGGTTCGGCTCCATCGCATCCAGAGGCGGTATTCCAATTTGCTAGGCCAAAGTCCTCAATGAAGGACACTGCTAAAATCCTGTTGAAATGTGGTTTAAAATGACTATTCTCGGTAAACTGCGTGCACTACTTGCGAATCGGTAGCCTAGACGTGACCTCAGAAAAAACGACACTCCCCCCAAACACGCTCCGTGCCTGTATCGTCCCCGGTGTTACCGAGGATGTTGAAAAATGGATCAGACCCTGTAAGCCGAGCAGAAACTGGATGGATGCGGTCCCCCAAAAATACATCTACCGTTGCATTCCATTATTGTCGGCAAATAGTATGGGCTGGGAATTATTGAATCCGGTTGATGCGAAGGTCAAGTGGGACGGAGGGGATTTTAATACCAACCTTCTGGTCGAGTCAGAACGACACAGATTCGGTCCTGCTTCTCATTTTGGTTGCGGCATGGTCACCTGGTACGTTCCGTTTTTGTTTCGTACGTCACCGGATCTCGGATTAGTTGTGACGGGGCCAGCCAATCATGAACACAACGACGCGGTACCCCTCGATGCTTTTGTCCGAACTGACTGGTTGCCATTCCCGTTTACAATGAATTGGCGAATGACGGCGAAGAACAAGTCAGTGAGCTTCAACGCCGGCGAACCCATCTGCCGAGTTTTGCCTTACCCCATAGCGATGCTGGAAGAGACGTCGATAGAAATTTGTGATTTAGCCGATGATCCCGGGTTTCTTGCGGAGGTGAACAGCTGGGGACAGAAACGTCAGGACAACGTGGTCAAACAACAAAGCGATGTCCAGGAATGGCTACAGACAGGAGAGATGCCGACGGGTGAGGGTGTTTGGAACAGCCAGTATGTTCGTCGCAAGGGTCGGGAAGGTGGTGAAGGCTTTTTGCCACATCAGACCGTTTTCAAGCCAAGCGAAGTAAAGGATCAGCGTGACAAACCGAAAAACGAAGCGCCCGAATAAGCACCGGCAACAGCATTACGACGCCGATACCCATAGGGTAATCGGAAAGATATATACTGCGGCGACGTTTGATGTTGGGTCGATTCTGGTTGTTGTTTAGTACAATTATCTTTCGGTGAACTGCAGTATTCTTAGCTATCAAATAAGGAGCGCCCAGCTTCAAAGTGCGTGTTCTCTCGATAACCTTTTATTCGATAAGAAAAATAAACGACATGGCGGGTTTTATCGGATGCATTGGCAAGCCCTCTATGCAGCATGCGGTCATCAAAGATCAAGCTGTCGCCAGCGCTGAATGCTGATTTGTGACACTCAAGCTTGCCTTTTGTTGTATCCAGTATGTCGGGGGATATTCCGCTACTTTGGTAAAGTAAATTGTCAACGACAAGCGCGGTGTTACTGAGGTGATTAGTGTGCCATTGCGAGCCCACCGCAAATTCAGTAGGCCCCATCGCCATTGAGATGTCTTCAAGAGCGACAAAAACATTGATCGCATGGGCCGTTAGATGTTCTGCCGAAACATGCGGCGAGTCTATGTGCCACTCCTGTGCGGGACTCCCAGGTTCTGAAGAAACTACGCCAGAAAAGGAGTGCTCAGCATCGTGCCCCAACAACCTGGTGACTAATGGCCACCAAGGGAATGCTTTGACATCCAAGCCAAATTCAGCAGGAGAGATAGGGATGTCCCAGCGGCCTTTTGAACGTTGTACAATTTCGTCATAGCCATTAACGCTGCCAATGCCGATGGCTTTGTCCCCTAGTGTGTCATGTAGTATTTTTGATCGAGTTTGGCAGACTTCTTGAAGTTGCTTCAAGACATCCTGGGCACACAGTTTTTCCAAAAGTACGAAGCCTTTAGAATTAATTGCTGTGTCAAATTCGTTAACGTCGATGGGCATGCTTGTATCCTAACTAGAGTAAGAAGAGTTTCACTCTGTGAATTATGTTGCCTCTCAATAATTAATCGAGTGCAATGGTCAGGCCTCGAATCAAATGGTCAATTTCATCTATTGTAGTGTAATGAACAAATGACATTCTTATCGCGCCGGTATCTAGATCGATGTTCATTTCCGTCAGAGGTCTAACACCATAGAAATTACCGTTTCCTACCATCAGTTTCTGCTCTGCCAGTGCTGCGGTTACCTCTGCCACACTTTTCTTTTTCGGTAAGATCGTCACCGTTGCCGCTCTGATTTCCGGATCATCTGGGCCAATTATCAATACGTCGTCGCGCGATTTTAGAAAGTCGAGCAAGGGTGTCAATAAGGTTTTCTCGTAATCTGAAAACAACTTATGTAGCCTGCGTCCTTTTTCAGGCGCCGCCACTTCTTCATCGAAATGGTGACTGTACACAGCGTCTAAATAGCTGGCGACACCAGCAGCGGCAGCAATTTGTGCATGGTCTGGTCCCGCTGGCGTGAGAACATTGCGTACATGACCCTCGTTAAAGAAATGCGACTGATTTGCCGTTTTACGCATTAACTCGCGCTTCACAAACATTGCGCCTAAATGCGGCCCCCAAGTTTTATACAACGAAAACAGATAAATATCTGCGCCCAGTTCTGTTAGGTCAGGTAATCCGTGGGGTGCATACGAGACGCCGTCGACCACAGCGATAGCACCAGCACGGTGTGCGATATCAGCGATTTCTCGCACAGGGTTAATATGCGCCACTACATTGGACGCGTGGGGAAAGGCGATCATTTTTGTCCGTGCAGAAATAAGCTTGTGGAGCTCGTCGACGTATAAACGGCCTGTTTTTTCATTGATGTGCCATTCTTTGACCACAATGCCACGGTCGGCCAGTCGCCGCCAAGCACCGGCGTTAGCTTCGTGATCCTGACAAGAAACAATAATCTCATCACCATCGGTCCACATCGGACGAAGTGCATTGGCGAGCACATAGACATTTTGAGATGTCGACGGGCCGAAGTGGAGTTCATCTTCACCGACGTTTAAATATGCTGATAATTGCGTATAGGCTTCATCCATTTTTCTGCCTGCTTCCATCGATGCAGGAAAGGGATAATAAGGTTGTACTTTGGTTTTGGTGTAAAATTCCAACAATCGATCAATCACTTGCTGACAGGTGTATGACCCGCCCGCGTTTTCAAAAAATGCCCACCCTTTTAAAGACGGTTCACGAAATGCGGGAAACTGGGACCGGATGAAATCTATATCGAGTGGCATGGTGTATATGTTGCCTGTATTGAGGTGAGAGCCAAGCATATCGACGATTCGATATACGCGAAGTCGTCAATGTTATGCTAAAAAACCCTAGTCCACACCCCTGTGTTTGGGTCTTATCGATATCGTAACCAACATCGCGAACTGTAATGAAACTCAGACCTAAATAAAGGAGTTGGGAAGAAAATGTAGAGTCTTGAAAAACACGTCAAATAGCACCTATTCCCCCGCTGGATTTTCCATAGAAAGTAATGAGTAATTGAACGTATTAGCTGTCAATAGAATAGCGCAAAGCATTTTTTGGCGGATGCACCTATGGTCACCGAAAGAGCCTTGGTATTAGTTGGGCTGGAAAGAGAAAGGGTTGGCGCTGTATTATGCGCACAACTCAGCTAGATATTGATCGAAATGATTCACTCTTCGAAGTTTTTTTGCCTTTTGGCTTTTTTGTTTCTACTAACAGCATGTGCTGAACAAGACGAAAAGTTGATGACCTCTAATGTGACAGACACTCTTGAGATGTCCGAGCCGCCGACGAATCAGCTGCCGAGAGATGTGCTGCCGTTACGTTACTCAATTGAGTTAACAATAGAGCCATCTGAAGAATATTTTTCGGGTGATGTAGCCATCGACATTAACCTGCTAAAGCCCCAGAACGGAATTTGGATGCATGCTCAGGATTTAGAGTTTACCGAGGTAAGTATAGAAAAGAACCGGGTAGTAACACCTATAGTGCCCGAGCAGGTGAGCGAAGCGGGTCTTTTGCGGCTTGAATTCCCCGAGCGGCTAGAAAGTGGGGCTGCAACATTGAGGTTTCGCTACCGAGCTAAATTCGACACTACAAGTCACGGTCTTCATAAAGTGGTTGAAGCAGGCAATGCCTATGCATTCACTCAGTTTGAATCGATTTTTGCACGAAAGGCCTTTCCTTCTTTTGATGAGCCCGGCTTCAAAACCCCCTTTGATATTAGCCTTCTAATACCTAATGGTGATGTTGGTATTAGTAATGCGCCTGAAGCTTCATCTGTCGAGCTTGAGAGTGGCATGAGAAGAATCACCTTTGCCCAGAGTAAACCTTTACCAACCTATCTCGTTGCATTTGCCGTAGGACCATTAGATGAGGTCAAGGGTGCAGATGTTGTGCCGAGTGAACACCGCGCAAAGCCAATTCCCTTGAGGGCGTTTGCAGTGAAGGGGAAAGGTGCAGAACTAGCCTTTGCGCTTGAGAATACCGCTGCAATAGTTTTGGCGCTAGAGGAATACTTCGCGTATCCCTATCCCTATGAAAAATTGGATCTGATCGCCGTGCCGTCTAAAGGTAGTTCTGCGATGGAAAATGCAGGAGCGATTACCTATGGAGAGCAGCTCATTCTATTTAATGAGGGCTCTCAGATTGAACAAGCGCAAGGGTTCTTGAATACCCATGCACATGAGTTAGCGCATCAGTGGTTCGGTAATCTTGTCACGCCCAAATGGTGGGATGACATCTGGCTTAATGAGGCTTTTGCGACCTGGATGGCAGCGACCATAATGAATCAGCTGTATCCCGAAGATCACCATCTAGAAGGTCTGGCCGCGGGCACTGCATATGTAATGACGCAGGACAGTTTGGTGACGGCGAGACAGATACGCCAGCCCATTACTACTGAAGGGGATATCATAGCGGCCTTTGACGGCATCACTTATGTGAAAGGCGGCGGCGTTTTGTCAATGTTTGAATCATTTATGGGGGCCGATGCCTTTAGAAAAGGGTTGCGCCACTATATGGATAAGCACGCGTGGGGTAATACTGATGCGGATGATTTCATGATTGCCTTATCTGAGGTGAATGATGAAGTCGATTCTGAAGTGCTCATGAAATCGTTCAAGAGTTTTATTGAACAACCTGGAGTGCCTATGGTTGATGTCGAAGTTAACTGTGGTGAGAACACATACCTTTCATTGTCGCAACACCGATATTTCCCCATCGGTTCAATGGGTGCGAGTGAACAGTTATGGGACATACCTGTTTGTGTCAAGGTCAGCCAACAGGGTGGGGTGACGGAACACTGCAGTATGATGAGCAGCAGTACGCATTCAATACCGCTAACAGACAATAGTTGCCCTGATTTCGTCATGCCAAATGCTGAAGGTAAATCCTATTATCGATTTAACTTGAAACCACAGCAGTGGGATCAACTACTTCAGAATTTTAGCCAATTGAGTGCGAATGAACAGCTGTCCTTGACGAGTAGTTTGAGCGCAGCCTTTAATGTCGCCCAGATAGATCTGGAAACTTACCTAAACGCTGTAGAGGTATTATCGCAGTCCAATTCTCGCCGGGTGGCCACCGCCCCGATTAGTGATCTCCTACCCGTTGTTCAGTACTTTCCAGAGGTCGAGTTATTACAATTGAGAATGGCTGCTAACTATAAGCCTAAGTTGGATGCACTTCATAAAATTGAAAACAAAAATGCTGAAGAGCAGCAACTCTATAATTATCTGTTATCAATCGTATCTCGATTTTTCAATGATCCAGAGTGGCGATCAATGTTGAAGGCGCAGGCTATTATTTACACAGGGTATGGCACAGACAATAAGCTGCACTCGCAGGATATTGATGTCAATGTACGTTCTAATGCTTTGCGGGTTGCTTCGGATGATCTTGGGCTACCTTTCGTGAAACACATTTGGACGCTTATTCAAGCGACCGACGATGCCGCGTTACGAGAATTAATGATCAGAGCAATCTCGTTTAGCGGTGACCCAGATGCAGCAGAATTTGTTCGCAGCTTAATCCTTGATGAGAAGTTAAAACCTGAGGAAGTTGATTTTGTTCTGTTTCATCAATCTTACTATCAGTCGAATCGCGACGCTGTGTGGAAATGGACTCAAGCGAACTATGATGAAATGTTACAAAAGGTTGGCGAGGAATCGAAATCTCAATTAGTTTCATCATTTGCTGCCTTTTGTACAAATGCTAAGGCGGATGAAGTTGAATCCTTTTTCAAATCGCGCGTCGACAGTCACAACGACTCTGGCACGACTCTGGAAAATACACTTGAGACTATTAGGCTTTGCGCGTCTTTTGTTAGTGCGCATAACGTAAAGAAGGCCGAGTAAGTTGTAGCGGGCTAGATGTTAATGGATGTCTTGCCCGTTTAAGCCATTACTGTCCCCTAGGACCTGTCCCATCTCTCGTATCCAGGAATCGCTTCGGCGTACTCCCAATAAACCCATTCCCAATAAACCCATTCGCACTTATGCCGCTAAAGTAACCAGCAATATCAACGATGATGTCTGATGCAACATTGGTGTAAAAACAAACTTCACCGTTGCTGTCTATCGGTGCGATGACGTTGTTGGCTACGACATCACCGGCAGCGAAGTTCAAGTTTGATGCCAGCGGACGTTCAGCGCTGCATGGCCATACAGTTGCGTACCCTGCTGCTTCTGGATTAACAATTGTCACGTTCAAGGCTGCTGCTTTAGCTGTCGTTGGGATAGAGAATGTTGTGCCAGCGACGGACACCGGCGCAGCGTGTACAGCAACACTTAGTTGCGCTAGTGGGAAAAGTTTACCCTGCTGGCCACCGGTACCATCTCGTGTGTCTACCAGACGGCTTGGTGTCACGCCGGTAAATGATGCAGGTGTCGTGGTCGGTAACCAGCCCGCGAGGTCAACGATAATATCCGACGGCGACTGAGAGTATATACAGACCGTACCATCCGCACTTACAGGCGATATCACGCTATTGGCGACCACTTGGCCAGCGCTGTAATTAACGTTTGATGATAGCGGCCTTGCGACATCACAGGGGTACACAGTAATAAAACCTGCGGCTTTTGGATTTACTACAGTGATGTTTAGTGACACCGCATCTATTGTTTGAGGAATGAGGGCGTTTGAACCGAGAGCGCTGATAACGGATAGACTCGTTATACCAACAATCAACGGTTCGCTTGCCGTCAGTTTGCCGATTTGACCCCCGGTGCCATCACGGGTGTCGACAAGTCGTAGCGGGGTTGCCCCTGCAAATGCATTTCCGACAAACCAACCTGCAACGTCGACAATGAGGTCTGTCTCGGACTGCGTATATAAACAGACAGAGCCTTGATTGCCAACAGATGCAATAACGCCATTTGGCCGCACATCGCCGGCGATGAAATTCAAGTTCGAGGCCAGAGGCCGTGTGACACCGCAAGGCCAAATGGTAACAAAGCCCGCGGAGTTCGGCATTACTGCGGTAACGTTAATAGAAACAGCCGTCGCATCAACAGGGATAGTTAAGGTTGCGCCAGAGGCTGACGTCAGAGTTTTACCAACGACAGGAAGTTCAATGGTTTGTCCTGCACCGAGACGAATTCCGATATCCGCATTGTCACCGATACCATCGTCATCCGTATCCAGCGTCTCCGTTGCGTCCAGTGGGAATGCATCGTTGATATCAATTTCGCTGTCGTCATCATCGTTCACATCGGCATTGTCACCGGTGCCATCTCCATCCGTGTCGATGGCTTCAGAGGCATCATTTGGAAACGCATCCTGTTCATCAAGTACTCCGTCACCATCGCCATCACGCTTAACTTCGGTGGTAGTGGTGGCCACTCCACCTGGGTCAAGCACCTTGCCGTCTGCTGTGCCATCCGCATCGTTGGGGCCGCCGTCTTCGATGGTGAGTTGAATGCAGCTATCGCCGGCGGTAACTCCGGAAGTATAAGCAACACTGCCTAAAGGAGGACAGACCCCAAGTTGGCTTGAAAATGCAGATCTAACTTCATTCTTATCATCGACTACAAAGTCATTCCAGCCGACGTCTGCAGTATATTTTCGGTATACGGCAGTCAGCGGAATTTCGCCCAGCAGGGGTATCACTACTGAGACTGACTCGCCAAATATAGGTAGTTCGGCTACCTCAAAATCAAACACACCCAATGGGTAAGCATAAGTGTCTTCAACGTTCTGTCCTGCGCCGCCATCGCCACCACCAAATTGGTTCAGGGTGTCTTGGGTGACTTTCGCTGAAGTACTGGCGCCAAACAATGCAGCCGATCCGAGTTTAAGTTTCAAGCCAGGTTCTGTCTGAAGCACCTCAGTTTCCGTGTCTCCCCCCTGTAATTGGGTCGGGTCGCTAATGTCATCTTCGTAGTCTGGAATGCCGTCACCATCGTCATCACCGCTGCCTTCCTCAAGGTCCGAGATGCCGTCACCGTCGCTATCATCGGTGTCACGCAACACTGGCATCACATCAACTAATCTGAAACTAGATCTTCGGGTAATCGTATATTCGCCATCGCTGACACTCACCGAGCTAATATAATTACCCTCCGTGAGTAAGCTTGGATCGATTTGTAGCGCCGAATCTGATTGAGCAGAACCCATCAGGAGATCAGATGTTGAGCTAGACCAGTCAATGGTTAAAGCGTCACCTTCCGGATCTTCAGAAACTAGCGAGATAATGATATCGCCGCCGCCACGTTCGACCAGTCGAGTTGCTCTACCCCCCTGTCGTACAGTCAGTTCTGCCTGTGGCGGTAGGTTACTTTCTACGATTTGCACTTCGACTTCAGATTGCTCGCTCAATACTGCCCCACTCGCAGCAAACAGACTTATTCTAATGGTTTCTACGCCCTCTGGTTCTGCATCGGGTGCCACCCGAACAGTGAGCAACGCTTCGCGGCCACTGAATATTCCGATAAAGCCTGCCACCAGGTCGTGATCTTGTTGGTTAGCTGATCCTTCGACAGAATAATCGAGTACCACAGGGTAAAAGGGGGCGTCGCCATTCATTCGAATAGGAACCGTTATGAGATTGCCTTCGGATACAATCAGGGTGCGCGGTATGCTGACTAAAGGCTCAATATGTAACATTTGCTCGAACTGTGATTGATTACCTCTCGAGTCTGATGCGGTCCAGACTATAAGATGTTTTCCTGGTTTGAATGGGCCAGCTTTGTCTGGCACAAGAGCAACAATCCCGTCAGTATGATCCTCCGCGGTCACCTCGAACTCAACCACTGTGAATAAGCCTGTCGCGGTAACAGTAATAGGTGAGCTTGCGGTGATGACTGGGGGCACAACATCTAGGTTTACCGGGTCGCAAATATCGCCAATATTGTCTCCGTCGATGTCGGCCTGATTCTGATTAGCGATTAGCGGGCAGTTATCTGTATTATCTTCGGTACCATCTTCGTCATCATCAGGATCAGCGTTGTTACCCATGCCGTCGTTATCTGTATCAATAGACTCTGATGGATCGGTAGGGAATGCGTCTACACCGTCGCTTGATCCATCATTGTCAGTATCTTCGCGCAAGGGACTGCTGCCAACAAAATATTCCTCAATGTCCAGCACGCCGTCACCATCGTCATCTAAATCGGCAGTGTCGCCAATGGTGTCGAGGTCTGTATCTACACTTGGATCTGCATCTGCATCGTGTATCTTGGCAAATGCTAAGGTTGTTGTGCTTGTCTCTGAATATCGTCGTTCAAGCGTTGCGTTATCGACGCCTTCAGTTGTGACAATGTTAGTGAGGCCTAGCAGAAACAGTCGCCCCTCTATAAGACCGTTTTTTTCTAGATCTCCGACTGCATCGTCGTTGTTGATTGCGACGTTAAAGGTTTTCGTGGACCTATCTCCATCTGCCCAATTTAGCGAGCCCTGAGTTGGCACATAATCTACATTTTCCAATGCGTGATCATCTGTGAAACGGGTGGTGAAATAGGCAACGCTCACATTACCCTTAGCGCCATATTTTCTGGTGACAGCGACTTCCATGACACCCGTGTTCTCATCTGTTCGATAGGATTCAGTCGTGAACCCAATAGTGCCAGCTTTTGGACGATCAACCTCGGACGTATCATCATCAATAATTTCGACGCCGCTTCGCCCAGTTGAAAATCCCAAGTCTATAAAAGCATTACCTTTGATGTCATCAATTTCAAAATTGAAAGTCTCTCTGTCTTCTACTTCATTATCATTCACAATACTCACAACAACGGTTCTTTCTGAACTATCACCATCTGCCCAGGTCAATACGCCGCTATTTTGAATCACATCAACACCGACAACAGCATGGGGCACTATCAAGGATTCGGTATCACTCGATACTTTATAAGAGACAGAGACCTCTCCATTTGTGCCTCCGTTGCGATAGACGTTAAAAAAAATTTCACCGGCATCTTCTGCAACACTTGCCGCGACTTGCCTTGTGCCGATAAGTGAAGGTTGCGCAAGCCCTGCACCGATGACGTCATCGTCATAAACCCAAATGACAGAACCGCTGTTACCAAGGTGGCTGCCACCGGTCGGATTAGAAATGTTGACTGACAGAATAAACCCACCGTCAGCAACACTATTATCAATCAAGGGAACATTAATAACCCGAAGGCTACTATCTCCATTAGCCCAATCTAGTGTTCCTAAACGTGCTTCGAAATCTACTCCGTCCTCTGCGCTGGCTGAGGTCACTGAGTAGTCAACGCTTATGTCAAAGTTAGTGCCTAAATAGCGTTGAACTAATATTTTGGCGAAGCCATCGGATTCAAAATATTGAACGTTGTCGAAGCGAATCCCGACATAGCCAGGGTTTGGTTTTTCACTTTCAGATAGTGGATCGGTACCTGCGGATAATTCGTCAGTATTTGAAAAGCCGTCACCGTCGATATCCTCATCGCTATTGTCTCCGATACCATCGCCATCTGTATCTGTTGTTTCACTAGCGTCGTTCGGAAACGCATCTTCAAAATTGAAAACACCATCATTATCGGAATCTACTAAACTTGGTGTTTCAAACTTGGCTGTGAGCGTTCTATTGCCGACGAAGGGCGATAGATTAACACTTTGCGATTGAATCGTTGTACCTTCCCAGCCGAGGAAATTGGCTCCAGCACTTGCGACAGCTTCAAGTGATAACCTGAGCCCATTTTGAATTTGAAATTCACAGAGCGCTGCATTGCAATCCAAAATACTCGGGTAGTTTGCGCTGAACCAGATATTGTCGCTGACAACACCAGTGCCTGATACCTGCGGTGTAACAACAATACGCCCGGAGCCTTCGTTGATCAAAGTCAGTGTATGCGTGGTTGAGCCGTAAATGCTCCGAGCAGTATTCGCGTCATCTAGCTGCACTAGATAGGAATTACCACTCGTTGGAAACATAATCGCTTCGGCCTCTTCAGAATGATCTAACCCGATTGCATGGCCAAGTTCATGAACTGCAACCCGCCTAAAGTCATTAGCACGAAATTGAAGTGGGCCATCGTATACATCCCAATCTTGCGTATTGTTGAATACAATATCGACCTTATTGATGGTTGTGCCTGTAAACCAGGTTGCCGCGACCGCTAAGGTTGAGCTACCCCATTGGTCGCCACAATTTGTAGCTTGGAACTGAGTTGAATTGTTACCTAGGCTTGTGCAAAAGCCAGTGCCAGAGGAATTAACGGTTGATAGCTCGAAAGAAGTTGGGGTGTCATTCCATCGTAGCGAAGCTTCTTCGAAGGCTTCTTGCCACAGGCCATCTGCTCCAAGGAGATCACCGGTGAAAAATGTAGCTGAAGTACCTGGCCAATGGTAGTCATAGGGTAGGCCAGCGAGAGACAGGTCGAAACAAAAAAGACATCCAGTAAACAATAGGCAACTTTGAGCTAAGCTGGAGCGAGCACGTCTCAATTTTTTAACTCCAGGATTTTAGCCCTAAAAGAATCTAAAGACATCGGTGCTATATTCGCTTCACTCGCGCTGCGCTGAGGGTTGGTGCCAACCGGCTTGCTTGCAGTAATTATTCCCCTCGCGACACCTTGACTGATAACTCGAGAGTCAGCAGTTTCCTTCTCAATCGATTGCACTCTTCGTGCATTACCTGCGATAACTGCGCCATCTTTGTCCAACGTAAAGTGCCCTTGGGTCCAGCCAAACAGGGGATTAACCAAGCCTGGTGCAACTTGCTCAACAAAATAGATGCCTTTCTCACTCATCTTTGGAATTTTTGCGCCAACATCCAAGCGAACATCACCGACGGTGCCACCGGTAAAGCGAAGCGCTATGTGGGTAATACCCTCGTTTGCTCCGATGATGACGTCGTCAACTTTGAAGTCAACGAAGGTATAGATGTAACCCCGATGGTCCATCTCAGATCGAACATCAATGACTTCACCTACGAAGACTAGTTCAGATCTGTTAACTAATTCTTCGCTGCCAATTTGCGCGATGGTGGTGCCTTTAACTTCGTTTATGCAGAAGGTGCAAATTGTAATAAGTACCCAGTAGGAAAAATCTCGAATTCTCACCATTGCTAGCTCCAATCAGTTCCAGTTCCTGCGTAGTAAATTGCCTCTATGGTGAGTAAAAAGCGCTCACTCGCTCCGGAGTTAGGCCAACAGTACGCACGGGAAAAATAAAACGCTACTTTCTAAGATTTTGATATGGTTCCATTTTTTAAGTCAGTTATTTATTAGGTGATTGTGGCGAGAAAATAGCCAGAAAAGCAGGCGCTCGTCAACTCCATAATCTCATTGCCCTTAGCAAAGAATTTCATAGGTCTCGCAGCGAACCAAAAGGCGCCAAGTGCTTATTAAAAGCGAGGAACGGTTGCCCTGCTTCTTCGAGCCAAGCAAGGCCGTTTTTGCTATCATTGAGCATTGCTATCGTCGCCAATGATCCCGCGACGAGACAATGTTTTGCCGTGACAGAGACACTTAACAACCCATCAACAGGCCTGCCAGTTTTTGGATTTAGCAAGTGACTATAACGTTCCCCTGAAACTTCAAAATAGCGCTCATAACTCCCGCTAGTGGTTATCGCGCCGCTTTTTATAGCAATAGTGGCTATTGCATCACCAGCCACCGTAGGGTGGGTTATACCGATTTGCCACGCTGCGCCAGAAAGGTGTGGCCCAATTACAACGATATCTCCGCCTAAATTAACAATGCCGTGGGCAATTCCGTGTTGCCTTATTAACGAAGCCATCGCGTCAGCAGCATATTCTTTTCCGAAGCCGCCAAAATCTATTTCCATCTCCGGTTTAGTTAAAAAGATCGTCGAAGACGTCCGGTCAACGTGCTCCCAGCCAACTGTTTGCAAAATGTGCTGTAGCATTTCCGTATCCGGTATGGATACCATCTCTTTGTGCCAAACCTTCCTCAGCACTCCTGACGTTATATCAAATAATCCATCACTTTCTAAAAAACATGTTTCTGCATAACTTAGCAGTAGATGAGTTTCCTCATCGATGTTGACACTCTCAACACCGGCTGCTCGATTGATAGCTGAAACGACACTGTCTTCCCGATATCGTGAGTACTTTTTCTCAAAGCGTTTTGCTTCAACAATCGCGAGATCTGCAACGGAGCTTAGATTGTCTTGCTCAGCTTCCAGAATAATCTCACACGGGCACCCCATGACCTGAAACTTTCTATTTAGAACCGCCACTCAAGCCCCAACGAAAAAACCGAAAAATTCACGTTGGCAGGATGGCTGTCAGGCCCATCTTCACTATCGTATTGCATGTAACTAAGACGCACCTTCCAATCCGAAAATTTGATCTCTGATCTTAAGCCGTAAGTATTTGCATCAAATTTCCCGAGCCGGTGGTCACTACTTTGAGCTATCGTTAGTGGGAGTGAAAAATCATCGACGTGAGTAAAAAACTCAGCTTCAGACTGTCGATAATATCGCACGAAGGGCGTTACTCTAAAACCAGACCCAATGTTTTGATGCCATGCCATCTCAAAAGTCTGAGAATGAACACCAAAGCTATCGTTATAGTACCGATAGTCTAGATTCAAAGCACCGTTCCATGGTTCGACAAAATGGCGATACTTGCTAGATAAGAAACGTTGTGTTTTTCTGTCTGGCCGCACGTCTCTGAGCTTATAGGGATCAGACAAATAGCCTCTTTGATTGGCGTACCCAAGATTAACTTGTATAACTGATGATCTGTTAATAATCTGGGTAACGCTCAAACTAATTTTACGTTGATTCTTTTTTGCTTCTGCAATCCGATTAAACAAGAGGGCGTCTGTTGGGGTTATATCATCTGTGGAATAGTTGGCTGAGACTGCAAATGTTGTCATTTGATTGCTTGTGTTCCATTGGCCCCCAAGCGTTAGGCCTTTACTTTTATAGTCATTCTCTCTGGAGTGCTGTACTGCCACAGAATAGCTTGATTCGTTGCCATATCGATTTATCTTAATACCATAAGCGTTTCGACCCTCGTCGATAGTTGCACCAGACATTATCAAAGCAGTATCACCATTTACATCCCGCGCTGTGCCCCAGGGTGACGCGCCACTCATACTCTCTCTTGTTGCTGTGAACTCGGCAGACCAATCTTTTCTGATGGGCGTGAGCAAGTGAAATTGACCTATATCGATATCATACCGATCGGTTGACCCGAATAACGTGCGAGCGGGCGAAATCGATTCTTCATTGTAAGTAGACCCAGTGATCGAAAGTATACTTTCAGCAGGTGGGCTTGCAGCGAAAGCTGGAAGTGCCATGGCTGCTGTTGTGATTGAAATAAGAGAATTTAGACGTTTCGGCATCTGTCAGTTGCAGCCACAACCGGCACCTGAGGCTGAGGCACCGCCGACTGATGCTTCTTTGCTAAAGTAGATTTGATCTTTTAATGAAGCCTCGTTTACGTCATCAATCAACATCATCTCTCCCTTGGCTAAAAGATCTCGGTCCCAGGGAGAGACGGTTTCACAACCAACGAGTAACATAACAAAGATGAACAAGAATCCTATTCTCACAACAATGCCTCAATTTCATTTCTTAACATTTTCTCATCACCGAATTGAAAACCTTTATGCACTAGTCGAATATTGCCTTCTCTGTCGAGAAGTACAGAGGTTGGCATACTAGGTACCTCGTATAGTTCGGCAACAGCTCCCGATGGATCATGGACAACCTCGTAGCTGACTTCAATACGCTTGAGGAATTCTCTTGCTTTCTCAACATCTTTGTCCAAGTTAACAGCAACTACCTTGAACCCTTTATCGCGCATACTGGCATTAATCTTAGACAACTCAGGCAGCGAGACTTTACAAGGACCACACCAACTGGCCCAGAAGTCTATTAGTACAACCTGGCCTCGAGTCTGTTCTAGGTTGAAGGTTCCGCTACCGTCCAAGAAATCAAGACGAAAATTGGCAGCCGTTTCAGGCTGTTCAGCCCACGCATTTAGGCTATAAAAAAGTAACAGAAAACCGCTGATAAATTTCGCTGTCATGGATTAACCTCGGTGCCTAAATTGGTCTGTGGGATAACGGTTAGCAACTGTTTCTTGGGTTTTTCAAGTTCAGCACATGTTTGTAACAAGCAGGTGAAGCGATAAATGGCTAAAAATAGAGCAAATTTAGTACTTTTCCTATCAAAGATGATCAGATAATATCTGAGTCTTACTCTGAATCAACCTCTGCAAATGGATACTTTACTATTTTCTTTTGATTTCAGTAGAAAGAGGAAGGCTGCCCAGCAGAACATGCTGCATGCATTGAGATCAGTCTTCACGCTTATAATCGCTCTACTTGTGACTAGCTACACGCCCTCTGGCCTGGGCCAGAGGCTGTCACCTTCGGCTGGCGATATCGCGCTCCCCATTATTGGTCAAAGTTTGACCGCTAGTAATGGTTCAGTGCTCAGCGTCCCTGTAAATGCGAGTGCTGTAGCTCTAAATGTCACTGCGGTGAATCCATCTGCTGCAGGCTTTATCACAGTATGGCCTTGCGGCGTTGATCGCCCGCTGGCGTCTCATCTCAATTACGCGTCGGGCAGTATCGTGCCGAATGGTGTTATCGCTTCCATAGGTGCTAACGGCGGGGTGTGCTTTTTCTCGCAAGCCGAGTCAGACCTTATTGTTGATATTGCTGGCTGGTTTGAAGGGAGCTCCTATGTAGGGGCAACCCCCAATCGTTTAGTAGACACGCGTGACGGTACCGGTGGTTCATTAGGCTTCGTCGACTCATCCGAACCCCTGGTTGTGACTGTCGCTGGCCTTGCAGTGACGAGCGCTTCAGGGAGCGCTGTGACTATCCCGTCCAATCTTAGTGCTGTTGCACTCAATGTTACCGCGGTTACGCCTGTCGGCAACGGATTCTTAACAGTCTGGCCCTGCGATGTCGCTCGGCCATTGGCATCAAATGTAAACTACACGACTGGCGCCATTGTACCGAACGGTGTCATCGCGCCGGTCAGTGCCGATGGTACCGTTTGTATTTTTTCGCAGACACCGTCCCACGTGATCGTAGATCTCGCGGGCTGGTTCCCGGGTGCCGCTTTTGAAGGCTCTACCCCAACAAGACTAATCGATACCCGAGATGGTACCGGCGGCACAAGCAATCCAATTGGTGGGTTGATAGAGTTGAGCGTACCGATACATGGGATTACATTGGATGTGGAAGGCGTATCGCGTAGTTTGCCTTCTTCAGGCGCCGCTGCAGCGCTTAACGTCACCGTGGTAGGGCCTGCTGCTGCTGGGTTCGCCACCGTTTGGCCATGTGGTGTGACAAGGCCCACAGCTTCAAATCTGAATTTTAGTACTGGACAGGTTATCGCGAACAATATTATTGCGCCCATTGGATCGGACGGATCGATATGTTTTTTTAGCAGCGCGAGTACCGATATCATTGTTGATATTTCAGGCTGGTTCAGTGGCGATGAGGAAGAAGCGTTTGTTGGCGTAACACCGGAACGGTTTGTCGATACCCGTATCAACCTAGGACCAGCGCCGGGCGTGCCAATTACATTAGAGGCCGATACAGCTGAAGCGTTCTTTACCGAGAGTTTGCACAATCAGGTTATTGTCACTCGCTGTCGGGTTTGTCATGTCCAGGGTGGCATCGCTGGCAACACGCCGCTTCTCTATACGGGTATTGAGAGCGAGGACTTTGAAACTGTTCGAACTTACGTTGCCACGGATTCCGATGCTGCAAATCGAATATTGGACAAATCCCGTGGGGTCGCCCACGGCGGCGGCGCGGTACTTGCCTCTGGCTCTACTGAGTACCTGAACCTGGTTGAATTTTTGGTGCTACTTGAAGCACAGGTAAATTCAAATTCGCTCTCATCGGAAGCGTTCTGGAACGGGGTGAACTTCGCAAACGCGCCGCAAACCGTTCGACGCGCATCAGTGATTGCAGCTGGCAAAGTGCCCGAAGGGTCAGCCCTCGATGTTGATGAACCTACTTTACGTGCAGCTTTGAGAGAACTACTTCAGGGCGAAGGTTTTCATGATTTTTTGATTCATGGCGCCAATGATCGATTGCATACGGATGCTTTCTTGAATGGACTTTTTATGGAGTCAGCCGACTTAAATGCAGTGGCTATTTTGCCAGTTGGTGCTAACAAGTACTCAAGTGCAGACGTTAGCACCGAGGAAGGCAGAAGGACCCGAAATCATTGGCAAAATCAATGGGGGAACTCAATGGCGCGGGCACCACTCGAATTGATCGCTCATGTGGTCGAAAACGAGCTGCCCTATACCGAAATATTGACTGCGAATTACACTATGGTCACACCCATCTCTAGTGAAATACTACGAAGTGAGGTGATTTTTGACACCGGCCATCCCTATGAATTTAAACCGGGTCCACATCGCGGCCAAGTGCTACGAGATGAACAGCTACAGGCTGAGTTTATTCAAGGCCAAGGACAAGTTGTCAGTGCCCATGGTGACTTCGTCGTTTATCCGCATGCTGGGGTCCTGAATACTCAGGCATTCCTAAACCGATATCCCAGCACCGAAACGAATCGGAATCGTGCACGTTCCCGTTGGACCTACTACTTTTTTTTAGGGGTCGATATTGAAAAGTCAGCAGCACGAAGCACGGATCCTGAAGCGCTAGCAGATACCAATAATCCCACATTAAACAATCCAAATTGCACAGTTTGCCATCAAATAATGGACCCAATCTCTGGCGCATTTCAGAACTATGGTGATGAAGGTCTTTATAGATCCTCTCGTGGAGGACTAGACTCATTACCTGGAAGCTATAAACATCCTCAATATTTTGATATCGAGGCGCCTCCAAGCCCATATGTGGAGGGTGATACTTGGTATAGAGATATGCTTACGCCGGGTATCGTCGGCGCCGCAGCTCCCGATCCGCGAAATAGCTTACAATGGCTAGCTCAGGAAATTACCCAAGATCCAAGGTTCGCGGTTGCGACAGTCAAATTTTGGTGGCCTTCTGTTATGGGGAGCCAAATATTAGAGGCACCGGAAGTTGTCACAGATATAAGTTTTACAGACCAATTAGCAGCATTTGAAGCACAAAACGAATACATTCAAATCCTTGGCGAGGCTTTTCAAACCGGAATTCATGGGGGGGCACCTTACAACCTCAAAGATATGATCGTAGAAATGATGATGAGCCCTTGGTTCAGGGCTAATTCTATAGCGACATCGTCAGGTGATGCCACTGTTATTGGGTCGGTCGGGTCATTGCGGAATATCGGCACGAGGCGCTTGCTAACGCCATCTGAACTAGAAAAGAAGGTGCAAGATCTATTAGGCTGGCGCTGGAATGAATATCCTGATGAATACTCAGTGAGTCGTCGTTTCACTGCGCTTGCTAATCGCTATAATATCTATTTTGGTGGTATCGATTCACTGGGCATCCAGGAGCGGGCGATTGAATTGACCCCCCTTATGTTTAATGTCGCAGAGCGAATGGCTGTTCAGATGGCATGCCCAGCAGTCATGATTGATTTAAATACACCAGATGCTGACAGGCGGTTTTTTAAGGGAATTACAACAGACATTACTCCGACGACTGAGTTTAGCCGCAGCTTTGAAGTGACAGGCATCGGACCCGAAGAGGCTTTAGTATACATCTCAACAGGTCAAATTTCTGTCGGTAATCGTACCTTGAACATATCATTCTTGAATGATTTCTACTCGGAGGACCTTGGCGATAGAAACCTGATCGTGGATCGCCTGACTATCTCAGATAGTACGGGGGAAATAGCGTTCCGGTTGGAACTCGAAGACATAGAAAGTCATCCTGGTGCGATAATAGGATGTGGTGCGCCCTATTTTAGTGGCGCATCAGGCACCGTCGATGCGTTTAATATCTGGTCGGAGTGTAGTCTAACAATACCTGTTGACATATCGAAAGAAGATGACTATCGCATTTCGGTCGAAGCCTATGGGCAGCAAGCGGGCCCTGAACTCACCCAAATGCAGGTTTCGATTGAATCTAACGACCCTTATTCGGGTGTGAGTGCCGGCGGCCAAGCGATTAAACAAAAGTTAGTTGAGTGGCATGAAAGGCTGCTCGGGGAAACTCTCTCTATTGATGATCCGGAAATACAGGCGAGCTATAACCTTTTAGTTGAAACCTGGGAAGCGAGGCTATTGAGTGAGAATCCGTCCTGGGCCTGGAATGGGGACATAGAAAATTGCCATTTTCCAAGCCATATCCCAGATCCATGGGCAGAAAACGGTATAGGTCATACTGGCGCGGACCCTACTGCAATGAAAAATACCTGGACGTCGATGTTGATCTATTTTATGACGGACTTCAAATTCATCCATGAATGAAAAATTCACAATGAAACGTAGAAAATTTCTTTCCCATACAATGTTGTTAGGTGCCTCTGGTTTAGCGATCCCGACTGCGCGTCTCTACGCAGCAGATAGTCCGGACTATCAAGGGCCGTTGTTAGCGACCTTACAAATCGAGGGTGGCTGGGATGTCACCAGCTATTGCGATCCGAAGGAGAACCAAGCTGGTGAGCCGGTCATAACGAATTGGTCGATGCAAAATCAGATACAGACCGCGGGAAATATTGGCTATGCACCGATCGTAAACAATCAATGGTTTTTTGAGAAGTACCATCAGGATTTGTTAGTGATTAATGGCATTGACGCCCAAACTAACTCTCATACGACGGGTGTTCTCCACAATTGGAGCGGTCGTAATGCCGCCGGCTTTCCCTCGCTTGCCGCCCTGTTTGCTGCACATAATGCACCAAATCTACCCATTTCTTACATAAATTTTGGTGGTTTTTCAGCAACTTCTGGCCTAATTCGATTTAGTCGCTTAAACGATATCGCAGCGCTACGCACGCTTCTAGATCCGGGCTTAAGTGAATATGACCCAAATCAAACGGATCGAAGTGCTGAAGATCTTAGTCGAATAGCTCGGTACCGACGGGATAGAATAGCTCGACTTCTTTCGAAACCCGATAGCTTTGGCTCAATGAGAACAAATCTTGAGGCAATGGATGCTGCATTGCAGAATCGCACTTCAATCACCCGACTTAAAGATTTCCTACCTCAAGGGTCCGAGGTAGCACAACAAGACCAGGTAAACAGTGAAACAAGAAGCTCGTTGCGGCGACAAATTCAAGCGACAATATCGGGCTTTCAGTCTGGTCTTTGTTGTGCGAGTGATTTGATCGTCCATGGTTTTGATACGCATACAAATCATGACGAACTGCATCAGCCATTATTTACCCATGTGAACGAGTCGATTGATATGTTGTGGACCGAGGCTGAAGCTCGTGGGCTCGCTGATCGTTTAACTCTGGTCATAGGTTCTGATTTCGGTCGAACGCCCTTTTACAATTCGGATAACGGAAAAGACCATTGGCCCATAGGTTCCGTAATGGTGATGCAAAAAAATCCAGCATGGGGAAATCGCACCATAGGCTCAACCGATGCAGGCCATAATGCCTACGCAATCTCACCAGCAAGTTTGCAAAGAGATGATGCCAACGGCAGTATCATTTATCCCAAGCATGTCCATCAGGCTATTCGCTCGTTGCTCGGCATTGATGATATCGCTCGTGTTAATGGGTTTGGTTTCACAAATAGTGAAGACTTCGATTTCTTCCACGCGTAAGCATTTCTAAGTCTATTAGCGTATTACAATTTGGAAAGCCAAAACGTTCTATTAATTTTATCGGCCTGAAAATGGTAGAATCTCGCGCTTTAATCTTACAGACCTAACCATGCGCCAAATTCGTCTATTCTCCTTTGTTTCCTTAATCGTTATATTACTTTCTTATCCTGTCCTTGCGCTCGCCAATCAGACGATTGTCACTGTGAACACCGTCGTCGGCTCATTCGATATCTTGATGCTCGAAGATGATGCACCCGCAACCGTGCAGAATTTCCTGAATTACGTGAGTGATGGTGACTTCGACGGCACCTTTTTTCACCGCAGTGAGCCGGGGTTTGTCGTTCAGGGAGGAGGATATCGATTTGATCCGACCACAGGGGGGGCATCGGCGATAGACTCTGACCCACCGGTTGTCAACGAGTTTGGGATCTCTAATACCCGGGGTACCGTCGC
>JBLHWY010000067.1:0-32237 GCA_047629195.1 Candidatus Azotimanducaceae bacterium
CTCTGGGGCTTGATCAAGATCAATCCAGTCCTGCTCAGCAACCTGATAGCCCGATAGCTCTTCCAGCACTTCAACCCAGGCATAGACGCGCGGACATTCCTCAAGAATGATGGCGGATGGCGTTGGGTCAAACAAAGCGAGACAGGTCAGTTGACCATAAACTGCGAAGTCACAGGAGCCCGGTCGTTCTCCCATCAGAAATGGAAAATCTGTTAGATGTGTATCCAACAAGTGAATGAAGCGCTTAAAGCTTTCTTCTATTACAGGTGTAGTCACATCGTTCGAGCCGACATAGGACAATCGTGCTATTTGTCTTTCTCTGACAAATTCACCCATTTTTTGGGCCTGATCTTCCGGCTGAGAAATTCCGCGCCAGCGCGGTAAAATATCACCGGCCTTTTTAATATCCGCTTCATAGTGCCATCGATAATGAAACATTGCCTTTGTTAGCCACTCGTCGCCGTAGTCTTCCAACAGCATATTGATCAACGCTAGCGCCGGATCAGTTGGAATAGCCGCACGCCCATCATATTCTTTTTCAAAGCGCTGAATCAGTGGCGTGGAATCTGTCACCGCGACTTCTTCACCAGACTCATCCTTAAAAAAGAAGGTGGGCAGCAACGATACCTTTGGCTGAACACGTTGTTTAAGGTGTTTACCGCTATCTGCTTTTCCAATCCTTGTCTGGATCTCAAACTGATATGGAATCCGCCTAAAGCGCATATAGGCAAGCATCTTGCGTGTATAAGGCGAACCGGGCGCCCCCAGTAATTCCTGGACTTGACGTGCTTCAGACATACTCTCTTACTCCATTGTAATTGCAGTTTGGAACGCAGGACGAGCAGAGACCCGTTCCACATAAGCTTTTAAGTGAATCATGTCGTCGTTGACGCACCCCAATCTGTTGCCCATAAAACAAGCATGACCGAGCATAATATCTGCGCCAGAGAAGTCGCCAATCAAATAATCTTTAGCCGTCAAGGCTTCGTTCACAGGTTCCAACGCTTTGGTGAGCAGACGCTGAGCTTGCCCCAAAGCTTTTTCATCGCGGCGATCCGGCGGCAGCAATATTGTCTGTACCACAATGGTATTCACAGGTGGCATGACCATGCCCTCGCAGTAATGAAACCATTGCAGGTAGTCAGGAAAAGTATCTGCGTCTACTGCTGGCTTCAATCCGCCATTCTTATGCCTTTCCAAGACATAATCAACAATCGCGCCTGATTCAAAAATCTGAATATCCCCGTCCTCTAAAACAGGCACTCTGCCAAGTGGATGTCTCGCTCTATGCTCATCAGACTTAAGGTCTTTGGGATGAAAAGCCATCTTGTTTATTTCGTAGGGTAACGCCAGTTCTTCAAGCAACCAGACGATACGACCTGCTCTGGAATTGGGTGCAAAATGTAGTTTCAACATAGTTCTTCCTCTGCTAAACAGGGTTATCTTGGATAAGTTTAATAGTGGCAGCCGCCAATTCCTCAGGCGCTTGTTCCTGCAAAAAATGCCCCGCACCTTTAATTGTGATATGAGGCTGTCCCTGCGCGCCGGGCACCGAATTCTGAAACCGAACGTCACCACCGGCAGTGACAGGATCGGAGTCAGAGAACGCCGTGAGCAGTGGCTTTTGCCATTGCTTCAATATAGCCCACGCCACTCGATTAGCAGGAATTGCGGGATTATCTGGCATGATAGGCACAAGAGATGGAAATTGTCGACCACCGGCATGATAGCTTTCATCAGGAAAAGGTGCGCCATAGGCTTTCTGTTCGGCTTCGCTAAGTACCCCTCCCGTCATGGCAGTTAAAACAGCCTGAGGTGAGAAACCTTCGGATTCACCACAGTACTTCACCCAATGTAGAAATCCCATGCCTGTAGTATCACCCATCATCGCCGTCGCCATTTCAACGACGTTCGCAGGAACGGCAAGGGAATCGAAGTAGGCTCGCATATTTCCGCTCATTTCCTCGATCTTGTCATCGGACACACCCTCGGCATCAGGTAACCCCGTATTAGCAGGCACAAGTCGAGCAAACCTTGCCTCATTTTCTGCTGCGACCCGTAACCCAATGAGACCACCCCAGTCCTGGCAGACCAATGTAATGTTTGTTAAATCAAGACTCTCGACCAGCCCCTTTACCCAGGCCACATGGTTGGCGTAAGTGTAGTTTTCCCGCTGCGTGGGTTTATCAGACTTACCAAAACCAATGAGGTCAGGTGCTATCACTCGATAACCGGCGCTGACAAAAATCGGAATCATTTTGCGATAAAGATACGACCATGAAGGTTGACCGTGTATGCACAGGATCACCTCACCCTGCCCTTCATCGATGTAATGCATGCGTAACTGTCCGCCTTCAAGGTCATCGACATTTACGTAGTTCGGCTGGAACGGATAATCGGGCAAGTCTTGAAATCGGCTATCGTCGGTTCTTACGAATTCCATATGTTAACTCCAGAAGCTATTTTTCAGGGGCTAAGTAATTTGGCTACATAGCAGAGTAATTGAACGAAGTATGTCCTATTGCTCACTGGCCGTCACGATATTAATGCCAATCATTAATAATGCTTATGCTAGCTGATTCAAGTCGCCACCTGCACAGAATGGCAATGGGAAATTTGATGCCGTTTGCCCCTGTGATTGACAAAGCGCCAATTGAAGCTGTCACTAGCCGTTGAGACAACCCACCTTGAACTCTAGTTTCTGTAAGCTGGTAGAAAAAGAACCTGACCATCTATGGCTATTGGCCTTGTGTTACTGAACCTGGCTCTTTCAGCTCCGTTCAAAACGATCATCGCGATCACAGGGGCACACAACAATGCGCTTACGCGCTCGGGAATGTAGGAAGTTAGATAATAGACACGTGCGAATAGGATAGATCATGGCTGTCTTGTAATTTTTGTTGTGATTTTCTTGTTTTGGGTCCAAATGGTTTACTCATCATCATGCTCAGATGAAGAATTGGTTAGTGTAATATCAGGGGATACACGCAAACCTGCTGAATCGATTCTGGGCAGAAACTAGCTAACCCTTTTGACTGCGAAACACGAGAGCAACTAATCCCATTAAGAACATAATTACCGTCGGAGGTGCGGGTACAGTCGTGTTTTCGATACGGCGAATGTTGTCGAGGTATACCTGGCTGCCCGTGACATCGAGATATTCAAATTCCAATGTTAAGTTGGAGCGACCTAACAAAGCCATATCGTCGATGTAGATACTGGCGGTGAGAAAATCCGCGGATGAAATCGCTTGAATGGCATCCAGATAAACGTCGTCTAGGAAGATGCTTAACCAACCACCATTCTGATCCTCGAAGCGATAATCAAACAGCAGATGAAAGGGTTGGTTGTCGGTGTCTATCGTCGTAAAAAGACTAACCGGTGAGGCCGTTGTCAGCTGGACTACACCATCCTGAACGACAACGTTTCCAAATGTGTTCCAGTCATCCGTTAGAATGTCGAAGGTTGCACCCGGCAAGGTCGTGGTCGTTGCAACGTTGATACTAACAGACTCACCCACGCTCTCTTCAAAACCGCCCAATTGCCATGAATTTGAATAGGGTGAGATTTCAATAAATTCTTCGAGTGCATATTCTTCAGGTACAAGGTCCAGGCCATCGATGGTGCCAGCGAGAGGATATTTGTCTTCACAGTTGTGTGGGGTGGTAGGGGGAAGCGGACTTCCCCCCGGGCTGCCGCCATGGGCGCCACCCTGTTGGCGGGGGATGGGGATACAGCTAGCGGCGGGTAGGCTAAATGCCTCTATCAAGTCTTGCTCGGTATATTTGTTAACGCTGTTTGCCAACTCTGGGGGAGGGGTGACCCCGGCGACAAACGCCATAGCTGCTAGTTCCGCGGTTGGCTCTATACGGATGCCCATAGTGTTGGTAAACGTACTCTTTTTCAGTTTGATGGTGGGCGTGAACACAAAATTTTCGGCGTCTTCCGGCAGCATGATCTCAACATCAGTACCAAGATCAAAGACGATAGGTGTGCCGGTGCCTATATCTAACGACACTTCAAACTTTGGTTCAAAATTCAAGGATTGAGTAACATACCCGCGTGCGCCGACATTGAGGTCAAGTACCGCGTATTCAGCGCGCAAGTAATCGGTTAACTCAATTTCATCCGAGAGCCCCGGCAGTCGAAAAATAATCAATGCACCGGTACCCCCAGTAGCAGCGGTCAGGCCTGTTTTTGCGGCTAGCGTCAAGAGCTCGTCAATACCCAAAAGCATTTCAACAAACTGATCTTCTCCACTAGCTTTCAGCACCCCAGTAGCTGATGCCACATCACTGATAGTTTCAACCACGGGGATGGACCAATCTGCTTGAATGCTGTCGGTGACGGCATCGGCGATTTTATTAATCGAAATATCAAGTTTTTTAGCTTTATTGTTCTTTTTCAGAGCGGTTTTTGCTGTCTCCAGCTTGTCATCGCGCTTGCTCTTGGCATCATCCTTCTTTGTATCAGCAACGGTTTTCCGCTGCTTGGCATCGTCGACACGGGTTGTAGCCTGTTCCTTTTTAGTCTTGCTTTGTTGCTTGCTCGTGTTTGTTGCAGCCCTTCTGCTATCAAGACCTTCGTTCTCTTTTGCCAACCGCGCTTTTTCTGTATCAAGCTTCTGACCTTCATTTTTTACATAGTCGTCAAAGGAAAGATCGTCATCAATGTTCTCCTGTTTTTTATTGTTCTCAGCAATTTGTATTTCATAGCCCGGCGCTTTGTCCTCTTCCAGTTTTTTGTTCTCGGCAGCCAGATCACTTTTCTCCTGTTCCTGGGCCTGACGTTGATCCCCGCTGAGTTCTTGTTCCGCCAGTATTACGCGTTCAGCCTCTATTGTTTCAGTTTTTGCGTTGTTTGCTGAAATTTGATTGTCGTAGGAGGTGATGACACCTTCTGCTTTTTCGATAGCGACATCATTTTTGGCGATATCTTTTTCTGCCTGGGTTTGCTCCTTTTCAATCTGTTTGCTTTCCGCTTCAGCCTCAATCAGTTCCTTGTTAGCCGCCGCGAGTTCCTGTTGGGCCTTTTTTGATTCGGCCTCAGCGCCTTCAGCATCGACCTTCTGTTCTGCATAGAATTGTGCTTCTTGAATGCCGGCGGAGACCAGCATTTCATCAACGGCGTCCAGTGGAGTTGATAAAAACTCAAGACCATCGCCGCTTTCTGTGGCATCCAAACCGAGAACAGCAAAGCGGGCATCAACATCGATTCCATGGAATAAGTTTACGTCTGCTGCTTCGTCGCTGCCTAAATAGACATCAGCGCTGGCGTCAATTTTCATGTTAGCGTCAAGGACCAGGTTTGAATAACCATTCGGTGAAATCGAACTGATATTTGCATCACTACCGACCGTGTATGAAGAACTCAAGGTAAAGCTCTGGCCGGCGATGATTGCTTCATCTGAATAGGAAAAACTGGCGAACACTGGCAGATTAACATCGACGGACCCGCCCGATATGCTGGTTTCGATGTCAACACCAAACCGACCCATCGAGGCTGTTTTGACCGTTGCGCCGTATTGACCGAGTTGTTCTGCGGGAATCGTAATTTTCTTTACTGGCGCCGGACCTGGTGAAGAAATGGTGTTAGGAAATTTGTCATGTAAAGTTTTTTTTGCTTTCCATGCTGTCCATTTCGGATTCAGGATTTCCCTCTCAGGGGAGCTAAAAGATTCGATCAAACTGTTTTTTGTCGTGTATTGATCATGACGTCTGCCCCAGCCAATGTCGTCGACGATGGGAATGTTGAAATCAAGCGCTAAGTTTGCGTCTTCCCACATGCTTTGCCCCTCGCTTGAAAACACCGCATTCATCTCAAGGACACCTGCATTGGCTTGCGTGTTCGCGAGCAAACCAATCACGATGAAGATGCCGAGCATAGAGCCCTGAGCCTGCAAGGAATATTTGGGTCTAGCGAAACGCTTGTTGTGTTTATTGAAAATCATGATCAAACACCAGTAAATGATATTTAAATGATATTAATGAGGGAGCGCAATAGTGTCGAAGCAAAAACCTCCTTTTTCCCTCCTTTTTGAATCAGGAGTTCACTTGGGTAGTCACTTCTTCTTGTGTCGAATGTTGAGTGCTCAGTCGTTTTACATGAGCCCTTGCGCCCATTGCGCTCCAGCAGTTTTTTGCGAGGGCTAACTCTGCCTTGTAGGCGGTTCTATTGCTCGTACGATGGGCAAACAAAGCCTTGAGTTCGTGCAGAAACGCCTGACAACAGAGCAAGCCGCTTGTTTCAATTGCGGTTTCAAGTCGTTGCAAAAATTTCAGAAAATCCTCTCCCGGCCCTTCGGGAAGTTTTAAACGAGCGCGGCAAAGGCTTACCAGCGCTTCCGGGTCGTTTGCAGTGGTTTTGTCTGAGAGTAAATTTTCAAGATCTGCCCGAATGTCATCGCTCTGTCCTAAATTAACCTCTGCTTCCAGTATCATTGCGCGGGTCAGGGTGTCGCATTCTGGGCTCGCCTCGGAATCGTTGTTTGCCATGGCGGCGAGAGATGCCCAATCCCCTGTGAGGTGAAATGACAGGGCATCTAATCTGTAGGCTGTCTGCAGGTAACTTGGCGCATCTCCGCGCAGCGCTGTTAGATCCCACCCTATACATTGAGCCAATTTCTCGGTTTCACCCAAGTAGTAGTAGCAAGTTGCCCCGGCAATCACACACTCGTATGCCATTTGAGCAGCCCCCATAAGTGTCTCAGAAATCCTCTTAAGATTAATGTCTTCCGGTAGAACTGCTTGCTTGTTTTTGTTCAACAATGTTGTGGCATGTTGAAGATGTTGTATTCCGCTAACAGGGTCACCTAGTTGAGCGGATGATCTGGCCAGGAAAATCAGGATTCGTGGATATGGATACCAACTTTCCTGGCCTAGTATGCTAACAAGAAAATTGGTTGGCGGGTGTTTGATTGATTGTTGTGCAAGTGCGTGAGCTTCGGCCACTCGCCCTGCTTCATCGAGCCGTGGTATTAAAGTCATTAGTGCGTGCAGTTTCACCGCTTCGTCGGCGTGGTTTTCAACCATATAACAGGCGTCGCGCGCGACTTGTATCGCTCGTTCTCGTTCTCTGAAATAGACCAGACCGTCTGAGAAACACGTATAGAGGAGTGTTAGCAGCAGATTATCATCCCCAAGCAAGCTTGTCGTTGTTGTTGCGTGATCAAACAGGGCCTCAACTTCCGAGAGTGGCAGCTCTGAAGGACCAGAACGATGAAGTGCATTGACCGTGGTGCGCAGCGTCCATGCAGCGACCTTAACCGAGTCTTCCCGAATGACCGCTGATTCTGAACTCAGACTGCTAAGCGCTCGAAGGCAGACCGCTACAGCTTCTTTGTCATCTTTACTCACTAGGGTTAGAAAAGCTTTTTGTGTCCACCGTGCACTGTCGATAGGCCTATCCGCTGCCTGGTAGTGGCGCGCGGCCTGCATTAACAAGTCACTACGGGGTGTGGTTTGGGAAATACTCGCGATCGAATCGGCTATCGTTGCATGGATTTGCTGGCGTCTTGACACAGGGGTTTCGGAATAGATCACCTCCTGGATAAGGAGATGCGAAAAGCGATATTGACCGTGAGGTAGAATGTCTACTAGTCCCACTCTGGCACACTCGTTCATCGCGGTATCGAGTTTGGCGATATCGATTTCTGAAACCATAGAAAGGAGGTTTGCCGAGAACTGACGGCCAAAGCAAGAGGCTGTAATGAGTAGGAGGTTAGCCAGTTCAGGCAAAGCCACCATTTGACCTGCGATCATTTCGCGAAGATCTTTCGGTAACTCCGATTTTGAAGATACACCATCGTTTAGCGAACTCACCTGCGATCTGACGAGCATAGTGGTATATAGGGGGTTTCCGTCTGTTCTTTCGATTATCTGATCAGTGATATCCGTCGACAGCAAGTTAAAGATATTTGCCTGCTTGAGTTCGTCGAGTTCGAGATTTTGCAATTCGATACGATCAAATGCATTCGGTTGTGACAGTTCGGCGAGTACCTTTGAAATGGGCGCGCTTTGCTCGATAAGGTGGTCACGAAAGGCACATATAATAAGCAAGCTGTCGTTTTGATTTGCGCGCACGACCGAGGCTAGCACTGCAAGCGAGCCTTCATCTGCGATGTGGAGGTCATCGATCATGATGAGGAGGGGGGTTTGCGCGGCGACTCTGGAAAGTAATCGACTGATTGCATCTCCTAGTTTGATTCTAAAATCCTGTTGTGAAAGCTGGGTTGAGCTTGGAGGTACGGGTTGATCGGCATATATGTCAGGCACAATCCGATGCAGTAGGATGATTTCGGTTTCGAATTCTGCAATTTTTTCTCTGCCATACTCATTCGCGATCGATCTGAGTATACGTGTCCATGGCCAGAACGGTACTGTGGTGCCAGATTCGTCGCACCATCCCGCATGCACTGCCCAGCCTTCAGTTTTTGCTCGTTGAGCAAGCTCCTCGGTGGTTCGTGTTTTACCGATACCAGGGGGGCCGGTGAGAAAGACATAGCTTGCCTCACCGGTTTCCCTGACTGCTCTAAGCTTTGCTTCTAATCTGGCCAAAGTGCTCACTCTACCTACAAAAGGGATACCGTTTGCCAGGTTGTGTGCTTCTCCTTGTGCCGGATTTGTGACTTCCCTTACGCTAGCGACAACCCTGTAGCCACGTTTGGGGACGGTGGCAATATAACGGGGCTTACGAGCGTTATCACCGAGTGCAGTTCTGATCTGATTGATGCGGCGATGGATTGTGGTCTCATCTACCACGATTTTACCCCAAACCCTATTCCGTAAAACCTGTGAGGGAACAATATCCGGCGCATTGGACAATAGTTCGACAAGTACATTCATCGTCATCGGCTGGAGATGAGATCGTATCCCTTCTTTTTCTATCTGACTTGTTGCAGGCAAAATCAGCCAGTCACCCAGTAGATAGCAATGTTGATCAATGATGCCTGGAACGATACTTTTCATAGGATATTCCGATGAAGAACCAAAGCCCTTTTATTGTTATTGAGAGCTTTTACAAAATCCGTATAAGAGCATAGGAAAATAGTAGACGAACTGTAAAGCGAATTTGAGTCTGTGGCATTTAGCTCTTTAGTTCCGGCAGCCATTTCAATGCAATAGCGGCTGGTATCAACAGAACAAAGAAAATCCAGAATGCTACGTCGTAACTTTGGCTGATGTAGAATATCCAGCCGCTAAAAATTGAGCCAAAGCTCCCTACCATGAGGTATAGATTGTCCAGGCCAAGTACCCGCCTAAATAACAGCGTGCCAAAGCGACTTGCATACATAATTTCCATCATTGGCAGAATACCACCCGTGGCTAAGCGCTGTAGCGCTGTTCCACAGCTCATTTCCCATCTGCTTGGAGTGCCTTCGAGACACAAAAAACGCGACATCCACGTTCCATTATCAAAATCTTTGATTGACGACAGGATGCCATGTAGGAAATTGGAATGCATATTCGTGCGAAATGGATGGATCGTGGCTGTTTTGTATTTTGGCCTTGTATTTCGTTGCGTGAAACGGACCAATCATGGCCGTAGTGTATTTTTTTGTGAATATGTATATTGCCAGACTTGACAGTGGCAAAAAAAGTAGCGTCAAGGATACAATTTTATTCTGAATACAACGTAAACAAGGAAGATGTAGATATGTATGCACTAAGGCTCGGCTCGATTTTTGTCATGTCACTATTGTTAGGTGCCTGTAATCAAAGCAACAATGATACTCTGGCAAGTTCAACGCGTATCCTGACGCCACAGGTTATTGTCGAATTTAGCGCGTCGTTAAGTTCGACGACTGGAACTGACCAAATCGCCGATGCAACATTGAGTGCTGATTTCGACAACACCAATATTTTGACCGGTAACATCGTCCTCGGTAATCTCAGTGCTACAACGGTGACAATCAGAACAGGGTTTGCCGGTCAAGCCGGAACGTTACTGAAGACACTATCGATGGATAGCGCCAACGCTTGGCGAATTCCGAGGATTCCGATTGACCAGGCTCTGGCAGATCAGCTGGCAGCGGGAGGAGTTTACGTTCAGGTCGAAACGGTAAGTGGCGATACACTTCGTGGCCAATTTCTAAGTGCTGGAGACATTCTCGTTGTTCAAACGGCGATGTCTAGCCAACAGGAAGTGCCTGTGGTGACCTCAAGTGCATCGGCAATCGCGGGTTTAACAATCAACAGACAAACAGGCGATCTTGTTGCTCATATTACTGGCGCAGGTGTCAATGATGCGACAGCTGCACATATTCACCAGGGGTTTGCCGGCACCAATGGCGGCGTACTGGTAGCACTCGTACAGGATGCGACCGACCCAACACACTGGATGACTGCAAATGCTGAAGTGCTTGACGCAACCCGTATCGCCGCACTCGATGCGGGTGAGTTGTACCTAAACCTGCATACACCTGCCAACCCCGGTGGCGAATTGCGGGGCCAACTTGCTCCAGCTGACGTGCGTGTTCTGTTTACAGCCTTGTCTGGGACGCAGGAAGTACCGTCTGTCGCAACGGCCGGAACTGGACTTGCGGCCATTACGATTAACACTGCAGCGAGTACAATACAGGCCCATGTAAACTCTGGAAACGGTCTTGTTGCAGTCGCAGCACACCTTCATGATTGATTTGCCGGCACCAACGGCGCTGTACTTATCCCCCTCGCTCAGGATGTTGGCAACGCCGATCACTGGTTCGCTACAGATGCAGCACTCGATGCTGATGGCCTTATTGCTCTCAACGCAGGACGCCTCTACGTCAATCTACACACTGCGGCTAATCCTGGCGGTGAATTGCGCGGACAAATTTTGCCATCAACAGTGCAGCTCGCGTTTAACAGTCTTGCTAGCGCTCAGGAAGTCCCAGCGGTAATCAGTGCTGCCACGGGCACTGTCGCTACAACGTTTAACGCAGTCACAGGAACAATCAATGTCCGAGTCAGCACCACTGGCGTTAGTGACGCTGTCGCCGCACATGTTCATGATGGTTTTGCCGGTACCAACGGTGGCGTACTGGTACCATTGACGCAGGACGCAACGGACGTTGACAGTTGGTCTGCCAACGAGGCAGCCCTAGATGCATCTGGCGTAGCTGCTTTTCAAGCCGGCAGCCTCTACATCAATGTACACACCCCAGCAAACCCCGGCGGCGAACTTCGCGGCCAGGTGACGCCAGCCGGCGTACAGGTTGTCTTTAGCATGCTCGACGGTGGTCAAGAAGTACCCACGGTTGTTACCACAGCAGCAGGAATCGGTGCCGTCACATTCAATTCCAATAACAATGCACTGCAAGTAAACGTCAACACTTCTGGTGTAGATGATGCTGTCGCGGCCCACATTCACCGGGCAGCAGTCGGTGTTAACGGCGCTGTACAGATTACTTTGGTTCAAAGTTTGACCGATGTCAGTCTTTGACAAGCAGAGAATGCAGTGCTGGACGACGCTAATGCTACGGCCTTCAATGCAGGAGAGCTATATCTGAATGTTCATACGCCAGCGAATCCAGGCGGCGAGATTCGAGGGCAGATTACGCCTTAGTAGCTGAAGAATGGCGACTGCACTTCAGCGTCTGTCGGTTGGCCATCCGTAAGGAGGCCAACCAATGACGTTGAGGCAGCAAGCCAGGTTATCGGCTCCACAAATTGAATACGACACTGCCAAATTCACTCATTGACCGCACCGAAGCTGACCTTTAACCGCGATGCTTCAGATCCGAATCATTCAACGAATCAATCAACTATGGTGATTTGTGAAGTTTGAGGAAATCGACAACGGTCTGCGCCGTTCGATTGGCATCTGTTTTCCAGTCTTCTATCAACAAGGCATTGGGGGCAATTTCGGCAATATCTCGTGAGATAACCTGCGGGTGAAAGGCATCGTCGCCCATAAGCACCAGCATCGGGGTCGAACATTGTGCAACAAACTCCCTGCCTACATTGAAATCAAAATCTCCATCGTACATGTTGCCACGAAAGCTTAACCAATCAGCTTCGGAAACTTCTGGCATGTCAGGCTTGAGCCCTTCTGCCCAACTATCAAACATGTTGTACATCAATTGCCGATTGGTTCCGTCATAGCCGATTGATTGTTGCAGAATTGCGCCGGTAATCCTTGTCGGCGCCGCTTTCATCAAACCAAATGCATAGGGTCCACCAATGCAGCCACCCATGACATGGGCTTTGGAGATGTTCAGATGATCGAGCAAGGCCAGATGATCTTCTGTGTAAGTGTGCCAACCATCATCGCCGCTTACGGGCGCGGTAGACTGACCGGCGTTACGTTGATCCATTGCAATTACTTGAAAGTGAGGCGCCAACGATGCTATCGGGTTCCATTCTGATTGATGCCAAAAAGCAGCGGCAGATCGCATGCCTCCAGGTGCTATGAGCAGTATTGGGTAACCTTCACCATGCACTTCATAGTAGAGGCTAATATCATCACGAACAAAGAATGCCATTATCGAATTCCTGAGTTAGGTTTTGTCATGCAGTTTAGGGCATATCACGCTCGGGATGTAGGGGGCAGTCAAGCAGATTGGTGGACCGGAGGATGCGCCAGCTTACAAACAGCGTTAAGATCAAGGAAATCCCAATCAAATTGAAGTAATACCATGGTTGAATTGCCTGTAGATCCATTCCGCGACGCGCCTCTTCCAGAAGTTCAGGCAGTTCGTCCGGGTGAAGCGCTCGATTGGCCCGGCATAGAAGCATACCTGCGCAAACACCTATCCTCTGAGGTTGATTTAGACGGTGAATTTGAGGTGCTGCAGTTTCCCAACGGTTCAGCCAACCTCACCTACATGCTTAGATTCGGCGCAACCGAACTTGTGTTCAGACGTCCGCCGTTTGGCACCCTAGCGCCGGGCGCACATGATATGAAACGCGAGTATCGGGTGCTGTCGCGCCTTTGGCAATCGTTCGATCGAGCACCTCGCGCATATCTTTTTTGTGATGATGCGCAAGTCGCTGGGGCTGACTTTTTTGTGATGGAGCGCCGACGGGGCGAAGTCATGCGTGGGGTCATTCCTGAGTCGATGCGTCAACACAAAGACGTCGGTCGACGCATGGGCTTTGCCCTGGTTGACGCGATGGCAGAATTCCATCTAGTGGATACGCAAACCAATTCTCTGGACGAGTTGGGCAAACCCGCTGGTTTTGTCGACCGCCAATTATCGGGCTGGAAGAAACGTTGGGACTTAGTCGCGGATGAAAAACACGATACTCAGATGCAAGCTCTGTATGAGCGCTTAATAGCACAACAACCTGTATCGCAGCGGGTCTCGCTAGTACACAACGATCTGAAACTGGACAATTGTATGTTCGCACCTGCGGACCCAGATCGAGTCATCGCGTTCTTCGATTGGGACATGACCACACTTGGCGATCCGCTCATTGACCTCGGCACTCTGCTGAACTATTGGCCAGACCCCAAGGATAATGAAGCGCAACGAAGGGGTCATGACGGTATGCAACTCATGGGTTTACCAACTCGCGCAGAAGTGATCAAGCGCTACGGCGAACACACGGGTCTTGATGTCACTAAGGCCAGTTGGTTTGAAGCATTTGGTTTGTGGAAAACTGCCACGGTCGTGCAGCAGTTGCACAACCGCTGGAAAATAGGCGAGTCAACCGACGAACGCATGGGCACCAAAAATGAGGGGATACCTAGGTTGCTCGCAAGCACCGATGAAGCCCTCCAGAGCATCAACGGTTGAGCCAGGGCCTGCAATTGCCGCAAAGATAATGGGAACAGATTTATTTCCTGCATCGTGCTCTCTGTAAGCACCGCAGAAATACTACAAACAAATAGATCTGTCCCCATTTCCGTCCCCATTTCCGTGTCCCCATTTCCGAGCATTAACCACGGCTAGCCTTTGTTGCTTTCATCTACCTTCGTCGGCAAACGATAAAGCCATCACTCTCTGGATGAGCCAATAAGCAAACGTAGTCTCTGTGACAACCGTATATAACGAGGACACAGGGTACTAATTTGAACAAAACAGCCAAAAATACCCGAAGTCAAAATACTCGACACCTAAGTTCCATTGGCCAACAAATTAGTTGAGCAGATAGAAAATGATATAGAAGTTCAACACGGCACTATGTAGGCAGTGGATTGAAAGTGGTTGGCTTGTATTGTTCTTTCCGCCAACTCATTTGCATCGTGAGATGCCTGCAGGTTCTTTTACACAGCCTCATGCGACAACTGAGATTAGAGGTTATATGAGGCAAGTGGCGCTTGGCACGCACCCGGAAGCCTGCGCTCCTCAGGCGACGATGTTTTGACGTTTTAATGACTCTATCTGGGCATCATCTAATCCTAACAGCTCTGACAAGTGGCGATCAGTGTCCGCGCCCATGCATGGCGCGGGTGATCTGACACCATTTTCTCGTTTCGAGAAACGCCAGGGAATCCCAGCGTGTGGACGCACTCCAACCTCTGGATGTTTAAGCTTTTCGATGAAGCCTTGTGCGCCTAGGTGAACATCTTCAACAATATCGCGAGTCGACATGCTGGGAAAAGCGGGGATCCCAAGCGATTGTAACTGGCGGGTTAGCGTCCAGCGATTTTGACCCAGTGTCCATTCACTGATTATTTTTTCCAGTGCATCCTCGTTATCTTTTCGATATCGCAGCGATAAAAAGCGTGGATCGTTGGCGAGTGAGTCATCGATCAATTTTGCGATTAATTGCCACTCCTTGTCCTCCCTGCAGCTGATAGCAATCCAGGGATCCTCAACATCCTCAGATCCTGGTTGATCGAGATCATCACAGCATCGGAATACCCCGTGTGGCGCCATTGCCAGGCTTCGATTGCCAAGACGCTGTGGCTCAGTACCATTCTGTATATATTGCATCCAACCTTCGGCATTGAGCACGCAAGTCGCTTCCCAAAGCGATACATCCAGATGATTTCCACGGCCACTTTGGCGCCTTTTCTCAAGTGCGGAGACGATACCCCATGCTGCAGTGATACCCGCGGTTGGGTCAGGCATAGATAGGCCAATTTCCTCGGCAGGACCATTCAGATAACCGGTCGCATTACTCAAACCAGTCAAAGGCGCGATCGCTGGCCCGTAGCCCATATATTCACGATAAGGTCCTGACTGACCATATCCACTAATACTGGCAAGAATTATCCCTGGGTTAATAGTCTTTAGTATCTCGTAGCCAAGCCCAAGGCGATCCATCACACCTGTTGCAAAATTTTGCACGACCACGTCTGATTGCGATACGAGACTTTTAACTATTTCTATGGCCTCTGGTTTCGAAAGATCAATCGAGAGGCTCGACTTGCCCTGATTCCACTGATTGAACATGCCGGAACGATTAATACCGGGCTCCATTTCTTCTGGAAATAATGGTAATCGACGATACAGGTCCGGGCGAAGTTCTGATTCGATTCGGATCACTTCAGCACCTAGGTGGGCAAGATTAAGTGAACAAAAAGGGCCAGCCCACGCCCAGGTCATATCCAAGACGCGGACACCATTAAGTGGCTTTGAGGGCGGGGTGACTAACGAGGCACTTGTTGCGGGCTCGAGATTCGCTAACAGACCATTGCCCTCCCCCAACGACGGCGAAGGCATGCGAATTTGTTCGCGGCCATTGTCAGCAAGAACCGCAGGAGCCAGGTGGATTGATCCATTCACCGTCACAAAAAAATCACGTTCTCTGACATGCTGATCTTGGGATAGCTGTTCAATTGACATCACTGGCGCAACGCAAATTCGCTGCTTCTGCGCTTCGTGATAGAGATCCATGGCATGCCACTCAGCAACAAATTCCTGGACGAACGTGTGCACCATATCCTGATTTTCAGCACGCGCAGGTTGATCGATAAAAACTTCGAGTGATGCCCAGTCAGGGTTACCCATAAAATCAACTAGCCGTTCCCATTGATCCTGTTCGATGCAGGTAAGAAAGACCGGCGAGTCTATCGCTTGAAAAATTCGCCAAGGTATCAAACTACGCGAATGGAAACGGCTGGCGGTGTTATTCAGATAGCCATAGGCCGGGATTCCCGCTTCCAATACAGATGCAACATAGGCCTGAATAGAGAGATCAATATGTTCTCCATGTCCCGATTGGTCTCGTTCAAGCAAACAGGACAGCGAGGTCATCGCGCCTGCGATTCCTGTCATCAGCGCACACTGATCACCATATACCTTAAGTGGCGGCAACGATGGATCGATGGATGTGGCGGGACAGAGCTTTGCCCAGCCACCGGCATTGCTATTAATCAGTTCTGTAGCTTGATAGTTTGCATAGGGTCCGGTCGTGCCAAATGGCGTGATAGATAGAACGATCAGCTTAGGAAACGTCTTCGAGATGGACTCGGCATTTAGCCCCAGTAAAACGGCCGCCTGAGGGTGTAGATTGTGTACAACAATGTCGGCCCATCTAATCAGGGGTTCAATCGATGCTTGACTGATTGCCATAGATACTCCGCGCTTGTTCACATTGATCGCTTGGAATAGGCCACTGTCTGAAGCGCCGCCGTTTGACATTACACCCGCTAGGCGCAGAGAATCACCCGATAGCGGTTCGACTTTGATTACTTCAGCGCCATGATCCCCCAGTAGCTTTGCAGCATAGGCGGCTGCCACGCCTTCTCCAAGCTCGAGCACTCTGATTGGCTTGCTCATTTTTGATCTCTCATTTAATAATTGCCGACGTCGTATCTGAGGAAATTAATTTTAAGCTACATTTTCACAAAATTGCAAAAATATCCCGAACTGCGGCTTAGCTAATTAGCCGAATCGCTAATTTGAAAAACTCCCAATTTGAGGGGAAAGTTTCTTGCAGCGAATTAACATACCGCAATATCGACCCAACAGTTTCCGCAGAGACTTCCGCCATTGCTAGCTAGCGATAATAAGCTGGGCCTTCATCACGCATCGGGCCAGCCTAATCAGCAGATATAATATGTGGATAAATTTTTCGTAGCAAACCTTCATCCACACGGTGCGGCCATGTTATCTGATTTTTGGTGTGGTCATCGCTTGGGGTATAAACCTTTACCAAAGAACTCATCATTTCACCGTCCAAAATATATTCATTATTCTCCGCCAGCGTTGATAGCTCCTCGGTCTGGGCTGGCGTCAAAATGGTCCAAACAAGCGTGTGCGAACGCAACGCCAAATCGTACCGTCGCAATATCGAGAACCACAATAACTTTCGGAACGTAAGTTTACATGTTTTTTAACGCGACATTTAATCATCGTTGTCGTGCGAAGCTTACCGAAACGGGGATTGGTCTCTAGGCTTGAAAAGTTGAACTGCTACCAACTTTGCAAAGCTACAAGCCCCGCCGGTGTTTGCAGGCGCGCGCTGCAAAGTTCGGCTCCATTCACAATCGTGACCTCTACGCCTAGCGCGTCCATGAGGGTTCTGTATGGCACATGATCGGGCAGGCTGACAGTGAAGCTGTCTAACGCGCAGCCTTTCGGGGTGTTTTGTGCGGGGTGCGGAGACTTTTTCCAGTCGATGAAGAAAGGCAACAAACTGTTGCCAAAGAGGAAGCAAATTTGCCAGTCCAGCCGTACACCTGCTGGCGTTGTCCGGTTCATGTCGACGATCGGCCTCACGCCGAGACCTTGATCACGACCCACGGCGGCGACCGATGCCAGATCATCCGATGCCACCGCCCAACTGCGAACGCCCGAGCCGCCATGTTGGATGAGCTCTTCACCTAGAGTGCCTTGCAGCTCTTGCTCTGGATCTGGGGCGATAATCTCAAGATACTGATCGGCACCCAGCGATAACAAGGCATTGCGTGTGCCATTGCCGGGGTGCGTACCACCAATAGCGGCGCGTACGCCGGTTAGGTCGGCAATTTCTGAAATGCCCTGATCCAGGTCAGCTGCAGCGAACATGATGTGATCTAGCTTCGCCATGAGTTCTCCTGTTTATGAATATTTGTCGTCAAGCATACACACAAGACGGTTTGACGACCAGAATGGGCACGACAGGGTTTGTGTCTTGGGGTATTCACGGAATGTGGTCGAATGTAAGCTCGAGTTTGTGCAAACACAACCCAGGATTCCTCACCGTTTATCTGCGCCAGTGGCATGGTGGTTATGCAGGCTGATGCCAAATCAGAAAAGCTAGAGGTTGATCTGCCCCGTGTAGATCGATGCAGGCTAATTCGTCATTTTGTGCGGGTAAAAACCAATCCTAAATTCTTCATGGTACAAGCACGATCTTACCGAATACCTCGCGGTCTTCCATGACTCGCTCCGCCTCCCGCACTTCTTCGAGCAGCATGACCCGGTCGAGCATTGGCAGTAATTCACCGCTGTTGGCGTGGTTTAGCATTGCCTCGATGTCACTGCGGCGCCAACAATTTGAGCCCATCAGGTTTTGTTCGTAGGTCCAGACTTAGCGGATGTCGATCTGTTCGGCGAATCCAGCTGTGGCACCACAAGTCACCAAACGACCACCTACTTGCAAGCATCGCGTGGAGTCGATCCAGGTGCCACCACCTGTGCAATTGACCACCAGACTGACTCCGCCAGCACCTGTGATGCGCGGCTTTCCAGCGATCTCCCAGACCTGTTCGCGCATGTCGGTGTCCACGTAGTTGATGAGACGATCGGCACCGAGTTCGGCTAACCGCGACAGCTTTGATTGACTACTCGCACAAGCGATAACTTGTGCGCCGACCAATTTGGCGAGCAACACGCTAGCCGTTCCCACGCCGCCGCTCGCTCCCAGCACAAGCACCGTGTCATCTGGCCCCACTTGCGCACGCGTGCGCATCATTCGATGCGGGGTTGCGGAGGCCAATGGTATACAGGACGCGATTTCGTAGCTCACCCCGCTGGGAATAGGGACGAGCTGTGAGCTCGGCAAAATTCCGCACGCCCGCCGTCGAAGCGTTAGCCCATTAATCCAACGGCACTAAGCGTGGGTCAAGCAACACGCGATCGCCAATTTAGGCGCCAGCACATTCTGGCCCGAGCTCTACGACTTCACCGGCGATGTCTGAGCCAGTGATTAACGGTAGCGGGAGCTTGATTCCCGGCATACCACGGCGACTGAAGATGTCGTGATAATTCAGAGAACAAGCCTTCACCTCGACCATAACCCAGCCAGCCTCTAGCAACGGCTCTGGATAGTTGTCTTCAAGGATGATGTTGTCTAACGGACCATTTTCGTAAACGACTGCAGCGCGCATATAGCTCCCTCGTGGCGAGGGTCGAAGCTCTAATCTTCGCCGCCAGCGGATACGCGGCACTGCTGCACACGATCTCAAAGGACCGCAAGTGCACTAATACCAATATCCACTGTTGCTTGAAGTGAAAGCGATCTAGATGAAAATAAGAAAAATTCACCACCGATACCCTAACAAAGTCACACATTTCTATTGCGTCAAATTCGCGAAACAACACAGCGGGGGCACTCTGCTTTGAGAAGAACTACTTGATATAGAGGTTTGTGACACCTGCGGCAGGCCTTCCTAAGATGTTGGCGGCGGGCTATGACCGGCCTGGATTTTGCTCAATCAATAGCGGCCGCACCAGTCTGCCAAAGCGCTCAGCCTCTTCATCATGCAGATAACCAGACAGACAGAAAGAGTGACACCCTGCATCGATGAACTGCTGCAGCGTCGCTGCACATTGCTGAGGATTACCCACTACGGCGATCCCTGCCCCTGGACGAAATCGAGTTAAGCCAGACCACAAATGTGGGGCCACCCAAAGTCCCTTTTCCGCGGCGAGTTCCTGAACACGTTGATTAGCTTTTGAGTTGGCGGTCTTTTTCTTAAGTTTCTCCCGTGCGTTCTCAGGAATGTTGCGAATTAGCGCATCAGCAGCAGCTAAAGCATCCTCTTCTGACTCCCTACAAATGATCTGTAATCGCATCCCGAAACCAATAGAATCAGCTCGACCGTGGCTTGCGGCCCGGGCGCGAATATCAGCAATATTCTGCGCAATTCTCTCTGGAGTATCGCCCCAGAACAAGTGCACATCGGAATGTTTAGCAGACAGATTCCAGGCTTCTTCGGAGCCACCGCCTAGATAGAACCTTGGAAAGGGTTGTTGTAATGGTTTTGGCGTGACGCTCGCACCTTCGATTTGGTGAAAACGCCCACTAAAATGTAGTGGCTCGTCTGCCGTCCAAAGTGCTTTGAGAATTGAGACCTCTTCTTCCATTAACGCATAGCGATCTTCTTTATCGTACTTGATCCCTTCAGCACGAATTTCTTGCTCTGACTGTCCGGCGATCAAATTGACACAAATGCGACCACCACTCATTTGATCAAAGGTTGCGATCATCTTAGCCAGTAGTACCGGGTTTACATATCCCGGTCTTGCTGCGATAAGAGGAGCAATTTTCCGAGTATTCGCTGCCATAAACGCACCGACGATATAGGCCTCCCAGCATTCAGATGCGATAGGGATCAGCATGTATTGGAATCCCGCTTCTTCTGCCGCTGTGACTACTCGAGTGAAGTATTCAGGGCTACTGTCGATACTCGCTTCAGGTAAACCGAATGCTGTGCTGTCGCCGGCTGTGGGAAGGAACCATCCGAATTCAAGAGGACGCATAGGCCATAGTTTCCGTGTTTGATTGATCTCAGATCGTACCACAGCTTTGGTGATGCTGGCATCAGCAAGCGCGGGCGTGTTCATCCTAACAATGAAACAGGAAACTTACGGGCACTTTGGCATATATACATTGAGACGCTGTGTCTGAATCCATCGCTCGCGGCCAGGTATCTTTCTACATGTCACCATGCAAACCAATGAGTCATGTTGGTCTGGTTTTTTAAACGTTGAGAGACATCTGACTAAATACCCCTGCGCGTGTAAGACAGCAGTCTAACTAATCACGTTAATGTACTCGCTAAATCATGTGTCCGCACAAGGCATTTATCTTGAGTGGGTCTGGTTGATCTCGCCCAAACTAGATAGAGATTCATTACGACTCTTCAATTTTTCGTCTCTGCAGGCTACGTGGCCCCAACGGTGGGCCAACAATGAGAAACAGAGTAAGAATGAAGCGTTATTGAGGCTTAACAAGATTTATTCCGGTACTTTCCTCCGACCGCATTAATTATGTTCTAGGATGGCAGGAAGTATTTTTCTGTTGGATCGTCGTTGGGGACGATGTTGGCAATCATATAAACCGGTACATCTGACATTGTTTGATTCCTTTCGTTGAGGTCGCAAGGGTTAATTGACAGGTTCTTATCCATAAACGGAACATCTCCATGGTTACTTCCCGACAACCTATTGATTTCTAAATCAACAGATCTGAAAAGTCTCCGGAATTCAACCAGGAACGGGTATTTGCGGACAGGAACTAACTAGAAAGATTTCATCCATTTAGCGACGGCCTGACCAATCTCAATCGGTGAATCTTCCTGAAGAAAATGAGAGCCTTTCACTGTGACTTCCTGCTGGTTTGGCCAACTGCGGCAATACTCACGTTGTGATCCGGTCAATATAGAGCCCGGGTCAGCATTAAGAAACAGCTTGGGCATTTCATTGGCGGCCATAAATGCGCCATATTCATTTACCAAAGCAACGATATTTTCGGGTTCTCCCTCGATGGGTATTTGTCGTGGCCAGTTCAGCAAAGGCTGGCGATCGTCGGCGTCTAGATGAGGAGCCTGATAGGCATCCATCTCTGTTTGACTAAGCTTGCGGATGATTGATGAGGGTAATACGCATTCTATGAACATATTGCGGTTGAGAATAAGTTCTTCGCCTTTGTCGGAGCAAAGGCCTTTAAAAACTCCCACGCCACCTTCCGGCGTGTCTGTCCAGGTTACAGGCTTAACAATGCTCTCCATTTGGGCTGGCCCTTTCATGGCGGTCTTGTAGCGCATGGCCTACAGAAAGCCGATGCCGCTACCCCGGTCATGAATGACCAGAGAGACGTTTTCATCAGCGCCAATGAATTCCAATAGACCGGCTACGTTGTTATTGGCGACCTCTAACGAGTAGCGCCCAGGCACTTCACTCGCTGGTAGTTTTTCTCAATCACCCTGCCCGATAGGGTCGCCGCTACCTTCTTCGACGTATGCAACGCACTTGCCGTTCACAGTGGCAAATTTTTCTCATAGGGCTTGGTTTCGAACAACATGGTTTCAGACAACATGGTTTCAGACAACATGGTTTCAGACAACATGATAACGCCTCCTCCGGTACAGGTATTAACCCAGCCAGCCTAAACATGGATAGACACCTATCGATAACAGTTTTGAGTGCTAATCGAGATTGCTTATTGCACCACTTCCGACCAGGGCGCGCGATCTTCTTCACCGCCAAAGTGATCAGGGTCGAACAATAGTTCCATAAAGGGTATCCCTGGGTCTTCGGCGAAACCCCAAGTATCCATGCGAGTTTGCAAAATAGATATCAATTCTGGTTTTGCTGCAGCCAGGTCATTTTTTTCCAACGGGTCTTCCAGAATATTGAATAATTGTGGCGTTTCGGTGCCGGACATTTTCCACGGCCAACGATATATAGCGAGTCCGGCCGTGAGTCCTGACACTGCAAAATCCGCCCGTTTGCTTGCCCCACCTTGTAGCGCAGCGATCTGGCTATAGCCATCCAAATCATCTGGAACAACGGCGTTCGCGCCAGCGGCATCTAACAGTGTCGGTAGTACATCTGTAATTGTCATTTGCTGGGAATGCTGCCCACCTTCTAGCCTCCCTGGCCACCAGATTGCTGCAGGCACGCGAACACCACCTTCGGAGACAAGCATCTTGCCGCCGGGAAGTGGCGTGTTGTCACTTCCCGCATCATAAACATTCGATGCTAAGAATTCCAAACCCGGAATGGGGAAGTTAGGAACAGGACGTCCGAACCACTTCCCTGCCTTAAATCCGATCTTCTGCACCAAATTTTGTTCTTCCGGGAGACCCGGCGGAATCAATCCACCGTTGTCACTCATGAAAAGCACCACGGTGTTGTGCAGCATGTTTTGTTCGCGATAAATCTCCAAAACTTTTCCGATCGCTTGATCTAGTTCATCTACCATAGCGGCATGACGATGACGGACCGGATTCTCGTGTCCAGCTAGGCGCTTGGCATACTTGGCTATGGTTCCTTCCGGTGCCTCATTCGGCAAATGAGGTGCTTGAAAGGCAGCGTACATAAACGTAGGGCGACGCTTATCTCTGGCTTCAATTAATGTGCGTATTTCATCGACCAACAAATGCGTGGCATAACCTTCGTCTCTAACGGTTTCCCCATTGCGCTGCCAGTCATAGCCGCCACCATGCACTTTGCTCCAATAGCCAATGCCCCCGGTGAGCGAGCCGTAAAAATGTTCGAAACCACGTTGATTTGGTAGCATCGCGCGCGCGTGATGACCCAGATGCCATTTACCAACCATAAAACGCTGATAACCAAGGTCAGCGAAATATTCAGGTAAAATCTGCTCGTCTAGCGGCAAGCTAAGCTCACTATGTTTATTTAGCGGCCGATATATACCCAAGCGCATAGGCACTTTTCCAGTCATCAAAGCTACCCGGGTCGGACTGCAAGAGGGCTGCACATAAAATCGATCTAACTCTATTCCTTCACGCGCGATCCGATCGATATTAGGTGTCTCGATCGGGCTGCCGTGGTAACCCACGTCATTCCAGCCAAGATCATCCGCGAGAATGATCAATATGTTAGGCTGGTCTGCCGGGTTTGCTGAAACACAATTCCAGGCGAAACAACAAAGCAGTATAATTGATCCTCTCATCTTTAAGCGCATCGTCTAGTTCCCTCCAGTGTCATCGAGTCGTTTTGCCACTAACCCTCGCATGGATTCGGGTACTTCGTTCGCTCTTGAGTGGTCACTCATTCGAACACAACGGTTTTCCAGAGCACCCTACCCTTCAATCGAGGTTTTGATGATATCGCCATCCTTCAAGAACCGCCCTGCCATCACGCCCACACCGCCCGGTGTGCCAGTGAAGATTATATCGCCCGGTTGCAAGGTTAGTATCTGCGACAAATATGAGACCAAATAAGGCACATCGAAGATCAAATCTTTAGCGCTATCTTGTTGCCGAATATCACCATTCACTTCTGTCGTCAACATAAGCGTACTGTGTTCATCAATTTGGTCCAGAGAAACCAGTACCGGGCCAATAGGACCGTAGGTGTCGAAAGACTTACCCAAATTGAATTGAGCTGGCGTTGAGGTGAATTGCGCAGGTCGATCAGAGATATCCTGCCCCACGCAAAGACCTGCTACGTGCTCCAACGCATCGTCAACCGCGACATCCTTGGCTGTCTTACCCATCACGACTACTAGCTCACCTTCGAAATCTACGTAGTCGCTACGCATTTCAACATTTGCCGTGGGACCCGTGATGCACGAAGGAAATTTTGTAAACACCATGGGTGCGGGGGGTATCTGCATACTGGCTTCTTCATGCATGATTTCGATAGTTAAGTCCTATTGCAAAAGAGTTACGCGGCCGCGGAACCGGCGCGCCTAGTATCACATTACTCAATTTTCCAGTTGGAACTGCATCTTCAGGTTGAGAAGAAAGTCGCGCTGAAAGCAACGCTAAATCAGCAGTTCGCTCAATCGCTGACATTGGGTCACTGGATAATTCACCACCAGACAGGTGCTCAATATCATAGTAGTTATCTGCAATAACCAACGCAGCTTTACCATCAACGTTTGCTAGTCTAAATCCCATTTTTGCATCCAATTCACGTAAGTGAAGTTCATAGATCTAATAAATTTCAAAAAAGACCATCATCTAGACACCTGCCTAGCAAGATTGACTTGCGACCAAACCAACTCACTGCCAAGCGCCACTATGCAGTCTCACTACCAAGTTGCTCCTTCAGTCGACCGAGCATTGCTTGCAATTCTGCGCCAACCAGTGGCCCGGTTTTGCAGACGCCGTACACTTGCCTATCCGGCCGAACAAGCGCCAGTGCGATAGCGTGTTCAGAGGCCCAGTTCATTAGCTCTCCGTCAACTTCAATAGCGCCGTCCGCAGACCCAATATGCAGTGTATTCAACTTGTCAGGGTTATGATTGCTTTGCAAAAAAGTACTCGGATCAACACCAAGGCCAACTAAGGTAAATCCATCGCCAAGCAATTCATCAGACCACAGTGTTGTAGTGTTATCTGAAGCGCGCAATGGCTGCACCCGACCTTGCGGCAAAGGTTCGCCCTGGGGCTCACTGGGTTTCGGTGCGTGGTCCACGGCCAGTAAACCTGCGCCTAGCTTCCACCCCTGGCCAAACTTTAAGAAGCCCACCAGCGGTGGAAACACACGACCCAACATTAGGTAGCTGTCACGAATGAACGCTTTCAGTGGGTTTCTAGCTTGTATAACACTGCCATGGGAGACTGCGGTCGCAACCACTTCCCGAACATGAGGGCGACGTTCCGTTGTGTATGAGTTCAGTACCCCTGCCGAAAAATCACCTCGCAACACGCCATTTAGCTTCCAGCCCAAGTTATAAGCATCGCGAACACCCGCACATAAACCCTGCCCCAAAAAGGGGGGCGTTTGATGCGCTGCGTCACCCAACAGAAACACCCTACCCTGCTGAAAGCGCTCCGCAAGCAAGGCATGGAACGTATAAACTTTTGCGCGAACTAACTCCCCATCCGAACTGTCAAGACCAGGAGATAGGCGATGCATGTGCGGCGCCATCAACGCACGTACATTTGCTTCGTTCTCCATAGCTGAGATTTCGTCACTGGCATCGAGCATAAACTCCCAACGGATATGATTTTTCTCACATGGAATAAGCGTCGTTGGACGTGCGGGGTCACAGATCTGTAGACCTGTTCGATCGAATTCCACGCCTTCCCCCAGGTTTAGATCACAAACTAACCAAGGTTCGTCACAGCACAAATCTTCTTGAGGAATGTCCAACATTTTTCGAAGCGGGCTACTAGCGCCATCACAAGCCAATACATAGCGAGCTGAAATTGACGCTTGCTGCTGCGCCCCTTCGTCGACGCTAGCTAGCTGAACCTGAACCAGCTCTCCCTCTGACTTCTCTGTCTGGTCATGGAGGCCTGACACCGCCCAACCAAACTTCAATTCCACATTTTTGTAACGCAAGACTCCCCGTCGCAGACATCGCTCTAACTCAGGTTGATCGAAAAACGAATTGTTAAACCAACCATGAGGCCGAGGTAACACGGATAGATCTTGTTCGAAAAGATGCCAGTTACGGCCATTGGTAAAACGAATTTTCTTACCTTGCACAGCCAACTGGTTGACCTCATCTGCTAATCCTAGGGCTTGAAAAATACGCATCACCTCACCATCAAAATGCACGGCACGGGGAATGTCGTAGACCTCTCGATTGGGTTCGACCACAAGCACCCTGTGCCCCCAAGCGCCCAATAAGTTCGCTGCAACGGCCCCCGTTGGTCCGTACCCGGCAATTACCGCGTCGTAAATAAGCATTTTCCACCCCTCTTGATTCAATCAAATTTTATTCTGACCGAAATCTAGACACATGACTAGACAAATGTTCAAGACTGAGTCTAGAATCAATTTCACTCGGAACAACAACCACAGGAGTTTAAAATGAGCTCAATTATTAAAGTAGACGATGTGGCTTACCCAACCTTGCAGGTACCAGACTTGGACCTGCAAGAAAAGTTCTTGATCGATTTTGGCATGACCCGGGTCGCTCGAACTGACGATACCTTGTATATGCGCGGCGATGGTCCACAGCCATTTATCCACGTATCAACGCTCGGCGAAAAGAAGTTTCTCAGCAATGCGTTCTATGCATGTTCTATGAAAGATCTAGAAAAGCTTGCGCAATCCGATGGCTTCAGCCATGTTGAAGAAATGACATCGCCCGGCGGCGGCTTTAGCACCACGAGTACGGACCCCGATGGCATTGGCGTTCAAGTCGTCTTCGGTATCCAGCCCCGTACGCTGGACTCTGACCTTGCGGCGATCGAAGTCAATGTTGGCGGCGTAGACCGAGAGAACTTTCGCCGTATTAACCAAACCAAACGGTTTACTAAGGGCGCGTACCCACACATCAAGCGCTATGCACATTGCGGACTGAACGTGACTGACTTAGAAGCAAGCCTTGCTTGGTATCATGATCACCTAGGCATCATCGCCAGTGATCTACTGAAACCTGGCGGTGATGCAGGTCCGCTTTTTGGCATATTTTCTCGGTGCGACCGCGGCGCTAAGCCAGCTGATCATCACAGCATCTTCTTTCTTCCCGCTCAAACACAATCCAACGGTAACTCTGGTCTGAATCATGTATCCTTCGAAATGGTGAACATAGACGATGTCTTTATGGGCCATGAAATACTGGAAAAACAAGGCTATGAACCCGAATGGGGAATTGGTAGGCACTATTCGGGTAGCCAAATATTTGATTACTGGCGTTCTCCTTTTGGCCAAATTCACGAGCATCAAACCGACGGCGATGTCTTTGATAATACCTACCCACCTCAGGTCGTCGACATTATGTTAGAGGGCGACCCCAAAAACCCTGAACCTGGTCCTTCTCAATGGGGGCCAGCAATCAACATGGAAACATTCGGCGATGAACGCGGACTCTAAGCTACAGAAAACCCCTCTGGAACGAGGCCCCGAGACGGTCAAAGCGGCTTTAATCGAAGCCGCCTGCGGAATGTTGGCAGAATTCGGTCCTAACGCCATGAGTGTACGCAACGTCGCGACACGCGCCGGTGTCAATCATGGGCAAGTGCATCACTATTTCGGCGGCAAACAAGGCTTGATTGAAGCCGCTGCGGATCATTTAGCGAAAGAACATTACAAGAACGCTCACGAGCGCTCGGGTGGCACACCACTACCCCCGCCACTCACACTAGGTGAAGATTCTCAATATCTTCAAGCCATTGTTCGCTTGGTGTTAGACGGAGATCTCGAAACAGCGACCCAAGAGATCAGATCTGGTGTTTCGGTACCCGTCGAGGCGCGTCAGCATCTCACGCGCAACTATCCTGAGGGCCAAGTGCCTATCGAAGTAAAGGTTCGCTTCGCGGTCACCGTCGCCATTGAATTGGGATGGGCGGCCCTGGAACCTTATATATTGCAGTTAGCAGACGTTAATGACAGTGAGCAACAAGTAGTCCGCGAGCAGGCGCAAGCCCTGGTCCGTAGCTTTATGCTGCATGAACTAGAACAAGACAACTAAAGGCCGCGAGAGACATATGGATTTAGGCATTAAAGGCAAACACGCAATCATTTGTGCATCCAGTAGAGGTTTGGGTCGCGCCTGTGCCATCGCACTGGCTCGCGAAGGCGCAAACGTCACCCTTAATGGGCGCAATGAAACAGCACTAACCGAAGCAAAAAACGCATGCTCTGAATACGGCGTACAGGTACAAAGTGTGAACGGTGACATGACGATGGCCAGCACACGCGACGCCCTCCTCGCGGTATGTCCTGAGCCAGACATACTCATTACCAACAACGGTGGCCCTGCGCCGGGCAACATAAAAGACTGGGACTACGCTGCATGGATAGGTGCATTAGAAGCAAACATGATTACGCACATGCTGATGATTCGTGCGGTACTCGACGGCATGGTGACACGCCGATTCGGACGAATCGTCAACATCACATCTGCTATGGTAAAAACACCCAAAGCACCCATGGGGCTTTCGACCGGTGCCCGAGCTGGTCTAACTTCGGTGAGCAAGGCTATTTCAACAGAAGTCGCGCATGCGAACGTCACCATAAACAATATGTTACCAGAACGCATTGACACCGATCGGCAAAAATTTATGGCCGAAATGCAATCGCAGCGCCAAGGTATCACCGTCGAAGAAGCCTACACACAAATCGCTGGCACAATCGCCGCTGGGCGCTTAGGGCTACCAGAAGAATTTGGCGACGCGTGTGCATTTTTATGTAGTGCACAGGCAGGGTTCATATCGGGGCAGAACTTACAGCTCGACGGTGGCAGTTACGAAGGGCTTATCTAACGGTCCTGAAACAACAGCGACTAGAACTAATAGATACTTCTAACAACAGGCACTGAACCGTGATTGTAGATTGGATAATTTTGATAATCGCAGGCTTATTGATAGCCGGTTCTATTTGGTTTCTAGTCGAAAAAAGACAACGCCGGACTCAGGCAGTTACCGGCGGAATCCAGCAGGATATTATCCTGCCCTATGAACAGGAAGTTGAGCTATATTGCAATGCTTTCTCCCACTGCTCGCGTAAGACTCGCTTGGCGATAGCGGAACTGGCAATCGCACATAAACACCTCCCGATAGACCTCATTGAAACTGGTTGGTATCAAACAATCAGCGCTGCATACCTCAAGATCAACCCTTCTGGTCTGGTGCCAACTTTGGTTCATAAAGGGCGCCAGATATATGAGTCCGATGACATTCTGATTTATGCTCAATCGCTGGCAAAGCCAGATGCACCTATGCTCTATCCCGATAACCCCGACAAGCGATTAGAAGTAGAAAGATGGTTGGCATTTTGCAATTTAAATAGTGACGACCCCATGGCTGGCATGGCCCAAAGAGCAGGTGCCTGTATTGCCCCACTGACCCTGCCAATGTTCATCACTTCAATCAAATATATTTCCTTTCGACGAATTCTCATCAGCTCTCTATTTCATCCAGACAAAAAAGACCAGCGGTCTATACTGCTGCCAAACTGTTCGGACTTCAGCTTGTTGGCAAAGGTCCTGCCGCCAAGCTACTTCATCCAGCGCGCGCACATAGCTGCAGTCAGCCTTTTACTTCGGCTTGATGAAACAGGTTGGCTGGAACATTTTGCGGCACGACACAAGCTGGCAAGCCTTGCTCGCATACTATGACCACCTTAAAAAACGCAAAGGGTGGCACGAGGCGCTTGTCGATACAACACATCCAATCATCGAAAAAGCACACAGAGACTTAAAACAGGCGACCTCGCGTGACCCTGAGCTATAGACTAATCTACGGTGACTAAACGTCACCTTTTTATGACACATTAAATAGGAATCAAATTGATGACAGATAACAATGAACGACTAGATAAAGGTACCGCACTGGCAAACAGGCTGTTTGAAGGTGTGGTTCGTACTGAAAGCGTGCCGATGCCAGCGGAGCTGCGTCGCTATACCATGGAACATGTCTTTGGTGATGTTTGGCAAGGAAAGGATCTTAGCCTTGAAGAGCGCTCACTTATGACTTGTACAGTACTAGTCGCCACTGGACGTGAAAACGAACAACGCTTGCACTTTCAAGGTGCGAAAAATCTTGGCATCCCGCGTAAAAAAGTAGAAGCCATGATCACTCATGTCGCACACTATGCCGGTTGGCCCGTTGCTGTATCTGCCAATGCAGTCTTAGAAGAAGTTTGGCCACATAACGCCTAAGCTAACTTGGGTTATAACACCGACTACGAAACACTGGGCCTCATATATAGCTAGTCCTCAACGCAAGGGCATCAAGGCTAATGCTGTCCATTGTCATCGTTGTCTTTCATTGAAAGCACTCTTGATATCTCACAGAAACCTCTGAAGTAACGTCGGCCACAAATGTTACGAAAGTATAAACTCACCGTTTTGATCTGAAAATATAACGTAAGGGGCCATTGACAGCGGTGCAGGGAAATGGCTGCTCGTCTATATAGCAACTGTTGGATACTACCAGTTATTCAAACTACACTGTTTCGCCAAACAGACTGGCCTGGCTCATTTCCCACGGACGATTAATCTCTGCGGCGTTGGTTTTATCTGCGGCACCGTTTATATTTTTGTCAGAATCTATTTCAAGATCGAAAAACCCTGTGCCTTTGCCAGTGGCACGATCGTATGTCAATCGATAGCTTCCGTCAGAGGCAGCAATCCAGATTGGGGCTTCAGGCCTTAGCCAAATCCTGCTGTTTACAATATCCCCAAACGGTTCAGTTTTTCCCGTCAAGGTTGGCAGTAGAGAACAAGCCGATGAATTATCCAACGGTTTCGCTGCGTCGGCATCAAGAACGGGTATAGACATAGCGGCACGTTGGATTTGCGATTCCGCATAATTAGCAGCCTACTGCGGGTCTGCCATCAGCGGCACGTGCGATTGAACAAAAGCAAGATTAAGAAAGCAGGGTTTGGCACCAGATCGCTGTTTCAGCCAATCTTGCGCCTCAATTGCCAAAAAGCTGGTAAATCCAATTCCTGCGGCAATGGGCTGGTCACGCCCTTCCAATGTCGGTCACCGATTCGAAACCTTTCCGCGATCACCTTTTTGTAAGATTCAAGCTCACCGTGTTCCGCTAGAAATCGCATATAAGGTATCTCAAAGTTCACACGCACATAACGACCAAATTCCTCTAACGCATGGTCATAGCCAAAACCTCTAATCCATTCGCCCTCGGGTGGTGTTTTGCTACCGCCACCCATAGGCCAATTGGCATAATGTGTTTTACCAACGACTGCCGTTTCCTAGCTCGCTTGCTGAAGTGCCCAGGGAAACGTATCCCATGAGGGCTGGCTTTCCTCGCCGAAATTGCCAAGAATGCCATGCACCGCGGGAAATTGTCCTGTCATTAATGAAGTGCGGGCTGGCAAATCGGACTCTCGACCCAAGCCTGATCAAATCGCGTACCTTCATTTGCCAGCCGATCGAGGTTCGGCGTAGCGACCACATTGTTTCCGGCACAGCCCAGCACGTCTGCCCGGTACTGGTCAGAACAAACAAATAAGATATTAGGTTGTTGCTCTTTTTCTTTCATGATGCCTGCGCGCTCCTTAATGAGTCGTAGGGTCGGACACCACAAAATTTCAAAGCGCTTCACCGTCGCCCGAACGGGTATCGGATTGGTTTTGAGCGGATAGTTGGGTTCTGCTAGCGTACTACGCCAATACTTCTAGACCACGCTCAATGCACCACATGGCAGATAATCCTCCGAGTAAATAGATCGGAATAATCATCAGCCGATCCTGACTTACCATTATTCGTTCTGCAAACGTCGAGTTAAGAAGCGCCTTGCTGAGTAGCCACCACGCAGTCATGGCCAAAGCAACAAACGTTAGCTGGCCAATTTCAATTCCAAGATTAAAAAAGAGCAGGGCCAACGGGACGCTACCTTGGGGCAAACCAATCTCGGCTAATGCTCCGGCAAAGCCCATACCATGAAGCAAACCGAAGCCCCCCGCTAACCACCAGGGGTGCCGTTTGAATAAACTCAAACTGCCATCATCATGTTCTTTTCTGGCTAGCTCTAATGCCAACACAAAAATACTCACAGCAATGGCAAACTCGATAAGCGATACAGGATAAGT
>JBLHWY010000068.1:0-31844 GCA_047629195.1 Candidatus Azotimanducaceae bacterium
CACATCACCTGTTGCAAGAGAGATGGATACACCATTCAAGTTTATTGAGCCTGAAGTAGCAGCGGTGCCGCCACTCGCTTCATTCTGAAAGCTTCCAGAGGCAATGTTGGTCAATACTTCAGCCGATACGCCCGACTCATCGGACGCTCGATTAATAGCTGCAACCTTGGAGATAGCACTTGCATTTGAATTCTCAAAAGAAGCTGTATCGTCAGAAGCAACAGATGGCCCAACGACTGCGCCGTTGATGACAAGGTCACCATTAGATAGCGCTCCATCAGAACCGATCGCACTCACACCAGCGGTACGGCCACCACCCAGATTAGCAGCGGTAAGTTCCGCAATTCCGAAGCTTACCGTTTCACCAGAGTTCGCACCCACCTGAAAGGAGGCTGCAAAGTTGCCGTCTAACAAGTTTGTGCCGTTAAAATCAGTCTGCTCACCTGTTCGTGAAATTTCTGCGATAAGCTGCTTTGCCTCAGAGTTCAGGGCTTCCCTGTCTACATCTGAGTTAGTAGCATTAGATGACTGAAGAGCCAGTTCTCTTAGTCTCTGTAGGTTGTCAGTAATTGACCCCAACGCGCCTTCCGCTGTCTGGGCAAGAGATATTCCATCTCCTGCATTTCGGACCGCAACTGACAGCCCCCTGATCTGCGAGGAAAAACGAGTGGAAATCGCCAAACCAGCAGCATCATCCTTCGCGCTGTTGATTCTAAGTCCTGATGACAACCGCTCCAATGAAGTCTGGTTAGCAGACTGCGATTGGTTCAAATTACGCTGTGCTGTCAGTGACGCAATGTTCGTGTTAATAATTTGAGGCATGGTTTTCTTACTCCATTTGGCCGTTCACTGGAATGTGAGCGACCATTCCGTCTTAGTTAATTGCTTGAATATCCAGTTTCTTATTGCTGCCAAGAAAGTTGGATGTACTACAGCTCACAATGGATAACGGCACGATCGGGGATCCCTTTAATCTTTTTAATCGATTTTTTTTGAACGGTGGGCGGCGTCAAAAACGCGGCGGAAGAGTGTCGAAAACCAGTCAAATGCATTGCGCATTTTCGAGTAACTTAAAAGGTAATCCAATAGCTAAGCAGAGTGTTGATTCACGGCTATACTCCTTAGTGTAGTTGGGATTCCTGTGGGTACAACTCAGGCATAAAGCTACTTACTCACCACTTGGACATAATCACGGGAATGCCCCTCAATGAAGAAGTTCGATTGCGCAATCACGAAAACATACGACCAGGAGGCTGTCAAACAACAACAAAGCCGCTGGAATCTCGTACTAGGTATCTCTGACTTATTGAAAACCCAAGCTGCAGAAGACAATTGGAACGTTGTTGTCGTGCTGGCAGATCAAAGGGACACGCTGGTAAAAGATTTCTTCTCAGAAGCATTATGTGACGAGCTATATGACTCTGTTTTGGCAGGCGTTGCACAAATGGAAGCAGAACACGAAAAGCTAATTGCAAAATTGAACGCACAAAGACTACATGTGGATGAGCAAGAAAAAGAGCTGCTAGCACTTAAAGATGCCGCACTAAAAGCTATCGATGATAAGACGAATAAAATACACTAAACCTTGCATATAAGCCGTTAAGTCAACTATCACTGGCGCATTTCTATGCTTATCCACACTGTTATTCCCCGGACTCATTCCAGCATTTAAGCCAGCATCCCAACTAAGCTAGCGCTAAGTTATTAAATGAATACCTACTCCGAGGGATATTGCGCCGGCGAGGTAGGCACTAGCCTAAATAAAGATAAAATCATTTATCGGATCAACACTGGCCCGCTCTACCGAAAAGAAAAGCTAACCTTTTAACTCCCAACCACGATCACTGGGCGATCAGTAGATAGCCTCGGTACCTATGCTATCGAAGGTAAAGTGCAACCGCCCGCAAACAGTGAGATTGGTGGCAGCATGCTTAGTTTACAAGCCAACAGCAGTCTTAAAGTGCCTCCTTCCGTTGCGCTAATCAGCTCCGATTTGGGTCGTGATAAGCCGCATATTGACGTCGAAGAACTCTTCGACGATGCAGTACTGGACAAACAAACCTTCGTAACAAAATTCAAGTTACCCGACGTCATATCTATGTGTTCGTGGTCGTGATACAGGATTACAAGGTAAAAGCCTGAGTAAGGGCACCTTGGAAAAGCGACGATACGAAGGGGTTTTAAAACGGTACATGAAGCTTTAAAAGTTTTTGGCAAAAAGTTCAAACTAGAACAAGGTCAAGTAACGTTCGCAAACAGTGCCATTGCAATGTCTATTCCAGACGTATGCCAGAAAAATGATCAACAAATCACAACAAAGAACATTGGCAGTCACGATAATTTCAACTTGTCTGTATGGACAACTCCAACGTGGACAACTCCAACGATGCCTGAAGACGGGTAAATCAAACCTTTTGATGCAACAGAACTCAACCTGGGTGTAACGAAATATCTCAATGAAAAAGTCTATCTCCGAGTACAGCGAGCCCGTCACAGGCATGGAAGAGAAACCTTGAAATTGAACTGATGCCGAATGTGAACGTGGAGAGTTCAACTGGAGGTAAAACTGGAATTCAAGGGGCTGAAATCAAATGGATATAAGTCTAGTAACAGCCGCTCACACTATTCCTACAATCTCTGCCGCATTTCTATACCCACTGACTCGAATCCATATTTCTCATAGAATGACCGGTTATGTTCTGTTGTGGCAACGAGGTACAAGCCAATTTCTCTGCACCCCCGCGCGATAGCATTGTCGATAACCTTTTGAACCAACAGCCCTCCGAGCTTCAAGCCTCTTGCAGCAGGCGTCACAATTAGCTCTTCCAGCTGGCAATATTCACCGCCATACCTCATTGCAACATTGTAACTAACACTGACCATACCCAAGATCAGGTTTTCCTTTTCTGCGACCACAACTTGCCCCCTCTTTTTAGTTAAAAGCGCTCTAAAAGCTTCCTCTATTGCCGGGCTCTTCTTCGATCCAGTCGCTGACTGAAGCTCCGCAAGCAATTGTGCACAGCGGATCACATCACTTTCATCGACATCTCTTAAAATAATTGTCATGAAACCTCAAACGCCTCTATTTAGTTTTAGCACCACTAGTCTTCGGTACAATCTTGTGTAGAAAGTTTGTCATGTCTCGAATGCAGCTTCTAGCGGAGGGCAGAAACTCCATTTGTGCAAACGCATGTGGCATACCTGTGTAAACATGATATTCATGCACCTTATCGTTTGCTAATAGTTCAGCCCTCAATCTCTCCGCATCATCTATCAAATCATCTTCGCTACCGATCGCAACGAAAGCCGGAGGCAGACTTACCGTTTTTAGTAGCGGGCTTACTCTTGGATCTTCAATCAAATGTTGCTCGCCATTAAGATACGCCTTATTTAGCAACTCAGACATGATGTCAGGCTTCTGCTCGGTTCTAAAATCATAGACTCCGTATAGAAGGCCAACAGCATGAATGACCGGCGCAGCCACAGAATTCGCTAGCTCAATTGATGTTGCCGCGGCAAGATTCGCACCCGCCGAGTCTCCAGCAATCACCATTCGCTTCGGGTCTCCTCCCCACTTTTCTGCAAATTGCGCTGCGAAATAAATGGCATGAATACAATCATTGAAACCAGCAGGAAAAGGATTCTCTGGTGCCAGACGATAGTCGACGCTAAGAGTAAGAAACCCTTGTTCGGCTAACCTATGGGTTAATTTTTGATGAGTTGTGGGCGAACCCCAGATCCATGCTCCGCCGTGCAGATAAACCAATACTGGGTAGGGACCAACACCAGACGGAACGGTGACATCCATTGTTAATTGAGTACCATCGATTTCTTTGTAAGGAACCTTTGGATGAAATGCACCCACTCTTGGCAAATCTTCGTTTAGAAAACCAGCAAACTCATCCAGCATCTGCCGCAAGTACTTGACGCTAACCTGCTTAAGTGCAGATCGAGAAGAAAGCCCAGACAGTTTAAATAGCGAGCTAAGACTCATTCAATTCTCCATAGAAGAAACAGAGCTGATTATAGACCGATGTAAAGTAAATTAGGCAGTGGCGGAATGCGGTATAGGCCTAAAGCCTACTTATCAGGGAGATATTAGCGATTTTTGCAAAGCTTTGCTGTGCAGCTTCAAGAATGAAGGTTTCTAGGCTTAAACGACTCACCGCTTCTGCAAAATCTAAATCCTGCAATTGAGACAGCACATCCTGGCTGACAAGATCGATGTCTTCATGGATTGACTGGGTACTCTCGAGCGTATTGAGCCTGGCGCCAATGCTACTCCGAGTCTCAAGCAGGCGAGTCTGTGCGTTATCCAAATTATTTAGACTGCTCTCAATCGCAACACGCAACTGTTCACGGCCTTCTGCGGTATCGCTAGAATTTTTAAGTGCATCATTCAAACGGCCAATAGTAGACAAAGCACTTTGCTGGCTTGATGATTCAATGACGAAGCTATCACCAACGTCAGGTACGCCCGCGATTCGAAATGAAATACCTTCAAACTGAATGCTTCCGCCTGGTACAAAAGGAATATTCTGCAATCCACTAATAACCCGGTTATCCGATGAACGACGAACGGTATAGTTAAGCTGCGGCGGGTCCAGTGCATCAACTCGCTCTATCTCTACAAACGCGTCTTCAGGATAGAAAGCCTCGAAGGCTTCCCGATCTATAATTTGACCAACCGTAATATTAGCGACCGGAACAGCTGAGTTCCTAGGGTTATTGGTCGTTGTAAAGTTATGCTCAGCTGAAGGAATCGCTTCAAAAATTCCTTTGCCAGAGTCCCGTGAATTAACAAAGGTGGTCGCACCAATCTGTACCAGCCTCGCGCCTTCATCACCCTGAAACTTGTAACCGCCGCCACCGCCTTTAATGAAAGGTTGTGTATCACCCTTATATCCCGCAAATATGAATTCACTATTAGCATCCTTGGAATTTAGTAACCCCAACATTTCATCTAAACGGATATCCACTTCCTGTGCGAGAAACCCGCGGTCTTGAGCGTTGAGTGAGCCGTCACCGGCTTGAACCGTAATTTCCCTTATTCGCTGTAGAAGTTCTGACGCACCAGTCAGCACCGTCTCTTCCAGTGCTAATCTGTTTGTCACGGAGGTAATGTTTTTTTGATACTGCTCGCGGATCGCAATTTCCTGGGTTAATTGTAATATGCGCGTTGCCGCAACCGGGTCGTCCGATGCCGATAAAAACTTTCGGCCAGTAGAAATTTGATTCTGCGTCTGAGCAGCAAGACTACTTACTCGCTGCATATTATTTACGCCATTATTAAAGGTCTGTATTGTACTTACTCTCATGACGTTATTACCTACCTGACTGAATTCAAGAGTGTCTCGAATAATGATCTTGCAATTGAGATTACCTGAGCACTGGCGTTATAACCCAGTTCGTAACGAATCAAGTCCGCCGCCTCTTCATCTAGATTGACCCCCGAAATACTATCTCGATTAGACTGGGATTGTTGAACGAGACTCTCGCTGGCTTCCATATTTATCTGCGACTGTGCAGTGCCCACACCAATTAGCTCGACCATGCGACCATAGGAATCTGCCAAGGTGACTGAACCACGGTCAACTAATTTTGTGGTTTCAAGCGCGGTGAGGGCCAGCCCATTCCGATTATCTGAGACGCCATCACTATTGAACTCGATCGTAAATTTGTCACCTGCCACAGGACTCCCGTCAAGGCTTATCTGATAGCCCAGATAGGTACTCAACGCCTCTGGTTCGGCTCTAAATAAGTTTCCGCTTACCGCAACTGCATCTGACCCCAGACTAACCCCATCTTCCATAAACACATTCAAGACACCGCCAACGGTGACTTCATTCTTTATATCAGCACCGACTGCCGTCTCGGGAATAAACCCAAGTGCAAAGTTCAGCGCTGGACTTATATCAACTATCTCAAGCCTCTGACTTTCTCCAAGCTCACGCGTGGTCAGCGATAGGTGCCCATCAGCGCCCATTGAAGCAATAACATCTCCACTGGCAATTTCTGAATCATTAATCGCTGACTGTAGTTCGCCAGCCACATCTGAGCCAAGGATCTGATTACCAGCAAGTCTAATAGTCTGGCTGGTACCGTTATTTAGCTTCAATGTCATGGTATATGGTCCACCAAGATCAAAGTTATATCCGGCTGAACGATCGAGAGTACCTGCTAGCACAGCGGCCGTACTTCCTCCGGCCCCAGACATGAATAACTCGTTATCATGCACATCCGTTAGCCTAAACTTATCATCAACATCGCCACGTATCGCGACCTTGATATCCTCACCGCTAAAAGATTCTAGCGTTAAAGTATCACCGTCACTCTTTGCAGTGAGACCCATCGCGGTAAAGGCAGGCATTGACGTCATCAAGTCAGCTAGATAATTGGGGTTTAGCAATCCAGGCTCAAGTGGATCATCTGGATTGTTCACTTGGATACCATTGACGATAAGCTCTAGTGGAAATCCACCCACTTGCTGATTAGAAAAGTCAGAAAGAAACACTTTAGTATTTGCCGAAGCCTGAACGCCGTGCAACGCACCCAGCTTTTGAGCAACAGAACTCGCAGCTTCACCAGCAAGCACCTGAACACTGGGTTGTACACTAAGCACTCCCGACACGGGGTTTACTGTCGAAATTGTTAGTTTCTCGTCGACATAGCCATTGTTCGATTCACCGTCAGTCGGCGACTCTGTAAAACGGGTGGGTAACCTACCAGCTAATATCCCACTACTACTCAAAGCCGTTTGACCGATACTATCGGGCAGCAGCTGATTATCGATTCCCGGTGTAAATCGAAGATTTCGAAGCGGTGGTATCAGATCCACCGGCCGAGAAGGATTTGAATTATCAAGAATGTCGTAGCTAACTTCACTGGTGAATTGAATGAGTAACGGTGGCGATAATTCTCCTGGGACCGCAAATGAACGGGTTGATACATCCAGGGCTTCAGTATTGGTAATTCTACCCGTACCACCATTACCGAGACTTGCGTCACCACTGACAGCTGACGCGAATGCAATTTGCTCAGGCCTTTCAAGCTCTACGATCAAATCCTTACTACCAAAGCGCGTGGGTTGAATCAAAAAACGATCACCCTGACTGATTTCACCTCGCTCGATATTAATCGTGATTCCGTCAGCAGAAATCGCATCGGGCAGCGCTCCTGAGAGCACACCTTTTCTAACGACATCACCTGAATCTACTCGAGACAAGACATATCGATCCGAACCAGGGCCCGGAAACGCCAAATAATAATCACTAGCGGACAACTGACTTGCGTCTGTAATTTCGACCGAAAGTCTTGTTTCGTTACCGGACAGGTTATCTTTGTCTGCTACCACCCTGTCGAGCATGCTCTGTTGGCTGTTCACATCAGCGAAAAAGCGCTTACCAAATTGACCATTTAAATCCAGCCCCAACACGTGTTGCTCATTGGTCTGCGTCGCAAGCGTGATAGCAAGCCTTCCTATCGTATTGAGTGAAGTATCGAGCACCTGCTCCCTGAAATCTATCAAACCACCTAATTTTCCGCCGGTGATCAAAGATGTTACTGTTTGCTCAACTTTACCATTTGCGAATGCAAGGTCTTTTCTGCTTGGATCAGTTTCTCCAGCGATTGCTTTCAATTCATTAGCTTTGCTACCCACAACTAATGCCTGGCCGTTACCGATGAAAACATCAACAGCATTTTGACCAGTAGATACGACATTAACAGAAACGAGTTCTGACAGCTTTTTTAATAACTGGTCTCTGGTATCCAACAGGTCGTTAGGTGTATTGTCCTGTGCCCGACCGGTTGCGGCCACAATACTCTGGTTCAGTTCAGCTAGCCCCTTTGCCAGTGATGTGATCTCGCTCGCAATGGTTTCAAGCTGCAGATTTACTGTGTTGTTATGTTGCGTTAGTCGACTTTGAATTGTTGCAAATCGATCGGTCAAGCCTTCTGCCTGACTAACCACCAACTGACGGACTGGTACACTAGTGGGATCATCTGCGCCAGCATGCAAGGCCGCAAAAAAATCCTGAATACCCGGTGCAAGGCCCGTTGACACATCGGCAAGCAAGCCATCAATCTGACTAATATTTGACAGATAGGTATCCAATTCATTGAACGCTGAAGTATCAAGACGTAATTGCGAAACGGAAAAATCATCCACCACTCGCCGAATCTCATCAACCCTGACGCCGGTACCCTGATACCCAGAACCGGAAAAGTCAGGCGACTGTGTCCCTAGGCTAACGCTTTGGCGGCTAAAACCCGGTGTGTCGGTATTCGATATATTATGACCGGTTGTCTGTAATGCTGCCTGGTGCGCCAATAGACCAGTAACACCAATACGAAGCAAAGAAGCTGAACTCATTTTACTTTACCTCCTCAGCCAAAGAACTCAAATTGAGCAAAGGGTTATTAGCGACTCTAGTCAACTTTTCAGCATAAGCAGGATCTGTTGCATAGCCACCAGCTGCGATCGATTTTGCAAACGCAGGAATATCTTCGCCAGACCCGACAACGCCAGGGTATCGACCAGAACTTATCATTTCTGCGTAGTCATGAAGTGAATCGGCATAGGAACCGTATTGCCTGAAATGAGATTTTTGAAGTTTTGCTACGTCTCCTACAACTTCTACCGATTCAATAGCAACACTATTCCCAGACCACTCTCCCTGAGCTTTGATGCCAAACAAATTGAATGAGTTTCGACCTTGGCCATTATGAATAATATGCTGTCCCCAACCAGTCTCAAGTGCAGCTTGAGCGATGATAGATTTGGGAGACACCGCAAGCTGATTAGCTATTTTTTCAATTTCTGGCATCAGTGTTGCCACAAATATTTCAGGTGATGCAAATCCAGACATCCGTTCTGCGGGCTGTTGCTTCTTGATTGTCGGAAGCGCCTCCTCTATCGGTTTCTCGCCAAAGGGTTCAGCGGGTCGAGCACCAATAGATAAGTCATAATCAGCACTATAATCCTTATTGCCCAACTGCTTCACCAACATCTCTGCTATGCCAAAACCACCTGAACTGGACATCGACACACTGAGCTTTTCATCCAACATATCTTCGTACATGTTGGTTTCGAAAGAGTTTAAGTAGTTACCTTCCGAAAACTCTCTATTAGCAGCACGCATATTCTTCAGCATCAGATTCATATATAGCGACTCAAACTGCTTTGCGACTTCCAACAGTGCCTCGGGAGAATCCTTGGTACTCTTATTAGCCAAATCAAAGGACTGCTGCCCTATCTTATAGCTATCCATTAAGCCCGCTGCAGGATTAGACAACTGCATATTAGATAACCACCAATTCAGCTTTCAGCGCACCAGACTGCTTTAAGCCCTCGAGTATGGCCATCAAATCACCCGGAGCGGCGCCCACCTGATTAACCGCAGCTACAATGTCTTCGAGAGACACGCCAGGTTTAAAATGAAACATTCTGTTTTCTTCCTGTATCGCCTGGATATCTGTTTGCGGCACCACCACTGTTTCGCCATTCGCCAAAGCGCCAGGCTGAACCACGAAAGGTGCTTCAGAAATTGTGACAGTTAGGCTTCCATGAGTGATAGCCGCAGGGGAGACTTCAACGTGTTGCCCGATAATGATCGTCCCAGTTCGGGAGTTGATAATCACACGAGCCGGCGCTTCACCCGCTTCTATTTCTAGATTTTCTAGTACAGATAGATAAGAAACTCGTTGATTGGTATCCAGTGGCGCCGATACTTTAATCGAACCACCATCGAGCGCATGGGCAACCTGAGGACCTAACAAATCATTGATAAGATCAGCTACACGTTTTGCCGTGGTGAAATCCGGGCGGTTCAGATTAAAAACCAAATCGCCTTGCATAAAACCAGAGGGTGCAGCACGCTCGACGATCGCTCCGTTGGGAATCCGACCGACACTTGGTACATTAACAGTGATAGACGAGCCGTCAGCACCATCTGCGCCAAACCCCCCAACAACCAGGTTACCCTGCGCAATAGCATATATATTTCCATCCACACCTTTGAGAGGCGTTAGTAATAAACTACCACCACGTAAACTTTTCGAATTGCCAATCGACGAGATCGTTACATCAATAGTCTGACCAGGTTTAGTAAACGCTGGCAGTTCCGCATGCAAGGCAACTGCAGCAACATTTTTTAGTTGCGGTATCACTCCTTCTGGGGGCGTAATTCCAAACCGCTTCATCATGTTATTAAATGTTTGAATCGTGAATGGCGTTTGAGTTGTTTGATCCCCTGTTCCATCAAGGCCTACTATCAGACCATAGCCTATTAACTGGTTGCTCCTAACTCCCGCAATACTCGCGAGATCTTTCAGTCGTTGTGCGGAGGCGTTCATTACTGGAAAAACTAGCACGATCAATGCGAACAATATTGTCGCTATTTGTTTCATTCTATTTTTATTTTGTTGCTGAATCAGATTCATCACGAAAGCTCGACTAGATAGGAAAGAGAGGATTAACAAAAAATCTAGATAGCCAACCTGGTTTGTTACTGTTCGCAACGGCGCCAGTACCACCATAAGTAATGCGGGCATTCGCAAGGCGGGTAGAGTCCACCTGATTGGAGGAATTTATATCTACAGGACGGACCATGCCAGAGACTCGTAAATATTCATCACCCTGATTGAGTTTCATCCATTTTTCTCCCCTAACAATAAAACTGCCGTTAGGTAAGACTTCTGCAATAGTCACTGTAATACTACCTTGCAGACTATTTTCCTGGTCACTATCAGCACTACCGTTGAAATCGCTGTCGCCACCAATTTTTGTCAGATTGCCACCGGTATTTCCTTTACCCTGAATCAAACGACCAAAAAGTGTAGGTTCCGCAAGGTTCGCTTCACTGTCTTTACTAATAGATGTACTTGCAGATTTACTGGAACTGGTATTTTCATTCAACATGACAGTTAGAATATCCCCTACTCTTCTCGCAACAGCATCATCAAATAGTGATGTATAGGTTCCAGTGGCGAACAGACTGCCCGTTGTCGCGGTATCAGGAGCCGATACGTTGGGATATTTCGGCGCGTACATTGGATCATTCATTCTGGCGGCCGAACCTTGAACAGAACAGCCTGTCGTCAGACTTGAGACGGATAATAAAAGAAGGGATAGTTTTAAGCATCGTGACATTTCAAATACCTTTTCCTGAGATCTAGTTAGTTGCTGTCCATAAACACCAGTTTGAGATAAATCAACTAAGACTTTTCAGATCTGTTGTTTTAGAAATCGACAGGTTGCCGGGAATTAACAATAGTGATGTTCAGTTCCCGGACAAGATCTAGTTAGTTGCCGATTAATCTTTCTCTTATAAACAATGCAGGTATCAGGCCAAGTCTTAGTAAAAGTCTCGGTACACTCTTCAGTAAAACGCTTTATATATTTTGACCGAGATACTGGAGCATTTGATCCGCGGTAGAAACGACTTTTGAGTTCATCTCATAGGCGCGTTGGGTAGAAATCATATTGACTAATTCCTCGACCACACTGACGTTGGAGTTTTCAAGCGAACCCTGCTCAATGCTCCCTAGCCCATTCAAACCGGGGGTTCCTTGCTGTGGTGCCCCACTAGAGGCAGTCTCACGAAATAGATTCTTGCCGATCGCTTGGAGCCCTCCAGGGTTTACAAAATCAACCAACTGAATATTGCCGATTTCGGTAACATCAGTTTCCCCGGCCAACGCAACAGAGACAGTGCCATCGCCGCCTATCGTAACCGATTGGGACCCTTCAGGAACCGTGACTGCAGGCTGCAATGGGTCTCCGTTCCCGGTAACGATTTGCCCATTGGCATCAAGGTGGAACTGACCATCACGACTGTAACCAATAGTTCCGTCGGGCATAGTGATTTGTAGAAAGCCACGACCATTTATCGCGACATCGAGCGCATTTTCCGTTACCTGCAAGCTGCCATTAGTGAATACTTTTTGCGTACCTGATGCACGAACCCCAGTACCAAGCTGCAAACCCGACGGAAGTTGTGTTTCCTGCGATGCCTGTGCCCCTGGTTGACGATCAATTTGATACAACAGATCCTGAAAAACTGGCCGGTCACGCTTAAAGCCAATGGTGCTGACGTTTGCCAGATTGTTGGAAATTGTTGTGAGCGCGATATCTTGTGCGCCTAAGCCTGTTTTACTAACCCAAAGTGCTGCGAGCATGTCTATTTCCTTTTATATCTTAAATTCTTAAATTTTTAGAACAAACCGATGTTTACTAATTCACCTGAAGTAGGCGCGATGAAGCTTCAGCATTTTCGTCTGCCGTGCGCATCATCTTCACTTGAAGTTCAAACTGACGGGAAAGCGAAAGTATTTCGGTCATCGCCGTGACGGCATTTACATTACTTGTTTCTAAAAACCCGGGGCTTACGGTGACTTCTGCAGCCGGGTTTTCAATCAAACCATCCTTCCTGTGAAACAGGCCATCCAATCCTTTGCTTATCTCATCAATTTGAGGATTAACCAATTTTAGTCTGGCTACTTGAGTCAACGTCTCAGGACCCTGACCTTGACCTTGCAGAGAAATAGTCCCATCACGACCGATTTCCAGTTTCTCAAATGGAGGTAAAACGATAGGGCCACCATCACCCAATACACTACTGCCCGTCGAAGTTTTTAAGTTACCATCCGCATCAACAATCAAAGATCCGTTTCTTGTAAACGCTTCCGTGCCGTCAGGCCCTTCAACAGCAATAAAACCAGCACCTTCTATCGCGACATCAAGTGCACGGGCAGTCTGTTGAAGACTACCTGGGGTGTAATCAGTGCCAGATATTTCTGACATTGAATAAACCCTACTCGGAAAAGCTTCACCAAAAACTTGCATGCTACGAGCCTGGGCAAAATCAGCCCGAAATCCTGTCGTACTCGCATTCGCCAAATTGTTAGAATGCACAGCTTGTGCTTTCGCATTGTGTTTGGCGCCAGTCATGGCGACATAAAGTAACTTGTCCATTAGCCTACTCTCTCAGTCTGGTGTTTATCTGAGGTTGATGATTGTTTGAGTTACTGCATCGATGGTTTGAATTGTTTTAGCACTCGCCTGAAAGTTCCTTTGCGCGATAATCAACTGAACCAACTCAGCGCTCAAGTCAACATTCGAGTCTTCCAGAGCACCTGCGTTCAAAGCTCCAAGGGAAGCACTTCTTGGTGTGCCAACAACCGGCTCACCGGACTCAAAACTTTCAGCCCAACTGCTACCACCAAGACTATTCAGGCCCTGTGTATTGGCAAAATTTGCCAAACCAACTTGGCCAAGAGTCTGAGTCTCACCATTGGTATATCGAGCAAAGATCAATCCAGTTGCCGATATATCCAGTCCACTCAACCGCCCTGTTGAAAAGCCATCCTGATCAACACTATTGACTGAGAACACGCTACCAAATTGGCTGGAGTCACCCATATCTACGAGAAAATTACTACTAACAGCAGGATCAGCAACAGGCAAAACAGCACCTTCAAGAATATTTTGTGGACCCAGTGCACCTGTCGGTGCGCCCTCTGCATCAACCGGAGTCCAGTTAGTGATGTGTACAACATCGGACTCAGCTTCAACCAACTGACCTGCTTCGTTAAACTGCATCGTGAACCCAGCGATGGTAGCCAAAGTATTACTCGGTGGCGCAAGCGTCGAGTCCGGGTCACCAACATTTTCACCATCTATCTGCACATACATTGTCCAATTGTTTGTCTGAGAGCCAACCTCGTCTTCCCGGTAAGGCTCTTTAACAAAGAATTGCGTCATGACATGGGGATTGCCCAGGCTATCAAAGACAGTAACCGATGTTGCTGAGTTATAGGTATCTTGATTGGAAGGGTCAAAACTATTGATCGTAAACTCAGTGAAATCGTCAGCTTCCAATGCACCAAAAATACCTGTCAATTCTGGCGTTGAATTCGCGAATGCCACATTCTCATCCAGAATGAAATTTACCGATCCCCCAACAGATGCTGCTGAATCACCGCCGGCAAGGTCTAGCGTGACAGAATTACCTGCTGGGCCCTGAACGCTAATAGAATCAGTGACATCGGTACCACTAACGGCAAAAATGAGATCTGCACCCAATGCACTTACCACCGACAAGTCACCGGTAGCAGTATCAATTTCTGCTGAAATACCACCAAGAAAAGTTGAACTGTTAATATCGCTGGCAAGGTCATCGAGGCTGGCTGAACTAAAATTAACACCATTGACTGAAACGTTTAGTGCACCGGTATTGTTGACATAGTCTGCTGCAGGCAATATGGCGGTCGTCGTCGCACTTGCACTGACCCCTGTTACATCATTGAAGCGCGCTGCAATCTGCGCAGCTGATTCTCCTTCCAAGGTAGACACTGTTGTTGTCACAGTGGCATCGCCACGACTATTAACAACTTCTACGCTTTGAGGTGCATACCCGTTATCTACAGCGGCGATACCAGGAATGGTTACCCCGGTTGAAATATTCAATACAGCGGATAAATTAGCAGCGGTAACGCCGCCATTAGAGCTATCAAAATTATTGATTGTAATCGTAGAGTCTTCACCTGCCGTTGTTGCAAAGAATTGTAATTGACCGATATTCTCCGGGTCTTCACGAACATCTATGCCGATATTGGTTAGTCGAAGCTCATCTTGAATGTCTTCTATCAACTCATCCAGAGTCGCAATATTCGTATCTAAAGTAACCGTTACAGGGCCAACGTTATTCGCGCCAGCCCCAGACAAGGTTACATCAAAAGTTGCGGAAGTCAGATTACCTACTGATCCTGTAACACCTGTTAAACCGGATGGGTCTGGTGTGCCGCTCGATGCGCCCATACTGATTCGACCCAAAGCATTCTCGACGTTCAATTGGGTCACACCATTACCAAGCGAAAGGGCTATATTCGGGTCAACGTCAATTGATGACGCTTCGCCGGCCACTGTAGAAAAGAACTGAAGTTGTCCAATGTTTGATGGGTCTTCCCGGACATCTATGCCTATACCTGTGTTTTGAAGGTCATCTCGAATATCAGTTATTAGGTCTTGCAGCGTATTGATATTGCTATCGAGGGTAATCGTCTGAGTTTGATTAGCGCTGCCGTTCGCACCGCCACTCAATCTAACCTGAAAACTGGCGGCTGTATTAGCGCCGCTTGCATCCGTGTCTCCTTCTGTAATACCGCCGAGCATGCCGAGGATATCCGTCGTATTAGTCATTTCATCACCGGCGACACCTGAGACCTGAAAATTATCAACAGAAACGGTTGAAGTCTCACCCGCAACAACAGCATAAAACTGCAACAACGCAGCATTTTGTGGATCTTCCCGAACCCGAACATCAATTCCTGGGGATGCAACTGCAGCAAGCTGAGTATTCAAATCGTCCACTAATGAATCGAGATCGCCATTGGCAATATTTTGGTTCAGCGTTAGCGTAACTGTTCTATTACCACCAGCGCCTGAACCGCTAGCAATAGTGACATCGAAATTTGCAGCTGTTAAAGAACCAGTGGTTCCAACTGCGCCAGCTCCTGGAACGACATTCGTTGCGCCGTCTGTAATACCTAACAAGTCGGTGATATTCGTGCTGGTTGTGTCGGCAGTTCCAGCAACAAAATTATCAACGGTCATCGCAGTCGCAACGCCATCATCGGTCGAAAAGAACTGCAGCCGTCCTGAGTTAGAGGGATCTTGACGTACGTCGACGGCGATGCCCGATACGCTCAATTGATCTTGAATATCTGCGACTAAGCCTTGGAAAGTTGTCACATTCGCTGTGAGGTTTATGGTAGTAGTGCCATCACTACTACCTCCGACTACAGCCACGTCAAAAGTAGCACCTGATGATGCTTGACCATCGGTTAGCCCTCCAAGTGCACTCGAAATGTCAGCGAGCGTGACCGCAGCCCCACCGGCAATAAAGCCATCGACTGTGATAGTCGACGCTTCACCTGCCACAGCCGCCTGTATTTCCAGCGCGCCAGAACCCGGTGGGTTTTCGACGGCAACCGCGTCTATTCCGACAAGATCGTCATTAATATCTGCCAGCAAATCCGCAATGCTGGTAATGTTCGAGCTAAGCGTGATGGTCGCCGTCGTGTTGCCATTGCCGCCACTACCACCTGCTATGGTTACGTCAAACGTTGCTGAAGCATTAGGCGCTGAAAAATCAAAAGCCGCCGTTGCCGCTGACGCTGTTACTGCACTCGGCTTATTCGAAAAATTAAAATTAACCGGTGCAGAAGTTGCAGCTAAAGCGCTCGCTGTATTTAGACTAAAATCATACCCTGTAATTGCCTGTGTTCCGGTGACGGCAGATGGTGTGTTAATACCGAAATCAAAGGGTGTTACTGGTGCCGATCCAGTAATCGAAGAATTACTGTTAACACTAAAATCAAAAGGTGCAGGAGCGCCAGTAGTATTAACAACAGAAGGTGTATCGGCGGCGACCCCTGATTGTGCGCTACCGATTTGTTGCCCCAGTGTTGCGATAGTAGTTCCAAACTCGGCACGTACTGTCGACTCGGCATCAAGATTAATTCTTGAGCTAACTTGTGCTGTTGGCTGAGGTGACAAATTTCCAGTTTGGATAAAAATGTCATCGAGAATACCGTTAATGCTACCGGAATCGTTCGCTGTAAATCCTTGCAGCCTTGCGCCGGAATTCGCAACAATAAAGCCATCTTGGTCTAGACCAAAAAGTCCCGCGCGAGTATAGGTAGAAGCACCTTCGTCCTCCAAAATAAAGAAGCCTTCACCGTCGATAGCGACATCAAGGCTGTTACTTGTAAAACTGATGGTCCCCTGCTCAAACTGTTGCGCAACTTCTTCGAGTTTCACACCACTGCCGATAGTTTTTGAACCTGTACCTAGAATATTAGCAGAGTAAACATCTGCGAACTCCCCTCTGCTTTCCTTAAAACCAACCGTACTCGCATTAGAAATATTGTTACCTGTTATTCTAAGATCACTTGATGCTGCTTTTAACCCACTTAATGCTGTATTGAACGGCATAGATAAAACTCCCTGACAACTATCTCAATTATTAATTCTTGTAATACTAGTCTTCAACCGAGGTAACGGACCCAGTACTATAAAATCTCTTCAACGCTCAACAATGGCACTGCACCTTGACCTGCCAAGTTCAGTACGACACTTTGGTCTGGATTAATGCTGACGCTATCAACATTGGCTGATAGAGCCATTTCCATTTGACTGGTGACACCTGCAGTTGATGCTTCAGCTCTAAAGCTGTAATTCCCCTGAGGTAATCTGTTACCCTCGCTATCCTGACCATTCCATAAAAACCTCACATCGCCCCTGCTCTGGTTACCAAGCTCGACTTGTTTTACCAATTCCCCACTCGCATTGCTGATGCTGACGATCAAATTGTTAGTACTGGAATCTAGTTTTATAGAGCCCGTCACAACACCCTCTTGAGTGAGATGACTCTGGTCGGTAGCAATGTGTACTGTCCTTCCGACTAGAGCCGACGCCTGGAGGGCTTGACTTGATTGCATACTGGTTGCGAGGCTATCGACTGTTGAGTTCAGATTGTCGATACCTTCAACCGAACTGAATTGTGCTAATTGTGCGATGAATTCACCATTATCCTGAGGACTCAGAGGATCCTGATTATTCATTTGAGCAACCATCAACTCTAGGAAAGCATTCTTATCCAATTCTTTACTTTCGGTCGCAGGTTTGATGGCTAACTCTGCTAACAACGGGTTTTTTACTTGACTAATTTCGGGCATCTTCCATATTCCTGAGTCTGGTTTCTAATTCTGTTGGTTTAAACGTCTTTGCCGCTGGTTACTAAAGCAATCACGAAGTTTAGTATTTGTTTGCTGATCACTACTGACCAAGTGTGAGCACCCGCTGCATCATTGTTTTTGCAGTGTTCATCACTTCAACATTCATCTGGTAGGCACGAGATGAAGAGATCATATTAGTCATCTCTTCAACTACATTGACATTCGGGTAAGTAACATAACCATCCTCGTTAGCCATTGGATGGTGAGGCTCATAACGTAATTGGAATGGCGCGTTATCTTCCACAATTCCCATCACCCTGACGCCACCTTCACCGCCGAAAACACCGCCGTCAGAAAAATTACGGTCGAGCTCGTCGCTCATGACCGCTTGGAAAACCGGGTGTCGAGCCTTATAGGTCTCACCTACGCTACTACTGACGCTTTGGGCATTGGCAAGGTTACTGGCCGTCGTATTCAATCGAACAGATTGGGCGCTCATGCCGCTGCCCGCTATGTCAAAGATTCCGTATAAAGACATTGTGCTCCTCCGCTATCAGTGGGTTTATTAATCGCCGCGAATCGCCGACGTCAGACCGCGAAATCTGCCATTAAGAATCGTGAAGCTCGCCTGATATTCTAGTGCGTTTCTCATGTATGCAGATTCTTCGATTTCAGCGTCAACCGTGTTGCCGTCAATGGAAGGCTGTACCTGATTTCGATAAAGCAAGTTGGAGTCGTCTGCGGATGAATGACCAGAAAGATGATTACGGTGGGTAGCACCCAAGCCAACACCCATGCCAGCTTTGCGGTAGACCGAAGCGAACTCGATGTCTCTCGCCTGATATCCCGGAGTATTAGAATTGATAAGATTATTCGCTATCACTTCGGCGCGACGTGAACGGAATGCCAGCGCATCTGCGTGGTTCCCTAAGGCATTTTGAAAACTTATACTCATTCGAACTCTCCCTACGTAATCTTTTAGTGATTTGAGTTCACATCAACTCACATCTCGGCTACGTATAAAGAGAGCAATCGCCATGCCAACTAAAAATAGCTAGCAATATCAATAGGTTAAGTATTAGGGTTGATCGAAATTGGTATCTGACGCCGAGAATTCGGCAAAGCCATGCCGAGGGTGGCAACTACTTGCTAGCGAACAACCACACCCGGCAAGTGAAGCAGCTTCTCAAGGTACTAACTGGAGATTACCTAGTCCTCAGCCAAAATCTCGACGATGCGCTCCGCTAGTCCTTCGGCACGAAACTTGGCCATAAAACCATCTGCACCAACCTTTTGAACCATGCTGTGATTGAACACTCCGGATAAAGAAGTATGTAACATGATGTAAAGGTCCCGTGTTCTTGGGTCTGCCTTTAGCTCGGTCGTCAAGGTATACCCATCCATCTCGGGCATCTCCACATCAGAAATAATCATGGCATATTCGCTGTGGATATCGACATCATTGTCCAGCAATTCATGAATGTGGTTTAAAGCTGCCCTGCCGTCATTTACCAAAACCGATTCAAGACCCAGTTTGTTGACGGTCCTCTCGATTTGCTTTCTCGCTACCGCCGAGTCATCAACAATCAGAATTCGATTACATTTCCTACCGGCCCTGTTCGCTGTACCTCTTGTGATCAGTTCATCGGAGATTGACTCGCTCAACGGGGATATTTCAGAAATGATTTTTTCAACATCAAGGATTTCAATAAGCTGATCTTCGCTCTGAGTTACAGCAGTTAGATATGAGCCTGCCCCTATCCCTTGGGGAGGTGGGAGTACAGACTCCCAGTTTTTATTCAATATACGATCTACAGAATTCACCAGGAATCCCTGAATATTCATGTTGTATTCGGTAATAATCACGAGATGATCGCGAGGACGCTCGATTGCCGGCAATCCAATTGCCGCGCCCATATCTACGATAGATAGCGCTGCACCTCGAAGATGAGCAACACCGCGAACATGCGGATGCGGATTTGGTAACACGTGCAGTTCTGGACAATGCAGAACCTCACGCACCTTAAATACATTGATACCGTATAATTGGGGGCCACCGAGTCTGAACAACAATAGCTCTAATCGATTATGACCGACAAGGTTTGTTCTTTGGTTAACGCTTTCAAGTACACCGACCACAATAGCTCCTACTTATTCCAAGTTGTTCTCAGGCTGTACCAACAATTCCATACTCTGGCACAGCTATTGCGTACATTTAGGTGATCAGCTACAAAACGCCACAAATTTGGCACAATCAAAAACAGATCATGCTATTAAGCATAGGCAATCTCTATGAGTCGGCAATATAGATTCGCAACAGTTTTATGTTTGGTGATATTTACTGCGCCCAGCCATGCTTTCGCGTCCACTGCGGAGGACCTTGCACTCAAAGTTAAGGACTTTGTTCAACATTTGGTTCTGCAAGCTTATCCCGATGCCAGCAGAATAATCGTTACCGCGGGTTCACCGGATGAACGTCTGGATCTGTCACAGTGTTTGGATCCAGACCTAACGCTTCATGGCACTCAAAAAATTGGTCGCAGGATGCTCGTCAAAGTAAATTGTGCAAATATTTTAGCAATTCATCTATCAGTCGATATTCAGGTAATGAAGCCGGCAATTGCGGTAGAACGATCACTCACCAGAGGTACCATTCTAAGCGCAAGTGATGTCCACCCCGTTGAAACGAATATTTTGAAAAGCGGCCGCCATTACTTATTTTCGGTAGAAAATGCTATTGGTCAAAATTTAAAGCGCTCAGTAAGACAAGGCACACTACTAACCGCTGGTATGTTGGCCCAGCCGGAATTGGTGGCAAGGGGCGATGCAGTCATCATTACGGCCCACCGAGGTTCACTGATGGTTCGAATGCCTGGTACAGCATTGACTTCAGGTGCACTGGGCGAGCAAGTCAGTGTTAAGAACACAAAAACCGACCGAGTGGTCAGAGGACTTGTTGCAGCACGCGGCGAAGTATCAGTTCGATTCTGACCCGCGCAACAGGTTTTCAATAGAATATAGAAAAGAGAATAGAGAAATTACAAATAAAACAGACAATTCTCCAAATTAAGCTAAAGTCGGCTGGAACTTCGCCGTTAACCTTAAGTGACGAGAACGAACTGGCAAGGAAGAACAATTGAGTCACAGCTGGTTCCAAGTACAAAAGCAGGACGCAATGAGTAAAATAACAAGCAGAGGTTTATCCAGAAATGGTTATTAATATCAACGGCTTAACAGGTATACAGAGCAGCACAAGCCACAACCGTGAAAAGCCTCTGGCCCAAGATGATGGTGCCTCGAGCGCTGGTGGAAACACATCCAGTTCCAAAACGGGAACCGACCGTGTAAACCTCAGCGCCGGTGCTAAAGATCTGCAAAACATCGAATCAAGCTTAAAGGACTTCCCTGAAGTAAATCAGGATCGAGTGGCACAAATTAAACAGGCGATACGAGACGGAAGCTACACCGTGGACCCAGAACGTCTGGCAGCCAAGATTACACAATTCGAACAGGAACTATAGGACGTAGCGACCAGGTAGCGTCAATCACCCTGAAGTACATTTAACAAAAGGAAATTAGCGCATGGATGCGGAAGCCTTTCTACAAGACCCTCTTAATAGCAGCGAATTCTTCACCCAAACCACAAAAACGAATATTAGAGACGTTATTGAGTCTGAAGCAGCGGGCTATAACCGGTTGATCGAGATCCTTAAGCTAGAACGACAGATATTGACCAAAAAACAATTCGATCAATTCTCGGAAATGCTAACGCTAAAACAGAAAACACTAAACCAACTCGACATCATTGGTCAGTTCAGAGTTTCTCTACTCAATGCTCGCAAACTGCCAATATCTCGCGCCGGAATTGAAGATCTTATTCGAATCACCACAAAAAAAGGCGGTCAAGACGCAGCCTTAGAATTGATAGACTCGTGGGGAAAGATCATTGAGGCTGTTGAGGAATCCCAAGCGTTAAACGAAATCAACGCTAGAATTGCCCACCGAGCGCAAATGACCAACCACCACGTACTGAATATTCTGCGAGGAATGCCGGCTGATCCTGGACTATATAATCCCAGCGGCAAAGGGCGGGACGCAACTGGCACAGCTTCCATCACAAGCGCATAGGCCGATCTTTACATTAATATCTAAGATCAGCCAAAGACTCACCGACTAAAGAACGAATCCTGTCATTCCGAAAGCGCTTGTTTTACCATATTCTTGCTTAAAAAAAGGTAAACACGGCTTATGTCTCAGGAACAGTCCGTCACCTACGCTATCGTTTTCAGCGGTGACATCGTTGAGGGTTTTCAGATCATCTCGGTCAAAGCACATATGGCTAAGATGTTGAAAGCTAGTCCAGATAAAATGGCAGCGCTTTTTTCCGGGAAACCGGTCGTTATCAAGCGTACGGCGGATAAGCAAGAGGCCGCTAAGTACGGCACCGCTTTAAAAAAAGTCGGCGCCGACGTCAAAGTTAGAATTATCCGTAGCAACGCCACGACTGCGAAAATTGCAAGCACACCCATAAACACTATTTCATCTCAGCCTGCGCCATCAACACCAACTTCTGCACCAACTGGCAATACAATACCGAGTCCAAGTGCTGTTCCAACAGCTTCGATGGGTGACACCGTATCAGCAGAATTTACGCTTGCAGAAAATAGCGGAGATCTATTCGAGCCTGTCGCCAAAGACAGCCCAGTCAATGTGAACATCAGCGATATAAATCTCGCGGAGAATGACGGTTCTCCCATCGTCGAGCCAAAAACTTACCAAAAGCTGGAATTGGATCTCAGCGCAATTTCAATCGCCGAAAATGACGGAAAGCCGATAGGCGAACCCAGAGTCATGGCTGAAAAAGTAGTCGCGCCGGATTTTGGGCTTGATGAACCAGGTGCTCTGCTCGAAACATTGAAAGAAGAAGCCAAACGGGTAAACCCAGATGTGAGCAGTATCTCGCTTGCCTTCCCTGGGTCGGATTTGTTGAACCCGGACGAAATTGAAAAAGGCCCAAGTCCAGTAGTCCCCGATGTCAGCAACATTAAGTTAGTCGCAAACAGGGCAACTTTCGACGTCGGATAAAGCCAACCACTGGTCAGTGATCATCCAGAACCTTAAATCTCCATGGCTACTTCCCGACAACCTTTTGATTTCTAAACCAGCAGATCTGAAAAGTCATAGAAATTTACGTTTGAAGGGTTATTTACGGACGGGAGGTCGGTCAGCATGAAGATATTAACCTTTTTGGGAAACTACTTGGCGGTATGACAATTCTGTTGTCGTAGGTAGGCAACTCCCAGCGTGCTTAGTTTCACTTGCCTGCGCATTATAGCGCTCAAGATCTTCGGGGCGATCGACATCCCAAAGCAAAGACAACAACTGCCAGTGATCAAAACAAATATTCATTGCTCTCGCAGTTTCGGCACACACACTATCAGAGCCCCACTCCATACCTGCAAAAACTTGCGGTTCTGCCTGCTTCAACCCGATGAGTCCGTAGCCGCCATCTTCTGCTGGCCCCAGGCAAGCTTCTGAGTGGTTCAGAGCTTCGAGCGCACTGCTTAGATATGCTTCATCAAGATTGACACAATCAGTACCAATAAGAATTGCTGATTTAACATCAGGTTCCGCAAGCGCGTGTGTGATCGCAAAATGCATGCGTTCGCCCAGATCTCCACCCGCTTGAATTCTGGTCTCGGTCACTTTGGGATCAGAGATTTCGCTAAAAAACGGATGATTGAGATCCGGAGAACCCCACAACCGCACAGGTGCTAGATTTGATGCCTGGGTCATTGAGATGACCCGCACTGCCAGTTCTGTATGGAACCTCATGGCTTCATCATCGGTCAAAGGCGGCACTAGGCGCGTCTTCACGGTGCCGGCTATAGGCGCTTTGCACAAAATCACAATTCTTGAATCGGGAAACTTAAACTTCATTTGTAATATTTTTTAACCAATATATCAGCGGATGTGCCGGTGGCAAATCGGATGCGAAGATACCACATTAGGAACATAGTTTTCAGTATTCCTTTCTCCTCCCAACGACGGCTTGATGTGATTAGTTTAGTAGAGATGCAAGCTGGTTCGGACATTTTCGACAGCCTGCTTGTCAGTTCAATATCTTCCATCAAAGGTATCGAAGCATAGCCGCCCATTGACTCAAATAGCGTCCGCTTCAAAAAGATCGCTTGGTCGCCGGTACAAATACCCGTCGTTCGGGATTTCCAGTTCATCATAAATTCGATCATTCGAAACGCCCAATGTTCACCACTCAATCGCACATCAAAACGACCCCAAGCCGGCTCTTCTGCCAGTACCAAGGATTTAAATTCTACAGGTAGATAAGTATCCGAGTGCAGGAAAAGTAAATATTCCCCGCTCGCAATAGCTGCTCCAGCATTCATTTGCGTTGCCCTGCCTTTTGCGCTGCGGACAATATGACTGACATCAGCTTCTATTTGCGTTATCGAGCCATCGGTACTGCCACCGTCCGCAAGGATAATTTCAATCTCTTCGTCAGCACTAGGCAAGGCATCTAAAAAAGAGCATAAGCCGACTCCCTCATCTAAGACCGGTACAATGATAGAAATCTTCGTTTTTTCGCCGCTCATTTCACAAATATATGTCGTAGGCGCAGCAATTGGGGGTATTTAGAGAAGTCTGGCATGTTCTATTTTCGTACACTTATCCTCAACTACCGCGATTCCCGCCGCTTCCAACTGCTGCCGTGCCTGTAAGTTTTGAATATCGAGTTGCATCCAAAAACATTTCACACCGATTTCGATAGCCGGTTTGACAAATGGCATCACATTTTCACTTCGTTGGAATAAATCGACCATATCGATTGGCCCGGGAATAGACTTAAGGTCTGGATAACACGTTAAACCCAGTACGGTCTCGTAATTCGGGTTAACAGGTATCACGTGGTAATGCGGCATCAAATAACTCGCCACCTCATAACTTGCGCGTGCAGGATTATTGGATAGCCCCACAATAGCAATACTGCGGGTCTCTCTTAAAAGGGTTTCAATATCTGTCATGGATCTCTAATTATACTTTGACAATGAATAGTCGTGGGAATTTACAGAAATGGAACCGAGCATGCAATTTCCTTAGACATTTCTCAGTGATTATTGACGAACGCATTCAACTACATTGCAACTGCTGATAGAATGCTTGCTCAAATGCCCCCGTAGTTGAATGGATACAATAGGGACCTCCTAAGTCTTAGGTGCTGGTTCGATTCCAGCCGGGGGCACCAACTTTTTTTGAGCCTACGGCTCAAAATAAAGGGGAGAATCCAGCCCTTCTGCGACAGCGATTACTGAAAGTAATTGCGAAAGCCCCAGAACGAACGGTCTATCCCCCAGCAGCTTTAGATCGAGCCTACGGCTCAAAATAAAGGGGAAAATCCAGCCCTTCTGCGACAGCGATTACTGAAAGTAATTGCGAAAGCCCCAGAACGAACGGTCTATCCCCCAGCAGCTTTAGATCGAGCCTACGGCTCAAAATAAAGGGGAAAATCCAGCCCTTCTGCGACAGCGATTACTGAAAGTAATTGCGAAAGCCCCAGAACGAACGGTCTATCCCCCAGCAGCTTTAGATCGAGCCTACGGCTCAAAATAAAAGGGAGAATCCAGCCCTTCTGCGACAGCGATTACTGAAAGTAATTGCGAAAGCCCCTATCGAAGCTGCACGCCACGCGCAGGCAATTGTGAAAACCCCATCGAAGCTACCTCCTAGTAAAATGAAGGTGTTCGAAATATAGGCGAACCTCCAGCACCCGCACGACAGCGATTACAAAGGGCATTCGCGCATGCTCTTATCACTGTAAATCCCACCCAATGCCAACATTTAACATTCTCCCGCTCGCAGTCTTAACGACGGCTCGCAGGTCGCCAGCATTAAGATCTATCGCAGCCAATTGATAAAAATAATCACCTAACTTAATCGCTGGAATTACCTTCGCGTCGTGCAAAAACTGTACCTTTTCAAATGCACCAGCCGCATCCACAACAGCAACAACCATAAGCGAAATGTCCTTCGGTTGCGGTTCTGCCAAGCCAATAAAAGGCTTGCCCGTTTCTTTCCAAGCGGAGTAAAGCTCGGAACCTACGCCCTGGAACAACCGATATCCTCTTTCATGTATCGTTGCCGGCAAGATCCAGCGCATACCAGATAACGCACCGGCAGTTAGATGTTCAACACCGTCAATGTTCAATGCACTTCTATAATGTGTGTGACCAGCCAAAACATAGTCAACACCAAACTTTGAGAACAACCCGCCATCATCAACATGTTGGTCATCCTCGAACGGCCATAATTCATCAAAATGGAAGGGTTCGTGATTCAGAACAACAATTGTTTTGTCTTTATTGGCCTCAAGATCATTTTCAAACCACTGCTGAATATCGGGCGTCATCTTGCCAAAGTTCCAGTAGTCAGGGTTATCTTCCTGCGGGTCAGAACTATGAGTGTCGATCGCAACAAAATGGAAACCATTTCTATCGAAACTGAAATGTGTGGGTCCCAGATAAGATTTAAAAAAGAATTTGCCAAACCTAGGGTCAGATGAGGCGAATTGCTCTCGTTCCGTTCCGGCGATTTCATTATTCCCTATGGTGTTATAAATCTGAACAGGCAACGCCTTCGTTAGCTTCATGTAGTATTTAAACCAACGATCAATGGCATCCGCTGAACCGTTGTTACTCTCGAGTACAAGGTCACCTGTATTGATTAAAAAATCGGGATTAAGTCCTGCTACTTCTTCGAGCGCTCCAGTTATTTGGCGATCCAATGGCTCAAATATACTTGGCTCGCTGCTCCGCATTTCGGCATACAACGTGTAGACCTCCGGGTCAGACAGCCCACCCAATTCATCCTTATAGCCAGCGCTCGTGAGCGCATGTCGCAATTTGTCGATGACATCATCACCGTAACTCTTCTCAAGCAAACTCACAGTTATCCAGGGAACGAGGAAGCTGGGTATGAACCAAGGAATGGAGGGCGATGAAAACTCTAAAAAATCAGACTTTCGATCATAGACATGCGCATCTGAGATCTGAATAAAGAAGGTGGATCCAGTTGATGCGACTGACGACGGTATATTGAAATCAATAGTTTCTGAATCGCGCGGCTTGTACCATTCTGCCGGGTCAACCTGATCGCTCCGAGCGAGATAAACAAATTCACCGTACTCGGGCAGCGCATAGCGACCATTGATATCTGTTGTCGCTATGTCTCTACCATTGCTTACAGCTACATCAGCGATACCAACACCGGTGGAAGACTGGAGCACGCTGCCAGTAACCGCCGCAAACCCGAGCACTGGAGGCAACAGCAATAACAGCAGTACCTGGACTTGCTTCAGCGGCATTCTGAAATAAGTCACGTTTAAATACCTCTGGCTTAGGAGCCGAACCGATAACGAAGTTTCACAATAAAAGCATCAGCAATCGGATTTTCCCAACCCGCTTGGAAAACATCAGAGAAAGTGTTGTCCCCAAGTTCAAGACCCTTATTGGCACCACGAATATATACGATAAACAGATCCGATAGGGGCGCAATTTCCCAGCGATAGCGAACTTGAAAAGTCATTTGTGACCGTCCAAAACTGTCAGAAGATCCGGCCGGCTTCGCGACTTTAACCAGCGCACCCGGGGTCAATGGGACTTCCCAGAATTCATCTTCTGTTGCCTTGATCCCTACCCACTGCAGCGTCGCCGTCAGCTGTTGTCTAGCAGAGAAAAAGTAATCCATATTCATGGAAGGCGTCCACTGTTCAGCTTTGAACGTCGTCATATTCCGGTCTTCTTGATGGATCAGCCAGCCATCTCGATCAGCCCAGGAATAACGAAGCCTGAATGAAAATAGATCGTTTGGTCGCCATGTAATACCACCACCGACGCTGATTTGCCGACCTCCGAGCATTTCTTCACGCCAGCCAATACCCGAACCGAAACTTATCTTATTTGTATCCGCTGAGGAGAACCTGATTGAAACATCACGTCGCTTCTCGGTTCTATAGGTGCCGTTACCAAAACTGTTGAGATCATCAAAGGCTTTAGGAAAGAAGGCAGCGCGCACTAAGATACTGGAAAGATTATTCAGTGTCAGTCGATCAGAAACAAATACACCACCCCCGGTAAACACATCATCACTATTTTTCTGTATAAACCCGCGGACATCAAATTGATTTTCCCGCGCCCAACCCAATCCCGATTTCACTCGGATATGCGACGATCTGACTCGGAAGCTATCATTACGCTGAAGAAAACCAAGATCATTAATATCAATATTTTTATCAAAATACTCGATCCCCAATCTCTGCTGCACGCCCTTTTTGATGGTATAAACACCGTCAATAAAGCCACCGAAGCCACGCTCTTCTCCGTCGATGCTGGATGTCATTACCTGAGAATCTAACTGAATCTTGCCATCTGATGTTAAATAGTGACCATCTATCCCTGTTACCAAGGCATCCCCACTTTCATGCAATACAGCCGTCGTAAGAACACCTAATGCCCGATAGGCGCCGTTTTTGCTGTCCTCATAGATAAGACGAGCAACGCCATAGTCGCTGCCGGTTTGCGTAAACTTAACCGGTATATCGGCTTTAGTCCCACGAATATCAATATCCTCTTCGAACGCACCAAAAAACCCATACCGAAAGCGACCAGATTGCCCCGTCACCTTAAGTGCGCCGAGGAGATCTACGGGGAGATCACTTTCGCGGTCGGGAATATCTTCATCTGCAGCAAGCGAAAGGCTACGAGGTTGGCCACCAATCCTTCTCGTGTTCACCATGGTATATGGTGCACCTCTATTTCCGACACCGCTACCACGAGTATCCGCCCTAGGTGAGGCAACAAAAACTTCCTGCCCTTCGACAAAAAACAAACGTTTTTCCGGAAAAAATACTTCCACGGCACTCAGGTTGACAACCACCGCATCAGCTTCGACGCCACCAAAATCAGGATTGACCGTGCCAGAGATCTGTAGATTACTTGTTGGACGCCAGAAAAAATCCGTCCCTACACGATAGTTGGTTTCCTGATCGACTCTATTCCGTGTGATCGCTGAAAAAGGGAAAAAAGCATATTGTTTTTTCGGGATAACGCCTTTGACTTCAATGGGCTGCAGTACTGACAAAAACTTGGCTTGCGAACTTAACAGTCCCGGCCACCCCCAGCGCTCATCCAGATAGCCCACCTGACGAGACATGTACAATCCTAGGCTTCGTACAGCATCTTGGCCGGTGCCTCCCGTCGGCATGGAAACAGTTCCCCAAGGAACAAAAAATTCCGCAGACCAGCCTGTTGCGGTCTCTTGGCTCGCGCCATACCAGGCACCATCCCAGTCACTGGTAAATTTGCGTTCGGGTAAAACCGTACCGTCTTGAAGAGAATCTCCAAGACTCACACTAAACCAATAGCCATAACGTCCCTCACCTGATGTATCGAGGGTAAAACTAATGCTGTCTCTGGTGATATCTCGTCGATCGCGACCCGAGAGTCGCTGAATCAAAGAATCATTCGACTGCTTCAAATCTACGCCAACATAGAATCCTGCCTCAGAGTAAGCGATTCTAACCAACGTGGCGTGGGGCACCTTACCTAGCGTTTCTGGTGTTGTAACCACAAACTCATCATAGGCAGGTAGAGTTGACCAAAAGGACTCGTCAAGATTCCCATCAATAGTGACTTTGACAGACTCTTCGAGCTTTTTGACAGAGAGTGTTTCGCCGTCTTTAACATCGACGACTAAATCTGCTATCGCGGAACTGGATGCTGCGCAGCTAATAAAAAGCGCGGTAGTTAATAAAAAATGGCTGTATCTATTCAATGTATCCCCCTACTGATCTACATTTATAACGTAGATCAGTAGGCCGAGACAAGTTTCTACAACCCTGAGTTGGCGGACAGATTCAGCGGACTGATAGGTGAAACATTACCATTTAAGTCAGTGACCCGGTAATACAACGAAACGCTAGTGTCTAGCGTGTCCATCGTCACTGTAATCATCCCGCTTATTGGGTCGACAGTGGCTATACCATCCTTAGCCTGGACAACAATTTCGACGCTTGTTAAATCGAGTCCTATGTCGCCAATAATATCATTTGCCAAAACATTATACGTTTGCGCGAAACCATTATCGAAACTTCCATTATCAGCCACTGTGATCGGCGCCTGACCGTCATAAGATGTGTAATTAAATATCGTTGGGAAAATAGCGGTAGTATTAATCACGTTCTCATCGCATCCTGCTGCCGGTGTCGGCGGAATACCACAATCGTTTTCTCCGTTAACAACCACTACAGCAATTTCTCCGCCGGACCTTTGTTCGAACAGCGAGTGAGTTCGCATAAACGATACATCCGCCATTGTTAAGGCAGAACAGGTAGAGACAGCAGGTTGAAGGCTTCCAGGGAAACGCGTGTCGCGGTCTCTAACTCTATACCAGAGCATCTCATTACCACCGTTTACTGTGGCACAGATGCCGAAGGAACTGTTAAACCAAGCATCTACCAACCCTGTTACTGGATCAATATTTTCTAGCTCGAGTATGCCTGTGCCGTCGGCATTAACAATGTAATTAGCGAGTTGAGATACCACTCTGCCATCATCAAGGGTCGTTTGTGAAACTGAGGAATAAAACCCAGCAATGCTTCCTGCTGAGAATCCTGACACGCCACCTTTTCTGAAGGATAGGTCAGAGAATGCCCGCACGTCACCACTGTTATATCTGTAAAGCACCGCGACAAAGTCTCCCGATGGTTTGCTTTCGACATTGAAGTAACTTGCGATATCACCACCGGCAAATTCAACTTCGAGGTGCCCATCCGAACCCAGGCTCCAGAAAAAAGTCTCATTCTTGTGACGCGCTGTACCCGTGCCGTCTGAAACAAAGGTCAGTTCATCTGTTTGAACTTGAGGAGCACTACTGATCGTCGGTATTTGAACCGATACATCTGTCGGCAAACTCAGAGTAACACCACCAAGGTTGGTATACGGAATCCCTGCAGCGGTGTCATAAACTGCGGCAGCACCGTCCGAGGTTGAGTTTTGACTCGCTAAGGCAACTGAATTTGTAAGATCGAACCTGGTCTGACTAGTGGTTTCGATCACGTCGACGAGATCTTTACCATCCCCATCAACGTTAAAAAAGAACTGCAAGCCAGTAACAAACTCGCTCACCATTACTTCCTCTTCCTCATCACCGGGTAAACCATCAACGTCTTCAAAAGTCGTGAAGGAACCCGTCGGTATCCCGCCAGTGGCTGAAAAGGAAGTAAAATCAAGCACTAGCGAACCCACACTTTCAGTCCAGGACAGACTGAAACTGCCCTCAGACCGATTCACGAAGCCTGAACCATCTGACATTAGCGAGACGATTATTCCAGCGGTGTCCACATCAATACCAAATTGCGATGGCACATCAAACTCTTCCGCACCAAAAAATGTCATGGGTATCGACGGTGGTAGATCAACAATCACAAAATCAAAACTTAAGTTACCGTTTCCATCTTCGATTTGGAGCTCGAACTCATAGCTTGTGCCTGAGATTGGCAGACCAAGGGCCGAAAATGATGGCGTTGCGATATGAACATCGTCCAATGAAACAAAAGGTCCATTAGTCTGTGTCCACGTGTAATTAATCACTGAACCGCTAGCGGTACTATCACTACCATTAAGCGTGACCAGATCACCGGATCGGGCCATAATATCTACACCAGCTTCTGCAATGGGATCAAAAGATATGATCACCGGTGCGTAAGATGATTGAAGCCCATTAGCATCCGACACGCGATAGAAGAACGCGTCTTCACCTGTAAAATCCACGCCTGGCGTATAGGTGATCACGCCAGTTGACGAATTTACAACTACAGTACCGAACTGGGGTTGAGTGTCGATCACAACAGAGGTTACATCGATTGCGGCATCCCCGAGAACATCGTTATCCAGTACGGTGATATCAATGCTATTTACAAGGTCTAAAGCACTAGTATTATCTGCAAACGCATAAGCCGGCGTGGCAGTAAGCGGCACACGATCGGAAATGATGAGGTGAATATCGGTTACCTCAGTGCTGGTACAACC
>JBLHWY010000069.1:0-31810 GCA_047629195.1 Candidatus Azotimanducaceae bacterium
GGGATTCGTTGCACCAGATTTCCAGAGGCGACATCCCCGGTTCATCATTCGGTACTGCACGCAATTCGAACTGGCCACCAACGCCACCGTCTTTTACCAGTTCAGGTAACGCGTTCGACAGACCACCCGCGCCAACGTCATGAATAAATTCTATCGGATTTTTATCCCCAAGCTGCCAGCATTGATCAATCACTTCCTGACAACGATGCTCCATCTCTGGGTTGCCTCGCTGCACACTAGCAAAGTCAAGATCGGCTTGCCTACTCCCACTTGCCATTGAAGATGCAGCACCGCCGCCAAGTCCAATTAACATCGCAGGTCCACCCAGCACGATCAACGCAGAACCGACTTTAATGGGGGTTTTTATCACATGCTCAGCTCTAATATTACCCAAGCCACCTGCGATCATAATGGGTTTGTGATAACCGCGAACTTCACCTGCATGTTCCATTTCAAAGGTACGAAAATAACCCGTAATATTTGGTCGGCCGAATTCATTGTTGAATGACGCACTACCCACTGGCGCCTCAATCATGATATCCAGCGCCGAAGCTATTCTTGAGGGTTTACCGTAATCAGCACCGGGCTCTTCCCATGCTTCAACATGATCAGGAATGTTGAGATTCGATACTGTGAACCCAGATAGACCCGCTTTCGGTTTTGAGCCGCGACCGACCGCCCCTTCATCACGAATCTCTCCACCTGAACCCGTCGCCGCGCCAGCAAAAGGCGCAATTGCCGTTGGGTGGTTATGAGTCTCTACCTTCATCAGAATATGAATGTCTTCCTTCGAGAATTGGTATTCCCTCGAATCTGCCGCTGGGAAAAAACGCGCGGCGGCATTTCCCTTGATAACAGACGCATTGTCTTCATAGGCACTCAAGACATTTTCGCCATTCGTTTTTTGGTAAGTGTTTTGAATCATCTCCATCAAACTTTTGGACTGAAGCTCGCCATCCAACACCCATTCGGCCCTAAAGGTTTTATGTCGGCAGTGTTCAGAATTCGCTTGAGCAAACATCATTAACTCAACGTCTGTCGGATCTCGATTCAATTCTCTAAAACAATTTTCCAAATACTCGATTTCATCATCCGCCAGCGCAAGGCCTAATTCAGCATTAGCCTTTTCAAGCGCGGCTTTACCATTGGCCAACACGCTGACGCGCACTAATGGCCGAGGAGCATCAGACTGAAACAGCTTTTCTGCAGACTCCACTTGATCGAAAACGCTCTCCGTCATACGGTCATGAATAAGGGCAACAATTTTAGCTTCCAACTCAACAAGTCTGGCGCCCACAAACGTGTCAGCTTGCTCAGAAGAGTAGAAAGAATAGGCAACGCCTCGCTCAATTCTGGCAACCCGCGCTAAACCGCAAATGTGTGCGATATCGGTCGCTTTAGAACTCCACGGGGAAATTGTGCCTAACCTTGGCAAGACAAGTTTAAACAGAAGTGGCAAATCACTAGAGAGAGAGGCCCCTTGCACTGATATTTCAGCATCATGACCATAGGAAAGAATCGCTGTCAGAATTTCCCGCTCAGTTTGCTCAAAGTCGCCTTTGTCGACGACATCAACAAAATGTACATATTTTGCGCTTAGTTCGATGCCGTTGCTTTCAGGCATTAGGTCCAAAAGCTCGTTCAGTAATTTTCTAATTCTAAAGTCAGATAGCGCAGGGCTTCCTGGAAGCTGGATCATTTGGGTTATTTCTCCCGCCGTTTTTGCTTGAAGAAATTCGACATCAGCTCGGCAGCTTCTGCCTGTCGAATATAAGGAATAACAGTGACATGGTGATTCAAGCCTGGGTTATCCAAGACTGCCGCGGAAGATATCACCGCACCTGCTCTGGGTTCCGGCGCACCGAAAAAAAGCGTCGCCAATCTCGCATGAACTAATGCTCCAGCACACATGGTGCAAGGCTCAATTGTGACGTACATATCAGCGTTCACAATACGATGGTTCGAAATTTTAGCAGCGGCGTCCTTAAGTGCAACAATCTCCGCGTGCGCAGTCGGATCCTTGGCACAAATTGTTTGATTGTAACCACGGCCAATGATCTCGCCATCACGGACAATAATAGCCCCTATAGGTACCTCACCTAATTCACCCGCCTGCTTGGCTAACGCCAACGCTTCACCCATATACTTTTCGCGAAGCGCTAACAGATTCCTAGTTTCTGTCTCAGCTTCAGTTTCAGTTTCAGTTTCAGTTTCAGTCATCTTCTTCAAGGAGGATATCCACACCTAGCCTATCGGCGATCTGATTAAGTTTCACTACAAGATCTCCGATATCAACCGTGTCAGGCACTTCAACAATCGCGTCGGCACTAAACGTTAACTCGCCACTCATGGGGGCAGCCGCGATATGTGTTTCCATTTCAATCACATTAACAACAGCGACAGCCAAGGCCTGACTCACCTCATTCAAAATACCTAAACGGTCAGGGCCAACGATATTTAAATTTGCTAACCGGGTGCGCAGTGATGGCTCGGCAGATTCAGTCACCTCGACCACAATGGTAAGATGTTGAATCTGCGCCAAACGCTCACTAAGTGCGGTGATCTGTTCACTCTCAACTTCTACCAGCGCCACTCCAGCAAATTTGTCAGCCAGATAGCTCATCCGACTCTCAAGCCAATTCCCATCAAGGGAGACGACAACATCTGTAATCGACTGAATGAGGCCAGGTCGATCCTGCCCAACAAAACTAATGGCGACTTTATGTTTCATGATATTCCCTTCGGCGATAGATTTTTTAATTAGCGATAAGATCTAAGGTAGGAGTTCAAGCCAGTGATTAAATCTAAAATTAATCGAGTCGCTGGTTTGAAGGGCCACATTTTGCGACGGAACGCACCTATATTCAATGCTCGATTGGCTTTCCTTGGTACTTATTAGCGCCGTATTCCTCAATATCACGGCCATCAATCACTTGAGTTTACCTAATTCTTGTAGGACGATGACTATCGACTCAACATTTACTAAGAAGGTACTCTCGATGGCAAGAATACACCTGATGCAAGATGACGAACTTGAACCCCACGTGCTGAAATCAGCCAAGGCCCTCGAAGCCAGCGGCGCTGATACTTCGACCCTTCGCGGCCTGGCAAATCGCCAGGATCTATTTGATTCGTACTTTCAATTCTATGGTCCGGCACGGAAAGGCACAACCATTGGCGAAGCCTTGATTGAGCTCGTGAGACTCAAGATCGCTCGCCACAATGACTGCTTTACCTGACTAAATGTACGGCTTCTGCAGGGTGCAGAACACGACTTAACTGAAGAAAAGATTGCTCAGCTTGACCAAGATAACAACAACTTCTCTGACACTGAAAAGATGGCGCTTGAATATGCCGACAAGCTGGCGTTGGACCATCACAATATGGACGACAAGTTTTTCGATAGACTAAAAGAACAGTTTAGCGACCCCCAGATTTTAGAGCTCGGCATGATAATTGGTCAATTTATCGGCTTCGGCCGCCTGCTTTCAGTGCTAGACCTGGAATCAAAATTCTGTCCGATTGAAAGCTAAGGCCACCTAAGGTAGCCCCTCAATGGATTGAGCGGAAAGAGACTATTCCCACTCAATCGTTGCTGGCGGCTTACTAGAAATATCATAGGTGACCCTAGAGATACCGCTGATTTCATTAATGATTCGAGAGGAGACCCGTTCAAGCAACTCATAGGGTAGATGCGCCCAGCGTGCTGTCATAAAATCAATGGTTTCAACTGCGCGCAAAGCAATCACATGGGCGTAACGTCTTGCATCGCCCACCACACCAACCGATTTAACGGGCAGAAACACAGCAAAAGCCTGACTAATGTCATCATAAAGCCCAGCATTTCGGATCTCTTCAATGAAAATGTAATCAGCCTGACGCAGAACGTCAGCATATTCTTTAGTTACTTCACCGAGAATTCGTACACCTAGACCCGGTCCAGGAAATGGATGTCGAAACACTACATCATGGGGTAAACCTAGCTCTAGACCAATTTTTCGAACTTCATCCTTGAACAATTCACGCAGCGGCTCAACCAACTTTAAGGTCATATAATCCGGCAAACCACCAACATTGTGATGGGACTTAATCACATGCGCCTTGCCGTCTTTGTTGCCTGCTGATTCAATCACATCAGGATAGATTGTTCCTTGGGCAAGGAAGTCAGCACCTTCAATTTTTTTTGATTCTGCTTCAAATACATCAATAAAGGTATTGCCGATAACCTTACGCTTGGCTTCTGGATCGTCGACACCTTTTAACCTGCCTAGAAATAGTGATTCAGCGCGTACCGTCGTCAAATTTAGATTGAAAGAATTGCTAGTTGCTTGACCAAAAATTTCCTCAACCTGCTCTGGTTCGTTCAATCTCAAGAGTCCATTATCAACGAATATACAGTGAAGCTGGTCGCCAATTGCGCGTTCTAGCAAAGCAGCTACAACTGAAGAATCAACCCCGCCGGATAAGCCGAGAATAACTTGCTTGTCACCAACCTGCTCGCGAACGTCACGAATAATATCTTCCACGATATTCGCCGCCGTCCACAGACCTTCGCAACCACAGATATCCAGGATAAAGCGACTCAGTATGGCGTGTCCCTGAGGGGTATGATTAACCTCAGGGTGGAACTGCAAACCATAAAAATGGCGTGACTCATCACTCATCGCAGCATAGGGACAAGATTCTGTGTTCGCCATACCCGTAAAACCAGGTGGTAACGCAACGACCTTATCACCATGGCTCATCCAGACATCTAGCGCTCTGGTGGCGCCAACAACCTCATCTTGAATGCCTTTTAGAAGCTCACCTTCACCCTCCAAATGTACTCTAGCATAACCAAATTCATGCTTGGCTGAACTCTCAACTTTACCGCCTAGTTGGCTAGCCATGGTCTGCATACCGTAACAAATACCCAGCACTGGCACGCCCATTTCAAAAATATAGGCTGGCGCTACAAGCGTATTATCGGCGGTAACAGATTCAGGCCCGCCGGATAAAATAATACCGTTCGGCGCGAATGCTCTAGCGTCTTGTTCAGTGAGGTGAATAGTTCTGATTTCACAATAGACGCCAACCTCTCGAACTCGACGTGCGATTAGCTGCGTATATTGAGAGCCAAAATCCAGAATCAGGATTTTTTCAGCATGAATGCTCTGTGCTGATTTGGCTTTAGAATAAGATTTTGATGCTGCGGCTTCAGTAGTCATTGAAGTTTTGAATGCTCCAAAGGCGCGTATTATACAGTTTCAGACCCTAGAAACCAGACAGAATCAGGCTGTCCCTAATTCTTTCAGGCGCTCAACCAAATACTCACGCGCTGTGTATCGATCGGAAAGCACAACTTCCGGTCTTGGATGCAGAAATAGTGGCAAGGAAATACGAGATCGAGACTGGTCCGCGCCTTCCGGGTTTATCACTCGGTGCGTTGTCGAGGGAAAATACCCTTTGGACGCTTCCTGCAACATATCGCCAGTATTAATCACGAGTGTTTCAAATTCACAGGGGACATCCATCCATTCATTTTCTTTGGTCAGCACCTGCAATCCAGGTTCATTGGCGGCGGGCAAAATCGTAATAAGGTTTATATCCTCATGCGCAGCGGCTCTTATGGCACTCGGCTCTTCATCACCCGTCAATGGCGGGTAGTGTAGTACACGCAACAACGTTTGATCACTACCCTCACCCTGTACCATGCCAGATAAAGGTTCTGAAAATCCAGCGGCGACATCAGCCGGTGTATATTTTTGAACGCAAGCAAGAAGTTCTGCCGCAAAATCCATGGTCGTTTGATAGTACTTCGATATATTCTCTCTCAAAGATTCAGGACACTGCCCCCACGGATAGTAGTGATAGTACTCTTTGATATCTTTTACAGTATGACCCTTGGCAATTTCAGATACTGAAGAAGGGAAAAAACCATCCTGAGTTTGACGATTGAAGTGGAATGACTGCTTTTCCTTAGAATCGAAAAACGCCTGCCACTCATCATAAATGGTACTGACCAAACCTTCCTCAATGGGGTGATTCTTCAACACACCGAAGCCGGTGACACGCAAAGATTCAACAAAACGCTCGCCGCTGCCGGGAGCCTGATAATCAATCGCTTCTAATTTCACAGTAAGACCTTCATATTCAGATTCGTATTCAGATTCAATCGTATGTTGCAATTATAAATATTCGTCCCAGATGTAAACACTATTCAAGGTCAGCTTCCAGGACAGGGACGCTAACGATGTCATAACATGGTAAATATTCACTGCCCGGAAGCTTCATTCGTCCTTCGCTCACGAATGAGTTCAGCAGATCATCCATGGCGATCATCAGTTCGGGGTCTCCTGATAGTTGAAAATTACCGTTTTCCTCAACCGCACGAATACCATCCTCCTTCACGTTGCCCGCAACAATACAGGAGAAGGTACTGCGCAAATTGGCAGCCAATTTATAGGTAGGTTGATCTCGCCCAAGATTAAGGGCCGCTACATTCTCGTGGGTTGGTTCAAAAGGCAACTGAAACTCATGGTACATTTTCAGCATCCAGTTAAAGAAATAGGCATCGCCTTTTGCTTTGCGGTATTTTCTTACGCTGCGCAAACCAGCCTGAAGGTGCTCTGCCACGGTAGCGGGTTCATTGATGATGATCTCATATCGAGATTGCGCCTCCTCACCTAGCGTAGATTTGATAAATTCATCAATACGCTCAAAATAATTCCGGCCTGATTCTGGACCCGTGAAAATGACAGGAAATGGAATTGATTTATTATCGGGGTGTAGCAAAATCCCTAGCAGGTACAGTATTTCTTCTAGGGTACCCGCACCACCAGGAAAAACGATAATACCGTGACCAACCCGTAGAAAAGCTTCTAGTCTCTTTTCGATATCCGGCAAAATAATCAGTTCGTTAACTATCGGATTAGGCGCTTCAGCGCCAATAATTCCCGGTTCAGTCATGCCAATATAGCGACCTGTCTTAATCCGCTGTTTGGAATGACCAATGGTTGCACCTTTCATCGGCCCTTTCATAGCACCGGGACCACAGCCCGTGCAAATATCCATCCCTCGAAGGCCAATTTCATAACCCACTTCTTTTGTATATTCATATTCGGGGCGCTTAATTGAATGCCCCCCCCAACAAACAATAATGTTAGGGGGCCTTCTCGTTTTTAGCACACCCGCGTTTCTGAGGATATGGAACACCGCATCCGTTGCGCCGATTGAAGTATTAAGGTCAAAGCTGGCATTGTTCGTGATTTCGTCACTGGTGTAAATAATGTCTCGTAACACAGAGAACAGAAGTTCTTTAATACCGATAATCATCCTGCCATCAACAAATGCAGCAGCTGGCGCATTCGTTAACTCAAGACGTACCCCGCGTTCTTGTTGCAGCACTTTAATGTCAAAATCAGCATAATCCTTCAGCAATTGCCGTACGTCATCGGTATCAGAACCACAATTCAAAACCGCCAGCGAACACTTTCTAAACAAGTGATACAAGCCGCCTTGACTGGTATCCAGTAACTTATTGACTTCACCTTGTGAAAGAATATCAAGGTGCCCATCAGGACTAATACGAATGCTTTCTACCTTTTGTTTTGTATTCATCTTACTTCCTGTAAGTTCGCTTACTTTGCTGAAAACCCTAACCCTTCATTGAAGTGGCGTCTGCACATTGAAACATATTGCTCATTGCCACCTATCGCAACCTGATCACCTTCATTAAGCGGATTTCCGTTTTCATCTAACCTCAACACCATTGTTGCCTTACTTCCGCAATGACAAATGGCTTTGATCTCTTTCAAATTGTCCGCCCATGCGAGCAGATACTTACTACCCTCGAAGGGTTCACCCCTGAAATCAGTTCGGATACCGTAAGCCAACACTGGAATATCAAGTTCATCGCAGACGAAACCTAATTGCCTTACCTGCGCTCTCGTCAAGAATTGCGCTTCGTCCAGCATCAGACAGTGAATTTTTCCTTTTGCACTTTGCTCCGCGACTAGCTGGAAAAGATCCTCATCATTTTTGAAGGTGAAGCTATCTGCATCAAGGCCTATCCTTGAAGTGATTTTGCCTTTACTGAATCGATCATCAATCTCGGGAGTGAGTAGCAGCGTGTTCATTCCCCGCTCGATATAATTGTAGCTAGATTGCAACAAAGAGGTGGACTTGCCGGCATTCATTGACGAGTAATAGAAGTACAGTTTCGCCATCTATGTATTCCCCTCCATATTACGCTCGTTCAAGGCCGCCTCATAGGTGGAACCTTTTGCTTGAGCCAAAATTTCGAGCAATTCCGGACGGTTCTGCCTCATTTCCTCAATCGTCAGACCTTCAAGCGAGTGGGGAAATTTCAACCACTGTTCTGTCTCATACAAGTAGTAATCTGGCACTCGTGCTGTTTGATTTCGAGTTGGCTTATAAAATGGCACGGCAACTCTAATATCCTGCGGGGCATTCAGGCGAGTTTTGGCTTTCAGATGCGCTATCACGGCCTCAATACTGTTACCCGTGTCAAACACATCATCTACAATGAGTAATCTGTCATCGTGATTAATCTTCTTAACCAGATAGCTCATATTAAACACCTTCACCTCATCAGCCCGGCCATCAATGCCGTGATAGGACGATGTTCTGATCGCGATATGATCAGCGTTCACACCTTGCGTTTTAAGCACTTCCTGCACCGCGATACCAATAGGTGCGCCGCCGCGCCATACTGCAATGATAAACGTAGGCCTAAAGCCGCTTTCGAGCACTTGTACGCCCAGTGCCATGCTGTCTTCCAGCAATTGTTGCGCATCAAGATAGCGTTTCTCTGTCACCCTGGGTTATTCTCCAATTTTCGTGGCTATGCAGCCTAAGCGCTTCTTTTCTTATTAGCAATAACCCACAGACCCGACGACCCAATCTCTATGCAGAGCAAAATATATCTGAATGAACAAGATGTACTACTGGATGCCTATCGACTAGGCGTAAATGTATTTAACTCGGGCTTCAGACCGACATTTATCGTCGGCCTCTGGCGCGGCGGGAGTGCCGTCGGCATTGCTGTACAGGAATGCTTGCAAGCGCTTGGCGTTGAAACAGATCACATTTCAATTCGAACTTCCTATCAGGGATTTGTTGAATATCAGACCATGGTCAACAACCCCGGCGAAAGAATAAGAGTCCATGGCACACAATATCTTATCGAAAGCTTATGCAAAACTGATTCGCTACTTATTGTAGACGACGTTTATAGCACCGGGCGCAACGTCGACGCCGTCATTGAACGCTTACAGGGCCGGCTAAAACGGAACATGCCAGATAATGTAAAGATTGCAGCATTGTGGAACAAACCGTCTAAACTTGAGACCGGTCGAAACCCGGATTATTATCTACATGAAACCGATGACTGGCTTGTGTTGCCGTATGAACTAAGCGGCTTGTCAGATAGTGAAATTGAGAAAAACAAAGGTTACGCGCATAATATTTTAAAACAGTTAGCCCAACTAGATTAAAGGGCGTCTGAAGGCTGATTAATCAGTTTGCCAAGAAATTTCTTCTTGAACGACATAAGCAGGCGTGTCTTGACCCAACTCTTCGGCGAAGTCAGTTTCGCGCCTGTGTTCCATAAATCCGACTTTTTCCCCGCTTGATATCACCTTCTCGATCTCTTCTGCTCGCTGGTAGATCTCATCGACCACGACTGAGCCAAACTCAGTCATCAAAACATCCTCCATAACGTGCCGCTTACAGTTTTTATCAACCTTGCACCTTAAAACGGACCACGGAACGCGTTCGTCATACTCATCAATGTCCTGCTCTTGATCTCGAAATCGACCATAGAAGTCTATTACTTGCTGATAGGCTTTTGGTTCTCTTGATCTGACGACCTCTTCTAACAATTTACCACTTTCCTTAAAGTTTCTGTAATCAACCTTTATGTATTGGTCTAGCATTTCAAGCTTTGCGTTGGGGTTGCCAGCATTAGCGGAACTTTTGACGAGCAAATGAACAAACTCTAAAACTTGAGTAAACTCAGCGGGCATAACATTGACTAACTTAATGCAGGTCGGCAGAGCGTCTACATGAGCATTTTCTAATGCCTCAAGTGACTCGACTGAACTTCCACTACTTATCGTCAGCTTATTAAACTCAGCCCTTACGTCGGCTTCGCTAATATCAGTATCGAGCATATTTGTGTCCGGGTCGGTCGGAAAAATCGCAATACAATGCCTTCCGATGACTGACATCTTATAGGTACTTTCTGCGTCGCCTTGCAAGTATCCCGGATAGTGCAGATCAAATTCTTTCTCTAAATCATCCAAAGCATAGCGATAAGTTGCGACAGTGTATGGGTAGGGTTCGCCGTCAAAGTAGAACCTTTTTCTCGCTTCGTCTAGATCTAACCCCTTATCGAAGACCAATGATGAAGTTACTAGGCCTACGGCTTCCTCTTCTTCTACCAAATATTCTTCAACATTCGAATCTGGCGTATCGAACGTATTTCCTGGCACTTGGTTCTGCCGCTGTAGAATAACAACCGCTATTGCCATTGAAACAACGAAGATCAAGCCAAAAATAACAATTCTACTGGTGGACATAGTTTCGCGAGCCAAGCTATGGAAGCTTTAGAATAACTCAGATTCTTATAGAAAGGAGTTACATTCGAGTTTGGAGGCCGCACTCACGAGCGTCGCTTACTTTGGTGGGATCAAAGTAATCCTGTTCATTGGGTAGACTGTGTTCCAACAAATAAGCTTCCATCTGCGCCTCGTCCCAGTTTAAAAGTGGAGCAAATTTTAGTAATCCGCCATGGGTTCTACTGGCAAATTGAAGCGTCTGGCGAAATTCAGTCTGCTCTCGACGAACACCAGTGAGCCATATTTCAGGCGAAAGCTTATTGGTTGCACGTTCGAAGGGCTCTAACTTAACTTGACGGGTAAACTCATCGTGCAAAGGGTCATCGACTTCTGGAATGCCGCCCATCAAAACGTTACGTCTGGTAGACGTCATGCTTGGCGCGTAGATTTCAACATTTAGGTTGAGGCGCTCAATTAATCGATCAGCAAATCGATAGGTCGCTGAAGTGTTGTAACCAGTATCGATCCAGAGAATTGTGGCATCTGGATTAATCCTAGTCACCATATGTAATATCGCAGCGGACTGATGACCAAACGTTGTACTTGTCATCACCTTGGCGCTAATCCTGTAAGCTTCAGCAATAACCTCTTGTGCCGACTTTTGCTCTAAGGATAGATTTAATTCAGCTAACTCAACCTGCTGCACGCGTGAGTTAGTGAGAGAGGTCGAGGGTGACGAATCGCTCAAGTTAACGCGCCCGGATATCCGTGTAGGTACATGTTCCATTTTTGTCACCCTAAATCTCAAATCTTTCTTGTTACGTTGGATATTGATTATAGAGAACAAAAGCCGCTGAAATCAGCCATTCGCTTGGAACATTTATCTATTAGCTTATTTGCCTAGCAGACATATGCTTATACCTCTGGTGAGACATAACAGTTAGACTGAGTTTTACACCATTATATCTGGTCCACTTTCGGAGCAAATCCTAGATTGGGTTCCGCAACAACTGGAAAAAAAATGACGATTACAAAAGACATTTCAACTATCAATACCCTCGCGGAGCTACGCGAAATTCATGGAGAAACGCCAGCTGGCGTGAAAGCAAAAGTACAAAGTGCGCTGGACGAGCACGCGAAAAACTTTATTGCACGTTCGCCATTTCTGATTCTTGCAACAAACAACGAAGTAGGTTCAGATGCCTCTCCGCGCGGTGATACACCAGGGTTCGTCGAAGTATTGGATGACACGACACTATTGATTCCTGAGCGACCAGGTAATCGACTTGCAGACTCTTTAACAAATATTGTGTCAAACCCTAACGCAGGTCTTATCTTCTTAATTCCCGGAATGAACGAAACCCTCAGAATTAATGGCAAAGCGCTAATCACCAACGACAAGAAATTGTTAGCGAAGGTTGCCCATAAAGGCAAGCAGCCTACACTCGCGATTATTATGGACATAGAGCAGGTGTATTTTCATTGCGCAAAAGCTTTTATTCGTTCGGATCTATGGAATGCCGAATTGCATATGCCGAGAAAAGACTTCCCCACGCTTGGTAAAATTTTACTCGATCAAATAAAAGGTAAAAAAGACGTGACCACTGAGGAAGTTAGCGCACTAGACACGAACCTGGATGCCGATGCCGAGAACAATCTATATCACTAGAGGCGCTTGCTGGCCTGTTCATGAGTCAAAGCAGGCTTTAGGAAAGCGAGAGAAAAAAACCAGCAAGCGCTGCACTCATAAAGTTCGCAAGCGTCGCAGCAAAAACTGCTTTCAAACCTAGCTTCGCTATTTCTGAGCGGCGTTCTGGTGCCATAGCACCGATGCCGCCCATCAAAATTGCAATGCTGGAAAAATTCGCAAAGCCACACAGCGCCAAAGTAACTATCGCCTGAGTGTGGCTGGACAGAGTTTCACGGATACTGACAAAGTCGAGATACGCGATAAATTCGTTAAGCACCAACTTTTGTCCGATCAAGGCACCCGCAGCGTTTGCCTCGTGCCACGGCACCCCCAGAATCCAAGCTATCGGTTGAAACAAATGGCCAAGCATTAGCTGCAACGTTAGATCGGGGAAACCGACCACACCGCCAAGACCTCCAAGAATACCGTTAAGCAGCGCAATCAAGGCAATGAATGCTAGCAACATCGCACCCACATTCAGGGCAATCTGCAACCCAAACCCAGCACCTGAAGCGGCAGCATCAAATACGTTGGCGTATTCTTCTTCGGGTATTCTTAATTCTTCCACCTCATTTACGGCGTCTTCAGTCTCTGGAATGATAATTTTCGCCATTAAGAGCGCACCTGGCGCAGCCATAAAACAAGCAGCAAGCAAATAAGTCATCTCAACGCCCATCGCCGCGTAACCAGCAAGAACAGCTCCCGCAATCGACGCAAGGCCACCAACCATCACCGCAAACAACTCAGAATGCGTCATGGTCGGAATAAATGGACGAATAACGAGGGGCGCTTCAGTCTGACCAACAAAAATATTAGCAGCCGCAGAAAGCGACTCCGGTCGACTGGTGCCCAAGATCTTTTGCAGCGAGCCGCCAATAAGCCGAACAATCCACGTCATAATACCGAGGTGATAAAGCACTGCTATTAATGAGGAGAAGAAGATGATGACTGGCAAAACCTGAAACGCAAATACAAACCCAATTGATGGATCTCCAATACGTCCAAAAAGGAAGTTTATGCCTTCTTGACTGTAACTGAGTACGTTCGATACGCCCTGTGCAATCACCAGCAGCAACTGCTTGCCTATGGGAATGTAGAGCACGAAAGCGCCGATGCCTGCTTGAAACGCGAATGCACCGATAACGGTTCGCCAATTAATGCGAGACCGATTGGATGACATCATGAAAGCAATCGCGGGCAAAATTAAGACGCCAAGCAGGCTCACCATAGTAGTTCCTTGTTATTTTACACAGGGTTAGATACTGGCAGATATCAACTGGGCGTATTTTAAATTATTAGATTGATTGCCAGCCTTGAATTATATCAGTTCCGGAACTAAAGGACAGATACAGAGATTCGAAAATTAGAGTCATGGAGAAGACAATATTTGGACATGACCTGGCTAGATCATTTCTTTATCATCAGAAATATCGCGTATCTAGCCTATTTTGGCAGCTGGCTAAAGCGACACGGCTTCTTTTCGATTAACGGATAAACAAATATGCAACAACCACGCCTTTGCTTTGGCAACGCCGTCGCGTTATTCACACTCTTACTGACACTAACTTTCTCAAATTCAGCAAACGCAAAGAACGGGGAGGCTTTAACAAAACCGATAGAAGTTAAGATTGTTGTAGCGGCGATGTTCGAAGATGGCGAACTCACCGGGGACGACCCCGGCGAAATGCAGCTCTGGGTCGAACGCTTAAAGCTCAATCAGTCTTTCCCGTTCCCGCTTGGAGAATACGAACTCCGTATGAACAAAGAAGGTGTTCTCGGCATTGTCCTCGGCGGCGGAATCGCAAACGCGACAGCTTCTGTCATGGCACTGGGTATGGATGCCCGTTTCGACCTGAGTAACGCCTATTGGCTTATCGCTGGGATTGCAGGCGCGGACCCGACCGACATGTCTTTGGGTTCAGCGGCGTGGGCACGATGGGTCGTAGATGGCGACCTGCTTTATGAGATAGATGGCAGAGAAATTCCAGATAGCTGGCAATACGGCTTCGTCCCACTGGGAGGACGCCAACCAGCGGATAAACCAGAAGATATTTATACCGAGTGGACAGTAGACACACTGGCATTCGAACTCAATCAAAGCCTAACTTACTGGGCATTTGAGCTGACTAAAGATATGCCCATAGCCGATGGTGATGAAATCAAAACCTTCCGGCAGCAATTTAAGGGTTATCCCATGGCGACCCGTCCACCATTCGTCACGATGGGTGAAACACTTTCGGCAAGCACCTATTGGCACGGTCAACTCATGAACAAATGGGCCAATGATTGGATAAAGCTCTACACCCATAAAGAAGATCGGAAAACAGAAATGAATTTCATGACAAGCAACATGGAAGATAGCGGAACGCTAACAGCGCTGCACCGCCTTGGCAGAACAAAGCTTGTGAATACAGAGCGCGTGCTTGTATTAAGAACCGCAAGCAACTATACAATGCCACCGCCAGGAAAGGATGCTGCCTGGAGCACAACAGCACCCTACCCCGACGGTGGCCTTCCAGCTATAGAGTCAGCTTTTACAATTGGCAATGTCGTCGTGCAGGAATTGTTAAAAAACTGGGACAAATACGAAATAGAGACGCCATCGCTTGAGAATTGAGCGAATACTTTACTTGATCTTCACGAACGCTTTACTAATTAGCCCCGCATTTTAATCTTGCATTTACACCCCCCTCGGATAATGGCGCCACTTATTTCGAGGAGGTACCTCAATGCGCAATCAACTTACTTCATTCTCATTAACCCTAGTGGCCGTCAGTTTGATCTCAAGCTGTGGCAGCGGCGATATCAACATTGCCCCATCTACGGTTGATAATTCTAGCGACAACTCAACCACAACAACCGGCGCGACACCCACAATCAACCCCTGTGCGTCTTATGTAAATTCCGGCGGCCAAACCATCGAAGCGGTCTTCAACGGGACAGACTGCACCTACTCGCCTGCCTTCGTTGACGCGGGTAACAACCTGAAGGTCGATATGACAATTCCAGTCCTCAGCAATGGCGGCGTACACATATTTCTGGGTAGCTTGTTCGTCGGTGAAACATACGACACCGACGCCGGACTCGCGAATGCCGGTATTGTTGGAGGCGGTGACGGACCAGTTCTCACGGTTGAAGCCGGCGCCACACTCGCTTTCACCTCTAATATGGACTTCTTTATCGTCAACAGGGGCTCGCAGCTTTTTGCAGTGGGCACAGAGACTAGCCCAATCACCTTTACTTCAGTTTCTGATATCGAAAGTAGTAGAGCAGCGACACCAACAATTGCATTTGATGCAGTTCAACAATGGGGCGGTATGGTCATCAATGGTTTCGGTGTGACCAACAAGTGCTCTTACACCGGTTCCGTCGCAGGTGGCGATCTGGCAACAACCGATTGTCATGTTGACGCTGAGGGCGCTGCCGGTCTGGATGAATCGCAGTACGGTGGCGATAACAACAGCGATAGCTCTGGTCGATTGGAATATGTTCGAGTCAAACATACTGGTGCGCAGGTAGCTAACGGTGACGAGCTAAACGGTATTTCATTCGGTGCCGTGGGTAGCAACACAATCGTTAACAATCTTGAAGTTTACTCAACATTTGATGACGGAATAGAAATGTTTGGTGGCGCAGTCAACTTTAATAACTTCGTGGCACTTTATGTTCGCGACGACGCCATCGATATCGACGAAGGTTACTCAGGCACCATCACAAATGCTTTAGTCATCCAATCGGAAGATGACGGCAATCACTGCATTGAAGCCGATGGCATTGGTTCCTTTAGTGGTTTTATGGCGGCTGAAGTGGAGTCGATTATTGACCAAGGAATTAATAGCCGCCCAACTATTTCAAACTTGACTTGCATCATTTCACCCAACGCTATCGGTACACACGGTGACGGGGCTGGTTGGAGACTACGAGAGGGCATCTTTCCTACAATCAACGACTCTATGGTTGTCGCTGCCTTTGGCTCTGATGATGCTGCAGCAATCAACTATTGTCTTCGTATCGAAAACCGGTCTCTGCAGGCGGCACAAGACGGCGATCTGAATCTAAATTCTGTCATCTTCTCCTGTCTTGATCGCACCAATGGTGGCAGCCTCCCTAATGCCACAACGGTAGAGGCATTTGCTTCATCAACTGGTAATCAATTCGCAACCACATTAGCGGACGACGATCCTACCGCGACATCCAACACCGCATTGGTATTACTTGAGGGCACCCCTGCTATCTACTCCGTTGACTTCGTAACCATGATGGCAGATGGCGCAGCACCGACAGCAACGGCACCTCAGAGTGGCGGTACATTCATTGGCGCACTCAGTCAGAGTGAAGCTGATTGGACGGCCAACTGGACTTACGGCATTCACTCCGGATCGCGCGCGGTAGATGCAAATGGCGCCGATGTTCCTCTCTGGTTCGAATAACCCGCTTTGATGAGGACGTACTGACGTCTGACTTCGGACTAACTTCAAGCTAGGAGCCCAAAATGAAAAGCGGTATGGAAAGCAGTATGAAAACCAGTGTAAAAAAAGTGCTGATGGGTATGGCTGCAGTCATGCCTTTCTTTTTTCAGACCTCAGCGCTAGCGCAAGAAATGGAAGAAGTCATCGTCCAGGCCAGGTTGAAAAGCGGTGCAGAAGCGCTAGTCAGCGAAAGGATGGATGATGCCGTCGTATCCGATATACTCGGCGCGGAAATGATCGGTAGAACCGGTGATTCAACAGTCGCTTCGGCGCTTCGGCGCGTTGCGGGCTTATCTTTAGTCGGCGGAAAATTCGTTTACATTCGCGGCCTGGGTGAACGATATTCCAGCTCAACCCTCAATGGCTCGTCGATTCCCTCTCCTGACCTTACACGAAACGTTATTCCCCTCGACATCTTTCCCACTGCGATTGTCGAGTCTCTGCGGGTTCAAAAAGCCTATTCAGCTGACAAAGCAGCGAGCTTTGGTGGCGGTAGCGTAGACATACGCACTAAGGGGATACCAGATCAGTTTACCTACTCTATCGAGGCTACGGGTGATGTTAACTCAGAGTTGAATGGAGACGTCTTCAGCTACGCAGGCGGCGGCGACGATCGCGGCGGCCAGGATGACGGCGCGCGCGCTTTGTCAGGGAACATTACTTCGGCAATTGGCCGTTTTACCGGTAACCTCGATGCTCAAAACATTCTCAATGCACTGAGAAAAGAAGGCAATCCAGACGCTACTATTCTGGATGCTCGGGTTGTAAATCGAGATCTAGCCATTAATTTAAACCGGGATATTTCAATAACCCCTGAATCAGCCAGCCCAAACTTGAACCTAAGGGGCACCATCGGCAACAACTTTTATCTGACGGACGACCTGGAAGCGGGGTTCTTAATCGCCGGCAGCTACGGCACTCAATGGCGCGAGACAAGTACGCTTGCACGGGATTTTACCTTCCCCGAACAACGGTTTGAACGAGAGGTTGAATCAACCTATACGGTCAATCTGAATGCAAACGTAAATTTCGGAATTCGCTACACAGATGACCATGAAATATCCTCTACCAGCCTATACATCAGAAACACCGATGATGAAGTCCAGGTCATTGATTTCTTTAATGCAGACAGAGAAAAGTCTGACGGGATTGGTTTTCGCGAAGAGCGCATCATCTATGAAGAACGTGCGCTCATCGTCAATCAACTTAAAGGGAGTCATCGAACCGGCGCAGCAACAAAGGAACTTTGGAACAATAGCTTTTTAAAGTTTATACCTTTACATGTTTTACCGGATGAAACTGAAGTTTCATGGATCTATTCAGAATCCAGAGCGATGACATCGATTCCTAATGAGGTCTATGTATCCTCTAATACAGTAACCGACGTGCTGACAGGTGATGTGCTATCAAGTGATGTCATTACGGATAGCGCGGCGGCGGATTACAGGTTTACAGATCTTGATGACAACGTCATACACTACGGCTGGCAATTTACTGTCCCATTCGAAACAGCTTCTTCATTTATAGAAGTTAGCGCAGGTAGTGACCATGCGCAGAAATCACGTACTTATCGCCAGTCTCAGTTTAGTCTTGGCGCACTCGATGTTGCAGACTCAGCCACCTTGGCAGGCGCCCTCAGCAATGTCTTTTCTACCGCAAACATCACCGACCCAGCTAACAATTACGTTTTTAATCTTACTGGTACTAACAATCAAAGTTATCTTGCAGCAACAATGACAGATGCCGTATTTGGTATGATCGATTGGACCTGGAATGATAAGTGGCGAATAGGCGCTGGCGCTCGATGGGAGAACTATCGACAGGTAGCCCTCGACTGGAATATCTACGGATACACCACTTCCAGCCCACAGATCTCTAACGACCCCGTCGTACTTGCAAATGGTACCTTCTCGGAAGATAACATCTATCCGTCTGTTTCAGTGACTTACATTGGCGACCTATGGGCCGAAGTCTTTCAACTTCGATTCGGCTGGAGTCAAACAGTGGTACGCCCAGATCTTCGTGAAATTACCGACGCCAGCTATATTGATGCCCGTACCGGTTTTCTCACAGACGGCAACCCGACCGTAAGACCTGCGGACATCACCAATTTTGATATCCGCGCCGAGTGGTTTTTCTCCTCCGGAGATAACCTGACTGCTTCAGCCTTTTTTAAGGATATTGAAAACCCAATAGAGTTCTTTGAATCAGCGGCGAGCGATACTAATCGCGCAAGAGAAATTATCAATGCCGAGTCTGCACAAGTCGCTGGCGTAGAATTGGAAGGTCTCAAGGATCTGGCATTTCTTGGCAGCTATGGCGAAACTTTGTTTCTGCAGGGCAACCTAACAATTCAAGATTCTGAACTGGTTGCCGGTATCCAGGCCGATGCACCCACCAACAACGTGAGGAAAATAACAGGCGCCTCGGACTACGTCGCAAACATTGTGTTGGGCTTTGATTCTTTAGCCGGCGCCCATGCTGCGACTATTTCCTACAACGTCTTCGGTGAACGGATTTATGTTGCGGGGCGAAATGGGGCACCTGACGGGGAAGAGCAACCATTTCACTCGTTGGATATGACCTACAGTTGGTATCCAACGGAATCAATCACACTGAAATTAAAGGTGCAGAATCTGCTTGATGAGGCTGTGACAATTGAACGTGCTGGCGTTGAGACATTCGAAGAGAAACCAGGTACTACTGCCTCAATATCATTGAAGTGGCAACTATAGCCAGTCTCTCAAGCTGGATAGGAACCTGTTAACCACTGAGCGTTTAGTTAGAGAAAGGGCGACTAAGCGAGTCGCCCTATTTAGACGGTCAGAAATGGCCGTTTTTTTTTAGAAAAATTTAACTATACGATTTCTTTAAACCGATAGCCTACGCCCCGAATCGTTTCGATAAATGTTTGCGATGGATCTACTTTCTTTCGTATGGAGCGAATGTGAACGTCGACGTTCCTGTCGACCAAAACAACAACATCTCCTGCTGCCTTTGCTAACAATTGCGCTCTCGTAAACACTCTACCGGGATGACAGGCGAGGTAATGCAACAACCTAAATTCTGTTGCAGTAAATTTTATCACCTCACCATTTAGCGTAACTTTGTGTTTGTCTGGCTCCAGGATCAAGCCATCAACTTCAATCCGCTCATTGGTTTCAGATTGCTGGGCGGCTAACCCTCTGCGCAGCACGACTTTTACACGAGCGACCAATTCCTTCGGACTAAATGGCTTAATCACGTAGTCATCTGCACCAAGACCTAACCCAAGCACCAAATCACTTTCTTCACTTTTAGCAGTGACCATAATGATCGGGATATGGGTCGTGGTCTGATCGCTTTTCATCGTCCGGCAAATATCAAGACCGTCCATACTCGGTAACATGAGATCAAGTAAGACAAGATCAGGTTTAGTGTCTTGAATCAGCTTCAGCCCTTTTACACCATCGTCAGATGTCATGACATAAAAACCTTCCCGACGGAGGTTGTAACTCAACACCTCTAAAATATCAGGCTCATCCTCAACAATCACAATTGACTTCTGGGTACCCGTTGATCGGTACATTTTTAGCCTCTCGATTCACTAGATTTAGTCGAAAGGGTAGCACCCAGCTGTTAAGAACAAATAAATGGCTATTTACAGATTATTTACATTCGAGTTCAATTCTTCGACATGAGCCTTTGCTTGTTTGCGTGAAGCATACAAAGCAATACGTTTGTTAGAACCGAATTCGCGATCTAGCTCCAACCCCTTACCGGGGAAGTTACCCCAGTGATACTTCTTGCCCTTACTCGCATCAGGCAACTCCCACACGCCAAAGCTCTTGGGCATAGTCCAACCGGGTTTAGTTGGATGTCGTTTCAGGTCTTGCTCGGACAACATATCATCTGTATTCATAAAAGATTTACCTCTTCAATACCACATTCGCCTTCCATTGCCGTAATCCAGCGGTTAATAAGCTCAACCCCTTCATGATCGACCGTTGACCGCCCGAGCTCAGGCATCATTGCACCTAGGTCCACACTTTCCATACGATAACTTAGGATCGACGCCTCTGGCCTGCCAGGTTCAATACCCACAAACCTACCTCCGGTACCTTGTCCTGCGGCAATCGGGGGCTTACAAACGCCAAGCTTTAACTCATCTGTCTCTGAAATATTAAGAAACAAACCGGAAGTATCTCCGGCACCATTAGGGTTATGGCAGTGCCCACAGTTAATGTCCAAATAACTTCGCGCTCTATCATCAATACTTGCTTGTTCATTTAGCATCATTGCATTTTTGGGCAGCCGCTTTAGCGGAAAAGCTACTGACTCGGCTAATAACCCGCGTTCGACGAGATCTGTTATCTGGTTATCTACACTTTCCAAATGTGTATAGCCTCTATTTATATGTCGAGGCTTTAAGCCAATAGGGTTCATTTTTTCGGTCGTCAGGTTTTCAATATGACATCCCTGACACTGGTTAAAATCAGGTACAGCATAGGTAAACTCAAGCGCTTCTTGCATTGAGAGGGTTGAATCGCTTGGCTGGCCTTTGCCATATAGAGATAGTTCAAACGAACTCCCTGTTATTTCAAGCATTGCCTCACTTTGATCTGAGTTCCACACGTAAGGTAATCCCTGCCAACCATCCTCACGGTGAACCAGCACTCTGGTTTCAATAAGCTGGATCTGGCTCAGCTTTAACCCTTCTGATCCAAAATCGAGCGCTTCGTCTCGCGCCTTAAGCAGTCGCTCACCGTCCCTCGGGTAATAAAAAGTTTTGGTGATAACCGTCCCTACTGGAAAATCAATTAGCCCCTGATCGCTAAAGCTTGCCGCTTCGCCATCGGGTATCCATAGCGTACGGAATTTATGCGCATAATCAGTAAACAACGGCGTGTTCAAATCATAGGGAACAGATCCTACATTCGGTATCAGTTGTCCGCCAGAGATAGCGAGCATTCCCCAATCAGACAGCAGACCCGGTAACTGCCCTAGCGATCCATGATCAACCATGCTGGTACTTGCTTGCTGACGACTGTCAGCGTCAGTACAAGACAAAACACATACTGACATTAAGACAAGCAGCGTGTATCGGGTGGACAATTTACGATTTAAAAATTTCATCACGACACTCATGGCTAAGCTCATATAGAAGCTCATGCCTAACTGAAGGGCAGCGCTACCGGCTTCAATGGCGGCAGTTCACATCGATGATTTGTCATATCTTCATTGGGATTTGCGTACCCATTTGGCGTATCCACATTAAGCAAGGTGCTCTCTGCGTCGCCAACACAAATGGCCAATTGTTTTGGCAACTTACTATCCACAATGACGGCAGGATTAACAAAACCATCCCAGATGACGTCGGGAAAACTACCATTAAGACCATACATCGCAAGTTTGAGGGCCTTCAATTCGACTGAACCTGGATCTTCGCCACCACCAACATAAGAATTACTATGAATGTAAATTGCTTCAGCATAAGGATCAAAATCTTTATTTTCAATTTCAGAATCATCCTCTGTCGAAAAATAGCTGGAGACAATGATGTTAGCGGTATGATTATTTTCAAATGAATTCTCAAATATATGAACATGATCGTTCGCGTTGATGAGTATGCCTGAACCCGTCGGTACACCAGCGACGATTGAGCCCGCTGGCGCAAAATTATCTGTATTGTTGCTGATGACTTTGTTCCTAAATACACGCGTTCTTTCACCCCGTTGAGAGAGGCCAGGGAGGTTAAATACCAAAATGCCACCCGTGTTGTTCTCGGCAACATTGTCAAACACGTCTGCGTCGATCGTGTTCTCTATTTCAATACCGGCAACGTTGTAGGAAGCATGGGAGTTTTTTACAATCACATTCTTTGATTGACCCACGTAGATGCCAGCATCAGAAGCACCAATTGCGACAGCGCCATCAATCAGCACATTTTCACATTGCACGGGATATAAGCCATAAGCCCCATTGGCCTCGTCAGGGCCACTGGTCCATTCGACACGCACCTGACGAATGATTAGATTGCGGCATTCGTTAACTTTAATCGCATCGCCTTTTGCGTCTTCTACGGCAAAACCTTCCAATACAATATCATCGGCATTAACAAACAGCCCTTCAGCACCCTGTGTTTGATTCTTAAAAGTCAGTATCGACTCGGCCATGCCGGCGCCGCGTAAAGTGACACCATCTATTTTTAGAGACAAACCTCGGTTAATTTCAAAGGTGCCCGGTGGAATAACAATCACGTCTCCGGGTTTTGCCAGAATCAGCTTTTCCTGCAGTTGTTTCTGAAAATCAACGGCTACCACAGATGCCACTGGTGCCGCCCCCCCCCCTTGTTCAATAGACTCACCACAGCCCGTAATAAAAAGTACGGTGGCAGCGAGCAAACCTGCAATTATTTTCATGTTTGTTCTCTTTTTATATCAAAAAAATAGGCAAATTTTTAGCGCCCGAGGATATCATCACTTAGCTTCTCTGCCATCATAATCACAGGCGCATTCAGGTTTCCATTGGTCACACTGGGCATGATCGAGGCATCAATTACCCGCAACCCTTCAATCCCATGCACTTGGCCTCGCGCATTCACGACAGCCATCTCATCTTCGCCCATTTTACACGTACAGCTTGGATGATAAGCACTCTCACCATGCGCCTGAACAAAGGCGTCGAGCTGATCATTTGTCGTTGCATCGATTCCTGGTTTGAGTTCTCGGTCTCGGTACTTTTCAAAAGCGGCGGTACCAATCAACTCCCTAACCCAGCGAACACCTTCGCGCATAACCTTTTTGTCTGCTTCTGTCGTATTGTAGTTGAACTGAATCTTTGGTGGTGTCAAAGGATCGTTAGTATCGAGTTTAACGTGCCCGCGACTTGTCGGTTTCATTGGCCCGACATGCACTTGAAAGCCATGCCCATTGTGCCGATCGCTGCCATCGTAGTTCATCGCCACGGGTAAAAAATGGAATTGCAAATCAGGGTAGGATACTTCATCAGAGCTACGCAAAAACGCACCTGTCTCAAAATGATTAGTCGCACCGGCGCCAGTATTCATTAAATACCACTGAAGCCCAATATGAGCTTGGTTGTACCAATGCAAAGAAGGGTAAATTGAAACGGGCTGTTTACAGGCAAACTGCACGTATATTTCTAGGTGGTCTTGTAAATTCTGGCCGACGCCGGGTAAATCAACGACAGCGTCAACGCCTGCATCTTTCAACTCACTGGCATTGCCGATACCAGAGAGCATGAGTAAATGGGGCGAATTAATTGCACCTCCGCAAAGAATCACTTCTTGCCTTGCGTAAAGCTTCTTCGGTTTGTCGCCAAGTAGGCCTCTCGCTAGATATTCAACACCTTCAGCTTTTTTTCCTTTTATCAGTATCCTGCGAACAAGAGAATTACTAGATATGGTCAAACTACCACTTGTCCTACTATCAGCTGCAGCGAGGTAACCTTTAGCTGCACTAAATCTGCGACCGGCCTTAATCGTGCGATCATAGACGCCGACACCTTCTTGACATTCACCGTTAAAATCGCTTGTTTTGGCAATGCCTACTTCTTCTCCGGCCGCAAGCCACGCTTCAAATAGCGGGTTATCTGCTTTACCACGGCTAATGTGCATTGGACCCGATCGCCCACGATAGAGGTCATCACCCTGCTGGGCTGCCTCAGACCGCTTAAAGTAAGGTAAACATTGATCATATCCCCAGGATTCCATCCCAGGGGCTTTAGCCCAATCGTCAAAATCAGATCGATTCCCCCGCACAAAAATCATGCCGTTAATAGAAGAAGAGCCGCCTAAAACTCTGCCTCTCGGACAATATGCTCGTCGATTATTTAGCCCTGGTTCAGGTTCTGAATGATAAAACCAGTTATAGCGATCATTGGACAGTACGTGTGACAGTGCTGCTGGCATATGCAGCCGATAATCCCAGGCATGGTCTTTCGGTCCCGCCTCAAGGAGCGTCACGTGGTGATGTTGCGAAAGTCTTCGAGCCAACACGCTGCCCGCTGATCCCGCCCCAATAATGATGTAATCCGTCTGTTCTCGGTCCAACTCTTTCAAATCAAAAACTCTCGTCTCAACTATCGCGGCATCATAGCTCAGGCACTGTAGCACTGCAGCTGTTATGAAAATGGTTTACTCTATGGGTCACATCAAGTTCCGGGTTACAGCGCATGCAGATTCAAGGTTTTCAGATTGGTCACGCCCATGATGAGAAGCTCAAAAGCGGTGTGACGGTCATTGTGCCAGACAAACCCGCTATTGCTGCAGTCCATGTCATGGGAGGCGCGCCCGGCACCCGCGAAACTGATTTACTTGCGCCGGAACAACTTGTTCAAACCGTAGATGCCATCGTCCTTGCTGGCGGCTCGGCATTTGGTCTTGATGCTGCCTCTGGCACGCAGGCATGGCTAAGAGAACAAGATCGAGGATATCCTGTGAGCACGACCCGTGTGCCTATTGTACCTAGTGCGATTTGTTTTGATTTGAACAATGGCGGGGATAAAAGCTGGGGCCGCTACGCGCCCTATCGAGAACTAGGCTATTGGGCAACAAGCCAGCTGAGTTCTAATCCTGCTGAGGGCCGTATTGGGGCGGGTTTCGGCGCAACCACTGCTGACGCCAACGGCGGATTTGGTTTGGCGGAACAAAAATTGGGCGAACGTATCATCGTGTCTGCCGCGGTAGTGTGTAATGCAGTCGGGTCTGTATACGTTGGCGATACCAAACATTTTTGGGCGGCACCATTCGAGCAGGACAATGAGTTTGGCGGCCTGGGTTTTCCACATCCAATGCCCGACAACGCCGACGTGATAAAAACAAAGGGATCGACAAACCCGATGGAAAACACCACCCTGGCAGTTGTCATGACAAATGCGGTGTTAACTCAAGCGGAATGTAAACGTGTCGCTATCAATGCACATGATGGTTTTGCCAGAGCCATTTATCCAGTACATACGCCATCAGATGGCGATCTCGTGTTTGTGCTTTCCTCAAACGAAATCGATTTAGCAGCGACAGGCGTTGAAGCAATCCATATCGGCACAACCGCAGCTAACACAGTGGCTCGTGCTATCTCAAAAGGCATTTATTTGGCGAACTCGCGCTAATTGCCAACGATTGAAGGCTCAATCGAGTGGCAATAGGCGACCGCGAGGAGGCGCATTAATCAACTTGGCTTCACGCAGTCTTGCGGTCAACACATCTGAAAATTGAACATCTGCACTTTCTATTCTCTTTCCCTCACGAAAAGCGTGAAACAAATCACCGCCCTGCGCCATGATTTCGACGGTCGACACATGGTAACTATTGCCGAGCTGTAGCATCACACCATTCACTTCTACTGACTGAACCCGACGACCCAATGGGTTATTCAGCTTGTAGGTAACTTTCAAACCCGAAACTTGAAGCATCCCGCGTTCAAGCGTCAACGACTGCTCTAACACTGCAATAATTTGGCTGCCGGTCATTTCCAGTTGCGCGACACGATCAGTAAACGGAAAAGAATCTATGACATCGATCAATGGCACATCCCCCGCAGGCAGATCTTTACGCAAAGCGCCCGATGGCATAAACCCAATTTCGGCACCAACTTCTCTTCGTATGATGTCAGCGTACAAATTGCCTAAATCAGACTCTTCATTGTAAAGACGACTGATTCTGCCCGTCGCAAAACAAAGTGTTTCCTGTAGTTCTGGAAATTGGGCCTTGTAGGCAGCCAGCTTTTCAGCTACTACCGCATGCGGTGCAAGGTCATTACTAACGACAGGGATAAGCTTTCCGTCATATGAGTTTATCTCTCGACGTCCTCCAGTCTCTGCCAAACGGAGCTTAAGAGAACCTAATCTGGTTCCCTGACCATAGGTTTGCATAATTAAAGTACCCGTCACCGGATGCACGTAGGGTTCCTCTGTGCCGGAATCTGCATGCCCGCTAAAAATAACGTCAATGCCAGGCACCGCACCTGCCAGTTTTATTTCAGAGGCAATACCCCGTTGAATCTCAGGATGCGCTTCATCATCTGTTTGCATGGGCGCAGTTTTCCCTTGGTGGGTCAATACAACAATCAGATCAACCTGAGGTTTTAGCAGTGCAACGTAAGGCTTAATGGTTTCTATTGGGTCCCTAACGTCAATCCCACTGATGTGAGACGGAATAATCGCGGTTCCTGCATCCTGACCCATGATGCCGATTACACCGATACGAACGCCCTTACGCTCAATGACACTATAAGCCTGAGCGTAGGGCAGACCTGAAGCTGCATAAAAAAGATTAGCGCCGAGCACTGGGAAAGGCAGCCGATCTTTTGTGTTTGCAAAGGATTCCCAACAATATTCAAAGTCATGATTTCCTATCGCCATCGCGTCATAGTCCATGGTGATCATCATCTCCATGGGCACAATGCCTTGCGTTTCTTTAGACAACACCCCAGTGAAAATATCACCTGCGTCAAATAGAAAAACCACGTCTTCACTTGCCCGTATATTCTCCACTAGTGTCGCAATGTGGGCGATACCGCCGAGATATTCTACATCTGGATTCCAATAAGCGGGAATGGGATCAAATGCACTTTCAAAATCATTGGTAAACAGCAAAGTAACATCGGCACCCTTCACACTATCTAAGGTGCTCGAACCAACGCAGCCCAAAAGTGACAAGGACAATAACAACGCTGCCAACGGCGCACATCGAGGCAATTTTATTTTTTGAGCTACTTCAGTCATTTAAGTGGTTTCTTGAAATTGATACAGGCCGAAGGCTACGTGGAGTCGACTGTTTTGTCTAATGCTCCTGAGTTAAGATCTTGCGTATAACAAGCCTTCAACGGAGATCCATTAATGGATAGCTCAGCCTTAACCCTTGTTGCTAGCCAAAAAATGTTTGGCGGCTACCAATCCCAGTACAGACACTATTCAAACCAATGCAATTGTGAAATGACTTTTTCTATCTATCTGCCAGCTCAAAGTACTAATAAACCCGTACCTGTCGTCTATTGGCTATCGGGATTGACCTGCACAGATGAGAATTTTGTTGCCAAAGCGGGCGCACAACGAGTAGCCGCTGAACTAGGACTGGCCTTAGTCATGCCAGACACCAGTCCAAGAGGCGAAGCTGTGGCAGACGACCCGGAGGGCGCATGGGATTTTGGCTTAGGGGCAGGATTCTATGTGAACGCGACCCAAGCACCCTTTGCAAAACATTATCGAATGTATGATTACAGCGTCTCGGAACTGCCCCAATTGATTGAAGATAACTTCCCCGTAGACCCGGGGAAAAAATCCATCTCCGGCCATTCTATGGGTGGACATGGCGCGCTAACAATAGCGCTAAAGAATCCGGGCGCCTATAAATCTGTTTCAGCTTTTGCACCAATTTGCGCACCAACACAATGCCAATGGGGTGAAAAGGCTTTTTCGGGATATCTAGGAGACAACAAAAGCAGCTGGGCCCAACACGATACGATAGAGTTAGTAAAAACCGCATCGGAACGTCTCACACTATTGATAGATCAGGGCGACGCTGACGGCTTCCTAGAGGATCAACTACATCCCAAACTGCTACAAGCGGTCTGTGTAGAACATAACCACCCAATAAAGCTTCGAATGCAGCCTGGCTACGACCATAGCTATTATTTCATCGCCAGTTTCATTGAAGAGCATTTGAGATTCCACGCCGATGCGTTGAAGTAGATACGACCGAAAGCGCTTCCACTAACTCTGGGGGTAGATACAGAATCAGACCCTCTGGGTAAAAACATTTAGGATGGCAACATTGTGAATAAAAAAGACAAAGCAGACAGGGAAGATAAGGAAGATAAGGAAAACAAAGAGCATTGGTCATTAAAAAACACGATCGGTTTGCCCGTCATAAACTCGGCCGGCGGCCTGGTCTGTAATCACAGGCATTGCGTGCTGCTCATGTTCAAGCGGGGCAAATGGGACATGCCAAAAGGTAGGGTAGAAGCAGACCAATCTAAACCTGAGGCAGCCATGCGCGAGGTGCATGAAGAAACTGGACTCGATATCAATAAGCTATCGATTGAAGGCAAACTCGTCTCAACATGGCATACGACAAGACATGGCACCACTAAATATTTAAAGAAAACCGATTGGTATTTGATGAGGTATGACGGGGCCGATGAGGACATCAACCCGCAAGTAGAAGAAGGCATCATTGAGTGTCGATGGGTACATTTAAGCGATTTGCCGAAATTTCACGAACTGCTGCGGACCCGGATAAATTATGTCATTGAATTTTGGCTTAACAATCTAGCCTATACCCCCAGGACCTGAAATCACGCGCTATTAAGTAATTATTAACTTTATATTAAGATTGCATTAAGAAAGGCATCTTGATAAATTTTTGGCTTCTGTAGAGGAGCACTAGAATGAAATACTTACTTACACTAACACTCGCTTTGGGGCTGGCAACAAGTGCCTTCGCTGAACCACAAACCGTCAGCAACAGCGACCTGCTGATATCGGGTGAAAATGCCTATGCACAACTCTGCGTAGCCGCGCTGGAGTCAAAAAAAGCACTTAATAAGAAAGCCCGCGAGCTTGGTATCAGTCGACAAAAGAGAGACAAAATTGTTTGCAACGACATGTCATTAACGGATTTCGCTGCAACCTATCGTGCCGACCAATACCAAAATATTGCGACGGTTGAGTGAATTTCTTTTGTTAACATCCTGTAAAGAATAATTAAGCTTCAGTAAATCCTGCTTCTCGCGCTGGCACCGTTAATGCTATCTCATTAGAATTGCGCCTTATCTAATGCCGCTGCGTGAGTAAAACTTGAAATTTCTAAGCATAATGTTCGTGTTTTCCCTGCTGATCTCCTCAGCATTCGACACTATATTCGACACCGTATTCGATACTGAAGCCAAGCAGGCAGACTTTCAAGAAAGCGAAGAACTCATCAGTAGAGCTGCAATCAGCGATACAGCTTCATACAAAAAAGGTCTGTTTGTTCGAAAAATATCAGACCACTTCGGTGACCCGAGCCAATTCAAGCAGTACATTATCCGCATTCCTCCGATACACGCGTAAGGTCAGCTTTATTTACCAAGGATGTTCTTCACCGTTCCAATTCCAGAACCTGCCACTTTGTTCTTTTGTGAGACTATCCATCAACGCAACGATGCCGCTTGCGCTTTCATTCACAGTGATATCCGCTGAAGCGCCACCCATATCCGTTTGCACCCAACCCGGGTGAATTGGGCAAACAATAATTCCTTCACTATCAAGATCCTTCGCCATCAACTGCATGACTTTATTTACCGCAGCCTTCGTGCTTCTATACGCGTAGACTCCAGAACCTGCCCGACTAAGGGCACCCATTTGACTAGACACGGTGATAATTCGAGGCCTTGAGGACAACTTTAAATTTTCCAAAAGTGCCATAGAAACCTGAAATGGCGCAATCGTATTGACTTCAAAAGTATGACGCCAAGCGTCAACGTCCATATGCTTCAGAGACTGATGTTCACTGCCCTTGACGCCCGCATTATTGATCAAAACATCAATCTGAACACCCGACAATTTAGCTCGCAGCGCGTCTATGGAGGTTGAGTCAGTTACTTCAAGTTGCTGGATGTCCAGAGTTGCATCCGGAGTTGCATCAGTACCCATATCCGAAACAAGCCCCCTAAGGTCGACTGCTGTCTCGGGAGATCGGCAGGTTGCGATAACCTTACGACCTTCTCGCAATAGTATTTTGACTAATTCGAGACCGATGCCTCTATTGGCGCCTGTGATTAAAACCGTTTCCAACTAAATTTCTCCTTCATCAAATTGCACTACACCTTCGGGCATGACTTCCCAACTTGCTTTTGAGCCGACATAGATATGACGACCTATTTGTAATCCTGGATCACCATTGACGCAACCCAACGTTACACCATGGACATTATCTTCAAAAACACCGCATAGCGTAGAACCACATTTAGAACAAAACTGAATTCCAAATCCATGTTCGCCCACGTAAGAACTTAGTAGCGCGGCACCAGATGTCCACTTAAACGTTTGAGGTTCAACCAACGCGTAAGCTGATGCTTGCGAACTAAATGCCTTACGACACCGCGAGCAATGGCAAGACCTGGCATCAAGCAACTCACCATCAACTTCATAGCGAATTTCGCCACAAAAACATTCTCCTGAAAGACTCATTCCACACGCTCCAAAAAAAACTTTAGACCAACACACCCAACAGCTCGAAACCTTCAACAAACAGTGTGATTGCAAATATACATAGCAACAACCCTAACAGGCGCATGGTATAAAGATATGCGACTCCTCGAAGAAGCGATCGATATTTGCCAACCAGCATTGCTAAAACAACTTTCGCACCGACTAAAAAGACATAAAAGCTCACAAGAAACGCCACCGGTGAAAAAACACTCACAGCAAAAGCACTCGACATAGTCGACGCACCAACAGTGAACCAAAACAGATATGGGTGTGGACTTAAGAAATTAGTCAAAATCCCTTTACCGAGGGACCTTGGCGAAGACTCTTTAGGTTTAGCGTCTGTCCCACCCACCGTACGTATACTTTCATATCCCAAATAGAATACGAAACATCCTCCTAACATCGACATAATGCCAAGCATTAATTGGAAGTCGTCGAACTGGGCGAAGATAAAGAACGTGAACAAGATAATAGGTACATCTGTAATCAAAGGGGACAGAGCGACCTTGATACCAGCGCCGATACCATGCTCAAGCGTCTCAGAGATCACTAGTGTCAATAAAGGACCGGGGGCAATCCCAGCTGAGAAGCCCAATAAAATTCCAACTGTCAGATAATAAACCATCTATTCAAAAACCAATGAAATTTGACGCCGGGGATGTTTCTATTTCCAACCTTGCAGCCAGTAGTCTTTGATTCTCAATGACGTCCAGTCTATTGATGTCGCGCGCTGGGACATAACAGCTTCAATCATACAATGAATAACAGCACCATCTTCATCAAAGGTCATTTCGGTAACCAAAAAATGTTTCTCTTTGTTAGTAGGATTTACTGCCGTCCATTTACTGTTGAGTAATTTTTTTGGGTTTAGTGTGTTCATCAATAGGTCTACCGCC
>JBLHWY010000070.1:0-31789 GCA_047629195.1 Candidatus Azotimanducaceae bacterium
ACCACCTGCCCCCTACCCGTCACGCCTGACATACTCAAATTGAGATTGTAGGTTCCCTCAGGGAATGACGCTAACGAAGCACTCCAAAACCCTTCTGAGTCCTCCACCAAGGGTAAAAAGCTGGTAGGAGTATTATCTGATCCCAAACTCGCGATTATGTTTAGTTTATCTGCGAGAAAACTCTTTGCGGCGGGCAGTACTAACAACTTTTTCTCGATTTGATCGACTAAAACTTCTATCGGGTTTTGATATTGAATTTCTTGTACAACCTCACGCTTAAAACTCTTGCCATCTACGCTGACCTTAACCTGATACTTACCAACTTTGTCAAAAACTTGAAGCGACGAACCGAATATTCCTGACTGAAATTCACCCAGCCTTGTCCCCTGTTTTGATCCGTCTGGACTTGTCACGATTAGCTGCACGTCTAGCAGCTCGAGAAATTTCTGATTAATGACGCGTCGATTCTCTTGTTTAAAGCTCACCTGAAAATCTGGAACGTCGCCCGTATAGATCGTGTTTTCAAGATTGGTAACATCCAAGCGAAGATCACTCAAAACTGTCACGCGGTTTTGATCATCCGTCTCAGTAAATAGTTTCCAGGCTCCCGGTTCTGGCTCACTCACAGTAATAAGATCAAAACCCAGATCGGTATACCAACTAATGTACCCGGGATGTTCAGTAGAAATATAATATTTGTTAGCTGGAGTTCTCAGTTGAATAATCGGCTCATCCGGCTCTTTGAACACTAGCAACGTGAACTCTTGAACCGATTTATCGACAAGAAACTCGTTACCTGTAATAGGAATCTGATCTTGAGGGACAGCGTCATCAAACATTTTTAGAAATAGCGTCATTAGATCGCCAGAAGTTGTCGCAATTTCAAACATCCCCCCCGTCGACTTAGATAATTCCTGTAATAATGCCTCATCGGTATTGTTTGATAATGCGACACTGTGAACGATTACGCCTTTAGCGATCAAACGAGGAAGAACTTCTTTAAGGATTCGGTTACGTTCTTGTACATTCACTTGCGGGTCTTTACTTATATCTACGACACCGTCAGTCAGTAAAATTGCAGCGTCCCCACTCGGGAGGTCTAGCAGCACATCTTCCAGTGCAGCGCCAATGTTGGTTAACAAACCGGAAGAATTAATCTGAGCAGTTTTTGAGATTGCGGTTTGTTTCCATTGTTTGGTCACCTCAGCATGAGGAACCAACATATTGACGCTCTGGCCAAAGGTCCAGACACCAACATCTGACCCGGGCGGGGCCAACTTAACCAAGAGGTTTACCGCAGGAATTCGCAGATTCTCCGGATCGTTCTGTTTCATACTTCCGGAAATATCAATAAGCAATCTGACATCATCGGCGGCATTTGTTGCAGCCGAAAACATCATCGTAAAACTAATCACGACAATACTTTTTAACAATCTATTCAACATCAATCAGGCCGGAGCTCTAGGCAATACATTGATTAAGTATAGATGTTGAAACGAAGTTTGCTGCGGAGGATGTGCATATGCGAAATAACGCCGCCCAAATATCTAGACGCGTTGAGGTCGACGGTAAAAATAGATACGAATAGAAAGTACAAAAAGCATGAAAAATGATGAAAACATGAGTGCAACACCACCATGTAGACCGCTTTTCGCGCCTTCGAGCAAGAGATCCATCGACAGTATCAAAAATGCAGGAGCATAGATCCTAATGTCATCGCCGGTAAACCAGGGCGTAAAAATAAGAACCATCACCAGCCCGCGCAAGAGATCCTGCCAACCTCTATTGCGAATACCTGCCGTCAGCTTCCACCACACCCATGCACAACCAATGCCAGAGAGCGCATAGACGGTCCAAGCCAATATGTACTCTAAGCTCGTTGGATCTGTTTGAGGCATCTCTATCTACTCCATATCAACCCAGTCGATAATGTAATCCTCAAAAGCTTCCTCCGGCACATTCAATTCGCTCACTGTCTTATCAACAACCGAGATGCCTGCCTCATGCACGGAGTGAGGAGAGCCAGAAATCAGTGGATGCCAATCTGCGAGTTTCCTTCCTTCAGCCAGCACTCGATAAGCGCAGGTATTGGGTAGCCATTTAAATTCTGACACTCGATCAGTTGTGAGCAAAACACACTCTGGCACATTTTTGTTACGCGCGACATAATCGCCACACTGGCAAGTATCGAGATCAAGATATCGACATACAACAGAAGTATAATGCACCTCGTCAGTATCAATATCTTCTAGCTTGTGTAAACAGCATCTTGCACAACCATCACAAAGCGACTCCCATTCAGTCTGAGACATCTCAAATAATGTTTTTGTTTCCCAAAAAGGCTTCGTCATATTAGCTCACTCGCCCCTTGCCAGCCGTACCGGCATAGGTCGTAACTGAAGGCGGTAACTGCAAGTGATAACCTTGTTCTTCCAGGTTTTTAATAACCTTTGCGGCATCTTCCTTTGCTAGTTTTCTTTCAGCAGTTAATTTGAATAAAAAGGAGTGTTCGGGGTTGCCGAATGTTGCAAGCAAATCGTCAGGCACTCGCGCCAATCCTTCACTTTTATTTACATAGAGGTAAACATCAGGTTTCTTACTACTACGATAAACGTCACATAAAATCATCTACCACCTGCCAGCTTTGCAGCTGTGGATAATAACTCATCACCAATAACTTGCTTCCTCCAGCCCTGCAAATCACTAGGCAACTGAAAGACTCCGTTGCTCTCTAGGGCAGAACGCAATATGAATTCGAGGTGTCTTTTCTTTGCTAGCATCTCTGGCGACACACCATATGATTGCGCAACACTATCAACCTTTTCTCTCATGATTTTGAGGTTTTTCTTATCGATAGGAACCTTCTGCAGGCTATTGTATGCTTGTGTTAAATCAGTTGGCTTTGCTAATGTCAGGGCAATGACGTCGATAATTTCCACACTATGTTTTCGGACTTGTTTTGGCGTCAACTCACTGACCCGCTGACACTCTTCTTTGGTTGTTGGTCGCCTATTCGACAATACCAACAGAGACTTTTCATCAACGACACGATTCCGAGGCACATCCAATTCTCGCGCGAGATTTTCACGCCAGGCACACAACGCCTGAAGAATGCCGAGGGACTGTCGATCCAGCTTGCCCGCACCACGCACCTTTAAGAAATACTCAGTAGGCTCAATAGTTGTCGCCACACCACTGCCTAGTGATCCGCACTCCTCTAAGACCCAGTCATGGCGTTGCGCACTTTCGAGCAGCGCGACCTGCTTCTCATAGACTTCCAGTAGATGAATCACGTCCAACGCAGCGTAATCCAGTTGCGAATCAGTGAGCGGCCTTTGTAACCAATCGGACCGTGTTTCATCTTTGGATATCTCAATATCCAAGTATTCCAATACCAATTTCTGATAGCTCAATGAAAAACCGGTCCCAAGAATTGCAGCGGCGGTTTGCGTATCAAAGATTGGGCTAGGGATGACACCCAGACCGTGTTGAAAAACTTCGATATCTTCTGAACAAGCGTGGAAAACTTTAATGACATGTTCATTGGTCAACAAATCGGCCAACGGCTCAAGATCAGTCACCTCAAGCGGGTCGATAATAAAGCACTGCTGCCCATCATAAATCTGAATAAGCCCAACAATGGGGTAATAGGTATTGAATCTGGCAAACTCAGTGTCAATTGATATGACGCTGGTTGCGCTGAGTCTGGTCATCAAATCAGACAACTCACTTGGTGTGCTGATCATCGTGAAATTTACACTCATACTATTTGCTTTCGTCCTTCCAGTGCATGAACCAGCGTACCGCCATCCATGTATTCAAGATCTCCGCCAAAAGGTATTCCCTGAGCTAAGCGACTGACAGTCACTCCCATGGGCCTAATGGACTCTGTAATATAGTGACAAGTTGCTTCACCTTCGACGGTCGAACCGATTGCCAGGATCACCTCACTTATTCCGTCACCACATCTCGTTTTCAATAGCTCTAATCCAAGCTCAGTGGGCCCTACTCCGTCTAGCGGAGACAAAGTACCCATCAGAACAAAATAATGCCCTTTGTAACCTCCAGTCATTTCCAGCGCAATAACATCAGCAGGGCTTTCAACGACACAAAGCATGTTACTTTGACGCGCTGGATGGCTACACAGCTCACACACATCAAGCTCTGTCAAATTACGACATTGCCGGCACTGTGAAACGCTATCGAGCGTAGCCGTCAATTGCAGAGCTAGCTTTTTACCGCCATTCGGGTCTCGTTGTAGCAGGTGATAGACCATACGTTGGGCGGTCTTCGGCCCAACTCCCGGCAGGCAGCGGAAAGCCTCTATCAACTGATCTATCATTGATTCTTGTTTCAATTTCGAGACCTAAGAAAAAGGAAACTTGAAGCCGGGAGGAAGCGACATGCCCGAAGTTAAGTCGGTCATACCCTCTTTCTGACTACTTTCAATTTTTCGCACAGCATCATTCACGGCAGCTGCAACGAGATCTTCTAGAATTTGTTTGTCTTCACTCATCAAGCTGTCGTCGATATTTACGCTACGGACATCGTGCCGGCCAGTCATAACCACTTGCAGAAGCCCGCCACCTGACTGCCCCGTCACTTCCTTATTGGCAATCTCTTGTTGCATCGATTGCATTTTTTCCTGCATTTGCTGGGCTTGCTTCATCAAATCACCCAATCCACCATTCATGCTCATAATCATCTCCTGTCTGTTGCCAATGACAGACAATTGTTCTTTCCAAAAAAGAACTCGCTGTATTTATTTTAAGAGCCTTCAGCCAACTAAAAAAAAACCTTAGCCGACCAAAATAGCCTTCAACTGCTCTAGGGTAAGTCTTGCGCCTTCGCAACAATGCTCTCTTTTACCAGAGTCCCATCAAAATTCTGAATGAGCTCCTGAACGTTTTCATCATTTTCAATGGACACGACCGCACTCGCAAGCGCTTCATCAGCACCACGTTGCGCGGCTTCTGCCGGTGACTCACTATTACTCTCACCAATTTCAATCTTAACCGCTATTGTGTGCCCAAGAAACTTCGAGAGCGCCATAGCGATACGAACCTCATGTGTTTTATTCCACATGCTCGCATGATGCTGATTGAGCAAAAGCGTGCAGCTACTTGCGTTGCCATCTGTTTCGCCAATGGTGCAGTTGGCGGCCAATGTTTGTGTGACACCGGTCAAGCCTAGTTGAGGAAAAATAGCAATCCACTGGCTCTGCGTCAGTTCCTCTCCGATATCATCAGAGAACTTCAGAGGACTCGAAGAATTCTCAGACCCATCAGCATCCAAACCACTTGTTGCTATTGGCTCTGTTACAGAAGAGCCTTCAGCGGGTTTGTTAAAAGAGCCTTCAGCGGGCATAGAGCCTTCAGCGGGTTTGTTAAAAGAGCCTTCAGCAGGCCCAGATCCAGGCGTGGCCATAGTATTCTCAGGTTTCTTGGGCTCCTGCGCTTCAGGTCTCGTGTTTTCTGGACTCTCGGCCCGCGGAAGGGGCTCATCTAAAACATTGGGATCAAGCAACGCTTTTAAATTTGCCTTTTCAGCTTGCATTAAATTCGTCGAAGCATTGACTTTAGGTGCGGTTACAACGTCGTCAAACGGTATTTCCGTGTCTTTACCGGCTGGGGTATTCGAAACCGGGCTAGCTTGATCTGCCGGGTCTTTAACCTTCAACCGCCCAGGTGGCACATTCGGTATAAATGATAGCATTCGAAGTAAGGTCATTTCAAAACCACTTCGCTGATCCGGTGCATAAGGCAAATCTTTCTGTCCTAGCAGTCCGATCTGATAGTAGAGCTGAATATCTTCGGGAGAAATATGTTGCGCAATTGCCAAAACGATATCTCGATCGCCCTGACTATTATCAATTCCCTCAGGCACCGCTTGCGCAACGGCAACACGATGCAATACCGAGAGAAACTCACCAAGCAAGGCAGAATAGTCTGGTGAGAATTCAGCAAGATGTTCTATTCGATCAAGCAGTTGCTTGCCATCACGTTCTACCAGCGCATCGATAAGACGATAAACCTCACCACGGTCAATAGAGCCCAACATCGCTTTGACATCAACTTCATTGATCTGATTCTGGCCGAACGAGATTGCCTGATCAGTTAAGCTGAGAGCATCTCGCATGCTCCCATCTGCTGCCCGCCCAAGATGCCAGAGTGCAGCGTCTTCGTAACCAATCGACTCTTTTGGCAGGATTTCCTGCAGATATGAGACAATTCGCTCAGGCGACAAATTCTTCAAATTAAACTGTAAACAACGTGACAGAACGGTAATGGGTAGCTTCTTAGGATCGGTCGTTGCCAGCAGAAATTTTACATGCTCGGGCGGTTCCTCCAGGGTCTTCAGCAACGCATTAAAACTGTGATTAGAAAACATGTGAACTTCGTCAATCAGATAGATCTTAAATCGACTTCTGGTAGGCATGTACTGGACATTGTCTAATAACTCGCGAGTCTCCTCGACCCTGGTTCTAGAAGCAGCATCCACTTCTATCAGGTCGACACTTCGACCCTCAGCAATCTCAAGACACGAACCACAGGCACCGCAGGGTGTTGCGGTAACTCCCTTATCGCAATTCAGGCATTTAGCTAGAATTCTGGCGATTGTCGTCTTGCCCACGCCCCGCGTGCCGGTAAATAAATAAGCGTGATGAAGCCTGTTAGTCTCAAGAGAGTTAACTAAGGCCCGCAGCACATGCTCCTGACCCGCCAGTTCTGCAAAATTGGCTGGCCGATATTTTCGTGCAAGTACTTGATAGCTCACGTTAAAGGCACCGCGCTAGGGAAAGTTATCTTCGCCTCCCCCATTTCGAGGTAGACAGATTAATAGGTAAAGCTGTAATTTCATGAAGCCAATTGTACGTAGTATTGGCCCGAACTTCACGAACAGTATTCAGGAAGCGTCTTCAAGGGTACTTTCTTTCACTTCTCTTCACCAGATGAGGGGTTTTACTTTAAGCTGTCTGTATTCTGGTTGCTGAACATGACTACCTGATCTTAAAAGCAAGGCTCTAGAGAGAGAAATCAAAATGGTAAGAACAACTTGCATCGGCCACCGTGGCGCCTGTGGCTACGAGCCTGAAAACACCTTGGCCTCATTTGAGCGCGCGATACAAATGGGATGCACCTGGGTAGAGCTTGATGTCCATTATGTCGACAACGAGCTCATCGTCATTCATGACAGTAAACTCGACAGAACGACCAATGGCACAGGAAAAATATATGGACGGACATTAGCGGAAATCCAGTCATATGATGCGGGCAATGGCGAGCACATACCTACGCTTATAGAGGTGATTGATCTAATCGACCAACGGCTCGGTATTAACGTGGAATTAAAAGGAAGGGGTACGGCAGAGCCTGTAGACCGATTACTCTCTCACTATTGCCAGGCGGGATGGAATAAGAAAAATTTCCAAGTTTCATCTTTTGATCACGACGAACTTTCAAAATGCGGTGGCGATTGGGACAAAGGCGTGTTGTTTCACGAGGTAAAGCCAGATTATTTTGAGATTACTGCGCGCCTAAATGCCTATTCCATTAACCTCGAGAAATCCCTCGTGTCAAATGCCGTCGTTGATCAGGCCCACGCTGAAGGCCTCAAGGTTTTTGTTTATACAGTTAACGATTTAATTGAAATAAAAGCCCTCATCGACATGAAGGTTGACGGTATCATCACAAACTTCCCCGATCGCGTCTAAAAGGCGATGAGCAGGTCACTTACAGTCTCACGTGCGGCACCAGAACAGAAAAATCTAGTGATTAATTTGATGCAATTCTATCTTTATGATTTCACAGAGTTTGTTTCGGTCGAGAGGAATGACGACGGACTTTTTTGCTATCCCTACCTAAACCATTACTGGCAAGAACCTGACCGCCATCCGTTTTTGATATCTGTCGATTCAGAGCCTGCTGGTTTCGCATTAGTTCGCGAGGTGTTGAATCCTGAGACTAATGAGATCGCTTTTGATATGGCAGAGTTTTTCGTGATGAAAATGTTCAGAAGACAAAACGTCGGTAATGAGGCAGTGCAAACTCTTTGCGCCTCGATGCAAGGGAATTGGCTAGTACGGGTAATGGGCAACAACCACCGCGCCTATCATTTCTGGAAGAGTGCATTAAACGGATTCGACACGACCCACACGACTCAGTCACCTGGCTCTAATCATTTGTTCACATTTAGTACATTAGGCGCTTAACTTACCCACCCTGACCGCTTGCTAGATCATCTATTTCTTTTCCAAGCGAGTACTTATCGTCTGTGACAATGCGTTCTAAAACCCCTATCCGGGAAACAGCATCCTCAAGCAGCTGTTCATCTTCTGATAGCTCTGCCTCAAGCAGGCTGATTCGTTCAAGAAGCTTTTTTGATCCAGAAGCTGATTTACTCGCTTTAATAATTCTAACAATACCTTCAAAGCTAACGGCAATTACCCCAATGACAATGACTGCTGCCCAAAAACTACCCATGCTCTTCACTCCTAGAATTCGCTTTGATTTGTCTACGCTTACGATTGAGTTTTCCCGAACCCGAGATGTTGCGGGTCACATCCGGGTAACCTTCATAGGTGACGCAGCCACTTCCACTAATCTGAACTTGTAGATCATCACTCACTGTAATCTCCACTCCCCCAGAGCCCATCAGTTTGACAATAGCAAAATCGCTAACCAATCCTTCGGCCTGATATCGACCCGAGCCGCTTAGATCTAACGATTGCAGCTCCACATCCCCAGCAATTATTGCTCTACCTGACCCACTCATCTGCATATCTAGTTTGTCCGCAGTCAGATTACCCATTGAAACATTACCGCTACCGCTCATTTTTACACGCAAATAGTCAACATCTAAATCTGGCACATCAATATTACCGCTGCCCGTAGAATTTATTTTTTGTAGGTCTTTGACTTTCAGCTCGTAGCTTATCTGTTGTCGCAGAAAAGCTAACGAGAACACCGTACTTGCGTAGTAACCAAGATAAAGAACGCCATCGACTACCTCAGACCTAATCTGGCTTAGGTAGGATTCAGGACCGTGAATAATCAAGGACTGAGTTTCGGCTTGCGCTATCGTTAAATTACCAGGCCCCTTAAACCGAACTTCATTAAGGGGGCCAATTTCTCGTTTTTGGAAGATCATAATTCGTCTCCAGACATTTTTTTGAACTCCCGCTGCAGCTCAAACTTACTGGATGTTACATGGGCCTCCATAAGTCTGACTCGAGCTTCTAAATTTGCAAATTTATTACGGGCCGTACTAAACGCCGCTGCATTTGTAAGGTCAGATTTCGTTCGTGTTCTTCGCGATTGTAAACCGCCTTGTTTGCTCTTTTTCGCCCTATCCGTCTCACCATGAACATGAAAATCTTCATAGCGTTCTGAGGCTTTACGGTAGTAAGGCTTATCGTCCATTAAGAAGTACAAAATAAAATATCCCGGTATCGTCAAGCTTGGGATAAAGAAGAACCCCATCACAGCTGCGAATCTTATTTTCCAGGTTTCCAGGTTCCAGTAATCTGCCAACCCGGCACAAACACCACACACTTTTTTATGATCTTTGTCTCGATACAAGCCGCGATTTGATGAAATTTTTGTTCGAACTAAGTTTTTCCAAGTGGAAACTTTTCGTCGACGTCGACTAGAACGGCTGCGGGTCGACGAATCATCGTGGCGCCGATTTCTATTTCGGCCCAACGCGACATTATCTTCATATTCACTATCGTAATCATCCTCTTCAGAATCGTCATAACCCGAGTATCCTTTTGCAGCGGATTGATCAAAAAACTTAGCTGACTGTTCATCCATCCAAACTTCAGCTTTATGGGTCCACTTTTCAGCAACATCATCGACATAGTCTTCAATCGATGATTCAAGAGCACGATCTCGGGGCCCTTTCCTTCGGTTGGCTCTTCTAGCCAATTCGTCTGCTCGTTGTGTCGCCTTGCTGGCATTATCAACCTTTCTACGCGCTCGCTCTTCGGCGCGGTCCGCAAGTCTCCTTGCTCGCCTCGCTTCATTTTCTGCTTCGCGTTGCTCTCTTTCGGACTTACTCACGCTGCCCACCCCTTTTGTTACCTGGTCGTAGAGTATCGAATAGCATTAAGCTATCGTGTTTCCTGCTTATCTCTCCAATCAGGGCTTTCTACATCCAAAATTGCTTCCAACGTCTCGATTCTGACCGCCATGTTATTAGCGACTTCTATCATTTCGTCTAGCTCTAGTCGCTCATTCGATGACAAGCCATCGGCAGCCTTACCCTTGCTTCTGTAGTGCAATATTATCCAGATAGGTGCTACCACTATCAGGAATACAATGATTGGTGCGATATAAAATTCCATTGCGTTGCTTTCCCTTAGATGAGTCCAGTGACGATCAGTCCTACTGTCCTGATTCCTCTCTTACCTGACTCCCAAGGCTTTTGTCACCTCCGAGCTTGGCTTTCAATTTCGCAAGCTCGACATCAACCCTCTCATCTGATTCAAGATCTGAGATTTCATCTGCAAGCGTACGCTGACCAAGGTCATAGGCTTCAACTTCGCCTTCCATATCATCTATTTTTCGCTCGTAGCGCTCGAATTTACTCATCGCGTCTTCGATGTTCACATCATTGATTTGACGTTTGACACCAATTCTTGTTTTTGCAGTTTTACCGCGCATCACAAGCGCTTTCTGACGTACTCGAGCATCACTTAGTTTTTGCTGAAGTTGGCCAATATCTGCGGAGAGCTTTTGCAGATTTATTTCAATCTGTTCAAGATCGGCATTAATTGTGTCTACCGCTTCAAGCGCTTCTGTCTTTTCTTTCAATGCCGCGCGGGCTAGATCTTCCCTTCCTTTGGTTAACGCGACCTCAGCTTTTTTCTCCCAATCAGCTGCTTCTTTGCCATAGCGATCCGAACGTCGGCCAATTTCTTTCTTATCGGCTATCAACTTTGCTGACTGGGTTCTGACTTCTACCAGGGTCTCTTCCATCTCTTGGATAATGAGCCGCACCATTTTTTCTGGGTCTTCGGCCTTGTCCAGAATTGAATTGATGTTTGCATTAATAATGTCTGTAAATCTTGAAAAGATTCCCATGATGTTCACCTCTACATTGCTAAAGTTCGGATGTTCAGTCAGGTAACTCTCTATCCTGATCATCCATTGTTGCAGCGAGACCAAATCTATTTAAATGAAGCTGACCCTGCTTTGCTAACAATTACTACTTCATTATTTGTGCCAACATTACAAGATCGCTGAAAAACCGGCTAGGTCGTTGTTATAGTTGAATTTTCTAAAATGCTGGCAAATCCTGTATGATTACGATCAAGTTGAAAATTCTGATGATTTAGTGAAAATCACTACTAATTAGCTAATTTAGCAAACTAATCCTATTTTCTATTGAGATTCAGCAAAAATGTCCAACAACTCACACTCAGAACGCTTATTGGGTGAATCACCAGCTTTTCTGGAAATCCTAGATCGAGTTTCGCAAATCGCTCCTTTGAGCAAGCCGGTACTCATTGTTGGCGAACGAGGTACGGGTAAGGAGCTGATTGCATCGCGGCTGCACTATCTTTCGCAACGCTGGGATCAGGAATATATAAAGATGAATTGTGCCGCTATCAGTGAGACTTTGCTAGAAACGGAATTGTTCGGCCATGAAGCAGGCGCATTCACTGGCGCTCAAAAATTGCATAAGGGTCGCTTTGAGCGAGCTCACAACGGCACTTTGTTTCTCGATGAACTCGCCAACACGTCTCCATTGGTCCAAGAAAAACTACTTCGAATCATCGAATACGGAGAATACGAACGAGTTGGTGGTAATAAGACTTTGTTCACAGACGTTCGCCTCGTGGCAGCAACAAACGAAGATTTACCCTTGCTCGCAAAACAAGGAAAGTTCAGAGAAGACTTACTCGACCGGCTTGCCTTTGATGTCATTACGCTGCCACCATTACGCGCACGAGCAGAAGACATACCTATCCTCGCTGAGCAGTTTGCAGTTTCAATGTCATCTGACCTTGATCGAGAGTATTTTCCTGGATTTTCACTCGCCGCAAGGAAAGTGCTAAAAAGTTACCATTGGCCTGGAAATATTCGAGAACTCAAAAACGTGGTTGAACGTAGCATTTACCGAAGTCTGGATCCTGACTCTCCGGTAGATCTCATTTCACTGGATCCTTTTGATTCGCCTTACCGCTTAGCACAACCAAATGAAGTTGTTATTCAGACAGAGTCTGAAGACAAAGGCGTCAGCATGGGCTCAGTTGTTCCGCCTATAACTGCCATATATGATTTTCCACTCGACTTCAGAAAGTCCGTGCGGGACTATGAAATTAGTCTAATCAAGAATGCCTTGGCAGCTAGTCAATTCAATCAAAAGAAAACGGCTGAAGCATTAGGAGTAACGTACCATCAACTGCGGGGTTATCTTAAAAAGTACGATTTACTTGAGATTGAATAGGTTTCTTAAGAGACTGAGCGGATAATCAGATCCTAAAAATAGCTCTCGAGCCAACGAGCACCGCGTTTCAGCCTTCTGAGAGACCTTGAAACAAAAGACTTGGTATGGACGCCATAGTCCATTTCAAATTCCCAATTCGATTGATAAATGATGCCCATAAAGTTGTCAGCGACACGTTGTTCATTTTCCCCCATTCTTTTCAACAAATAGTATTGCCAGTCGTAATGATAAACACGAAAGTATGGTTCAACTGGATAAATCGGTATCGCTTCATAGGCCAACAAAGCTTCTCCATACCAGTGATACTCGCCAATGCCACGATCAACGACGTCCCATAAGGTTTCACCATTTAGCGCTAACATTTCAGTTTCGAGTGATTGCCATACTTTTGCAGACCAAAGAAAAGGAGATGGCATAAAGGAATAGTCAGGACCAGTTCTAGGGAAATACTTCCGCACTGCTTCCATTTCGCTAAAGTAATCTGCTACGACCCGATGCTTGCCGCGGTTCCGCGCCATCTGCAAGAGTTCTTTGTTCTCATGAATAACAGTAAAAGGAATACCCGATGGGTGAATAAAGTCAGATCTATAAAAATCTCGCAAAAAACGACTATCAGAATCTATACACAGGTAATTCTCAGATGTCCTAAGTCGCCAAAACTCTGCTTTAATAATCCCCTGAGCAACATAGGGTGATGTCTTCGACGTACTGCCCTGCAACACGAGACTATTAGAACTGATGATTTCTTCATCACTTACCCATTGAAAATCAAAGGCTGTTCCAACAACCTTTTTTAGTATCGCGTGTTCATTCTTAGGCGTGCAGACATAGACAGGAATGTTATCTCGATTAAATTTCGCAATACTCTCAAGCAACCTTCTGAGCCTCAAAAAGTCTCTGTGGTAACTCTTACAGAACAGGCTGACTTCATGCATCAGGCGCGGAAACCTTTGTCTTTGTCTCAGTGACGCGATCTAGAATTTTTCGAACGGCGTCATTCACGGAGACAGGCCTACCTTCAAATTCCCGTAGATTACTTGCTTGCCAATCCTTCCAAAGTTCTTCGAAGGTTGCCAGAATTGAAACTTCATCATGGGTGTGACAGATATAACTATTATGCTTGGCTAATAGTTGATCCAAAAACGCATTCCTATTGGTCACAGCCACAACAGGACGACGAGCCCAGAAATACTCGTACAACTTGGAGGGAATATACTCGGCACACCACTCATAGTCGCCATGCAATAGAAGTAGGACATCGGCCTCGTACATCTTTTCAATCACCCGTTCTCGCCCGGACTTGCCGGTGAGTGGGTCAGTCTCTAATCGCCCGTGGTTAACAACGATCTCTGGAAGCTCTAATTGCTCTAACGCTTGCTTCGCGACGCTATCAAGATCAGAACCATAGATGTGAAGTTTCATTACGGTCTTTGCTTTCGGGTGATCTGTAAAAAATTTCTCAAGCGCCCTCAACACTGGCCCCAACGACCTATCCTCCGTAAGCGACCCAAAATGAGCTATGTTAAGGGTGTCACTGTATTCATGATGATGATGACAAACCGGGGGCTCAGCACCTGGCAGTACCACAAAACCTTTGTTAGCTAAATTTGGGTTTCTTATTTTTGCGAACTCAAGCGCATCTTGTGTAAACCACCAGACGTGATCGGCATCACGACAGATAGTCTCCTCAACTTTCTGTAAATAACGGTCTTTTCTCGAGTTTCTAGGCCTACTACCGTCATCCCGAGGATCATCCCGAATAACCATGGGGTCATGAATCTCGGCAATCCAGGTAACACCAGTCTTTCGCTTAAGCATTGCAGCTGCCTGATGTGCCGACCACGCGCCCCCGGAAGAATATATAACCTCGAAGTCATTCTGAGCCATCAGGCTTTTGCCTTTGTGATAGGCCGACAGCGTCCAAGATGCATGGTGAGTCAGACCAAGTGCTAGCCGCTCTATGATTATAAATGGAAGCAACAGGATTGAAACGAGCAAGGTGCTGATGCGATAGCGCCAACCTCGACCAAATTTCTTGGCAACCAGGTGACGAAAATCAAACCGCAGGCCAGACGGACCCCAAGGTAAAAGTTGATGGTGTTTAATTTGGGTGTCTTTACGCCCTGTCACCGCACTCAGGACGACAGGCGTAATGCCCTCATCTAATAGGTGAGCAATCTTATCCGTGACAGTCTGACTTGCAGCCCGACCATCCATGTTGAAACTATGAGCTAGGATTAGCCATCTTCGAGGAGTCGAACGTTCATGCATAATAGGTTAGAAACACGGTTTAAAAAGAGAGGGTAATATCAGGAATCTTTACACTTTTGCAATTCGCGTAATTTCGCATACTTACAGAAACTATTGAAACAGCCTATTGAGATATGAACAAAGCCAGGTACGCCATCAAGCAGACCAAGCCTTAAGAAGTAGAATTTCAGAAATCTTACTAGTGGTGACGCAACTAATTTCCAGCTGCTTGCCTTCTTACCTTTTTCAAAAAGACTTCGTGCTTGCAGAGTGGTGTAATTATTTTGCTTAACCAAATAGGAGCCGATCTGACCTTCAGTGTGGTGATCAAGGTCTCCAATTAGCTTACCCTTTTCACCTGAGAATTGGATCTTTTCATGAACGGGGTCTTCACTCCATTTCGCTTTTGTACGATTTGATAACCTTAGCAACCAATCAGGGTAGCCTTCGCCATGTCGCAGTGCTTGGCCCATAAAATGGTTACAACGATTGATCAGATAACCATTGAATGGCGGCGTTCCAGAGGGCTGAGAGGGCTGAGAGAAGAGTTCGACTAACGATTTTTTGAGCCGTGGGGATACTCTCTCATCTGCATCAATACTGAAGACCCAATCGTGGGTCGCGTTGTCGAAGGCTAACTGTTTTTGTAAGCCAAAGCCTGGCCATGGGTTATGAATAACTCGCGCACCCGCTTGTTCCGCTAGCTTGACGGTGTCATCAGTACTGCCTGAATCAATTACCAAGATCTCATCGAAGAATTGAACACTGTTAATGCAGTGGACAATATTCTCAGATTCATTGAGGGTAATGATTGTCGCTGTAGCAGGAATTTCGCCCATTCACCAAAACGCCAAAGGTCAAATTTTAATCAGTATAACAAGTTAACGCTGCAATTCCAGATTTCACGTCACTGCGTCACATCTCTTAGAACAGCATGCCCCTCAGATCGAATTTTTTCAACCGTCAGAGAGAACATGTATTAATAGTTTCGAACACAAGCTCGGTGGGGCCAAATAGAGCAACTAGCGGGATACCAATAGCGCTTAAGAAAATCGATAATGGGCACCGATACGCGCTCGTTCACTATCGCCAGCAGCCACAACAACGACTTTATGCCTGTCTTAGATAAATGCGTCTGCGAGTTGCGCAAACTTCCGCGTAGCCGCCTCCCCCTATTTCCTAGGGCTCCTCGGGCTCCTCAGATTTGTCTAAAATACCACCGTGCTTCTCTATCGAGCCAAATCCGCAACTTTTGAATAATTCACGAATCTGACTGGTTTCGATTATCCTGGGGAACTGAAAATATTCCTGATACCTAGTACGCAGCCCAATAGAATTGGCTTTGATGCTAAAGTCATCAAAATAATTTTGCCCACGAGTTTAGTCGGAAAACGATCAGTTGTTTCAATGCCGGCGCCAAAATTCTCTTTAAGTAGTAAGCTAACTGTATCTCGATTGAGCTGAATTCGGTACCATCGCATTGCTCTATTGAACCTCAGGTTTACTATAGCGTTACGATTAACCTTAAGCTTGGCACCCACCCTATCAAGTTATTATTCCCATGCTGAAATTACTCACAAAGCCTGCCTTTCTCCACCCTAAATACTGGCTAACATGGATTGGTCTGTTGATATTTCGAGTGTTGGTCATGTTGCCGCATCCTTTAAGGGTCATCGTGGGAGAAAGCCTCGGTAAATTGACTTATCAGATTGCAAAAAGAAGACGGCACATCGTCGAAATCAACCTTCAACTGTGCTTTCCAGATAAAACTCCGGATGAACTGATTAACCTGACCCAAGAGACCTTTAAGTCCGGTGGGATTAGCATTATTGAGACCGGCTTTGCCTGGTTGCGGGGGCCAGACTCGATCCTCGGACGCGTAGAAATCGAAGGACTTGATATACTGCGGGGCGCCCAAGCTCAGGGTAAGGGTGTGATTTTAATGGGCATGCACTTATCTACACTGGACATTTGTGGAGCGGCCTTAGGGCGCTATGTCCCATTTGATGTCATGTACCGTCGCAATAAAAATTTGCTGCTGGAGGCTATTATGACCAATGGTCGTGAGCAAAACTTTCCCGAAGCGATCGAACGCAATGATATTCGTCGAGTCATCCATAATTTGAAACAAGGGCATATTGTCTGGTATGGGCCAGACCAAGACTATGGGCGCCGAAATGCTATCTTCAGCTCTTTTTTTGGTGTGCCCGCAGCCACAATCACTGCAACCTCCAGAATTGCCAAAATCACCGGATCGCCTGTGGTTTCTTACAGTCATTTTAGAAATATTAAAACAGGAAAATACACCATCCGTATTGAGGGCCCAATAGAACACTTTCCTTCTGCGTCCGATACGGAGGACGTAAACAAAATCAACTGCTTGCTAGAACAAGCAATTGCAAAAGCGCCAGAACAGTACTGGTGGTTTCACCGGCGATTTAAGACACGCCCTAACAAAAATGATGATGTTTACTAGTCATTAAAAAATATAGCCAGCAAACCTAATTTCGATTCATCACTTCCTCGATAACGGAGACAGCTCTTTGGGGCAGAGAATAAATATCAGCGCTCTGAGCAAAGTTATATCCATTCTCACGCCATCGCTCTCGATGATTATGTACTAACATAGCGAGTAAGGTCTGATTCAAACACTTCTGCTGGAAAGGCTCTGGAATCAAGCGACCCATCTCGGCAGATTTAACATAATGACCATATCCGCAAATTTCCGTGGTTAGTACTGGAAGCCCAGCAACCATCGCTTCCAACAAGACCATGCCAGCATTCTCATCGAGTGCGGGATGCAATAAAAAGTCACCGGCAAGCATGAAGGCCGGAATATCACCAGTACCGCCCAGTATTTTTACGTTGCTCTCTAAATCTAACCGTTTAATTAGGCGGTTGAATCTACGCGCATTGTCTTCGCCGATTGCAATAAATTTTACTCTCTTTCGCCACTCGGTTGGCAGCGAGTCGACGGCCAAAATCGCACGCTTCAGCCCCTTTTTAACGAAACCAGAGCCAACCAACAAAATCAATTTGTCGGTCTGCTTCAGGCCTAATTCCTTGCGTTTTTCACGGCGAATAGCTTCTGCATTGGTTGGCGCTATTCTATCGCGGGAGATTCCGGGTGGAAGGGTATGAAATCGACTTTCTTGAGTGTGGTAATGTTGAATGAAAAAAGGTTTTTGAACATCAGATATGCTTAGTATCTCGGTACAGCTGGCTTCACTAAAAACAGCAGATTCATACTCTGCAAAGTGCTTGTAGCGATTCATCTTACGGTATAACCAGCCACGCTGAGAACGTGCTTTCTCTTCGTAACAGGAATCTGCAGCGTAATAGACGTCCAAGCCTGGCATTTTATTGAAGCCGACGACGCAGTCCACTGGATTACTCTCAAGCGCGCGCGCCAAGTACTCTGAAAACTTCCGATACTTGGTATGATTAAACAGCGCGCTGACGGGAACCACTGTGACATCTAAATCAGTTGGAATAGGCCCCGCCCACTTAAGCACAAATATACGCACCGTGTGACCACGACGAATACACTCCCGTGCCATGCGTATGAAATCTCTCTGCAGGCCGCCATACGGGAAATACTTGTAGATGCAAAACCCCAACTTCATGGTAAATGTTTCACAACAGATTCAACAAGGAAATTAATGTCACCATCTACCTTTATTCACCTGTGAACTTAGGCGTCCGTTTTTCAATGATCGCGTCCACTGCTTCTGCATGGTCTTTGGTCTGATGAGCAAGTGCCTGCAGCGTTGCAGACATTTCCAGTATCGAAGGCAACTGCATATGTTCTCCCTCTTTCAAAAGCTTCTTGGTCATTCTTAAAGCCTTTGGTGGATTGACCGCGATTCTGCCAGCCAGCTCATTCGCTGCATTCATCAATTCTTCCGGCGCAACGACCCGAGAAACCATACCCCATGCCAGCGCAGTGTCCGCATTGACAGGTTCACCGGTAAACGCCATTTCGTTGGCTCGAGAAATGCCGATAACTCGCGGCAAAAACCAAGCTCCACCATCACCGGGGATTAAACCTACTTTGACAAAACTCTCAGCAAATAGCGCCTTCTCAGATGCTATCCGCATATCACACATCATCGTCAGATCGCAGCCTGCACCAATTGCAGCACCGTTTACTGCGGCAATTATTGGCACCTCCAGCTGTTGAATCGCTAACGGGATCCTTTGGATGCCATTTCTATAACCGTCGCGAATTTCTGTACCGCTGCCGCCAAACATGCCCAATTTGTCGCGCATGTCCTTGACGTTTCCGCCGGAAGAAAATGCACTACCTGCACCGGTGATAATCGCAACCCGAACAGAGTTATCTGCGTTAATCCGAGCGCAGGCAGCCACAATTGCATCCACCATTTCGTCTTCTGAGATGGCGTTTCTGGTTTCATGTTTGTTCAAGGTCAGCGTGACGATGTGGCCTTCTTGTTGATACAAAAGTGCTTCAGACATATTATTTTCCTAGTTGTGCTTTATTTGCTAACTTTAGCTTCCTGAATTCGCGGATGTCTTTTTCGCGTGGCAAACTACCATAGCCATGATTTAAAAGCATTAATGTAAGGGTTCCGCCGCCGAAATTCTATCTTGTGAAATTACATCTCGTGATATGATCATCAAAAGACCAGTGAAATTGTAATGACAATCAGACTGAATAGCCTCATCTTTTTCATCACGCTCTGCGCATGGGCGAGTCAAACTATCGCTGCGTCAAGCAGCGGGACTCAAAACCCTCATGCTGCGCGGAAGGTGGACCTGCTTTTCGATCTAGTCGGCTACCGATTAGACTTGATGAAGGACGTGGCGGCCACAAAATGGCAAAATAAAATAGCCATCGAAGACCTAGACAGGGAATCCATTGTCATCGAAAAAGCTGCGGCTGATGCACTAACCTATGGCCTTACGCCCGCCTCCAGCCGCTTTTTCTTTGCAATGCAAATTGAGGCGGCGAAAGAGATTCAGCGGTACTGGTTTGATGAATGGGCAGGCAATAGAAAATTCGAACCCCCACAAGCCGATCTCCAAAAGGACATCCGCCCTAAATTACTCACAATGGGAACATCGATTGTCGAGGCAATTTCAGACTCCTACCCCCTCACAGATCGATCACTCGCTAATAGATTCGTGAGATCTGTGCACGTTGAGGGCTTATCGGATGCGACCAAACACGCACTATTTCGTGCATTGTTCGAGATTGATAAATTCGAGACTCACCTTGATCAGATTGTTGCAACAGGACAACTCAGGGTTGGAACAACTGGAGATTATTCGCCGTTCTCCTATCTGAAAGAAGATGCTTACGAAGGGATCGATATCGAACTCGCCCAGGATCTGGCGGCATCACTTGGAGTCGAACTTTCGCTAATAAAAACTTCTTGGCCGACACTGATGGAAGATCTGGCAAATGGCGCATTCGATATTGGAATGAGCGGCATTTCAAAAAATCTACAACGCCAAAAGTCTGCGCTGTTTTCGAATCCATATCACTCTGGCGGAAAAACACCAATTGTTCGATGTGAAAACACGGCAAAATTCAGCAAACTTGAACTCATCGATTTAGCAACAACTCGACTCATCGTTAATCCCGGTGGAACAAACGAGAAGTTTGTCCGCAAGAATATTAAAAACGCTAATATCTTGGTTCACGAAAATAATAGAACCATATTCGATGAGATAATCGCTGGCCGCGCGGATATCATGATTACCGATGCCATTGAAGTCACTGTGCAAGCACAATCACATCCTGAACTTTGCGCTGCCATGCCGGGCGAAACCTTAAGTTTTCAGGAAAAGGCATTCCTGCTACCCAGAGATATGATTTGGCAGCAATATGTCAATGGATGGCTGAGCCAACGTAAGGGTGAAGGAAGGATGAAAAAGATATTCGCCAAACACCTGGAAAAATAGCACAGTAACCTGATGCTTTTTCGATAATACCTGCGCTAACTGTCCGAATAACTATCCGAGAGCTTCATCTCCCAACTCATTTCAGGTATCGGCTTAGAGCTCAAGAATGCACCTATCATCTGGTTCGCCGCATCAGGTGCTTCTTGCTGGACCCAATGTGACACTCTCGGAAGATATCGAATTTGAAATTCGCGTACATATTCTTCAGTACCAAAAGTTGACTCTTTCGTCAGCGCAACATCATCTTCGCCCCAGATCATTAAAGTTGGCGCCTCAATCACCTCAAAGGGTTCTGTGGCAAAGCCGTCTCGCTTTCTAAGAGCAGCGCGATAGTAATTTATCATCGCTGTCAGAGCGCCAGGCTGGTTCGCATTCTTCCTGTAAACCTCAAGTACCGCTTGCGGAAACATGGACGGATCACAACTGGAATGCAGAATCATGTCAGCAATTGATTGACTATCGTTTCTACTAAACAGGTACTCAGGTAACCAAGGGATCTGAAAAAAGAAGATATACCAGGACTTCTTTAACTGAGAAAAACCATTTTTGAACGCTTTATCCATTGGCCCTGGATGCGGCACATTACAGATAATCAGGTGACTAATATCCCGTACCTTTTGTATCGCGAATTGCCATGCGATGACGGCACCCCAGTCATGAGCGATTAGGACGACCTCCTCCTTCCCTGCTTGATCGATCAGTCCCGCAACATCTGCCAGCAAGTGTTCCATGGCGTAGTTTTCCATACCTTCGGGTTTATCCGATCCACCGTAGCCCCGCAAGTTTGGTGCCCATGCTTCATAACCAAGTTCGGCAAGAAAAGGTAATTGATAGCGCCAAGAGTAACTATGCTCAGGAAATCCATGCAAGCAAATCGCTAGCTTGTTACCGCTACCACACTTGTCTACCTCGAAATTCAAACCGTTCGCTTCAACCATCTCTGTGCGAATTGCAGGATTCTTAACGCCTTGTTCAACTATCTCATTCAACAACTTCGACTCCGGTGAGCTTTTATTTGACGGATGTGTTCTGACTGCCCATTATTCCCAAAAGGATATCCAATAACCATGAGTAATATAAAATTTGGCGCCATCTTGCCCCACTCATTATTCCAAGTTGAACCTTTTGACATTGAGGCTCGTTTAGCCAGCATCAAGCTTTTGGATATGCTTGGATTTGATGATGTGTGGTTTTTCACCAACACTTTTAATCCAGCTGAAATTTCTGCATTTAAGTCTGCTATCTCAAGCATAAGCCAAACGACGAAAAATATTTCTGTTGGCCTAGCGCTCAACCCAAGTGATGTTCCTGATTCAGCCATCGAGGCAACTAAGCGATTAGACCAACTCGAATTTCGAAGCGCAATCGGGCTAGCGATAGCTGCACAGGTTTCACCAGCAAGCGCTCGGATAGCTGGCACACATGATATTGGGCTTGTTTCAATTGGCGCAACGGCGCCAGGAGGCTTCAATGCCCTTGCCAGCCATTGGGAGATATATTCACGCAAAGCTCAAGAAAATAATCATTTCGCAAATCGCTCTAACTGGTCTCTGGTCGGGCCCATGCACTTGGCCGAGACCAGAGAACAAGCAATTTCACAGGTCCTGCACGGCATTGATAGCTGGCTGCAACCATATACTGCATTGGGTCTATGCTCTGACTCTCTGAGCGGTACCGAACTTGCAGAAGCGCTTATTCAGAATGGCTTTGCAGTGATAGGAACACCAGCGGACGCCATCAGTCAAATAGAACGGTTAGTTGATCAAACAGGAGGATTCGGCACATACTTGCTGCCGGTCCACAATTGGGCAAACAAGGCCAACACCAATCGAAGTTATGAGATTTTTGCCGATTCCGTAGCCCCGCGTTTTAAAACTAAGCGCCATCCCAACGCGTAAAATACCCAGCATGCTGATGATCAAACTGATACATCCAAAGCGCCACAAAAATATCTTCCGAGAAACGACAAAAAGCCTGCAAATATTTTTCATTGATATATAATCCGCGCTCACCTCGGTCCTCTCGCAATAAATAATTGTGAACTCCGCCAGGCCTGGAAGGGAGCAACGGTAGCGACGACTTTATGTGCCGGGATGCGGCTGAGGTGAACTATAGATCACGAACCATCTGATCAAGACGACATCCCGCTTGTAAAGTAGGATGCCAATAAGGGGTCGAAGTCATTTTTCTCTTTTCAAGAGTGACTCCGACCCCTTTTTTAGTCGGGAATCATTTTAAGTAATTGATCTACGAGTTTATTAGGAGAGGTGTCCGAGCGGCCGATGGAGCTACCTTGGAAAGGTAGTGTGGGAGAAATTTCACCGAGGGTTCGAATCCCTCCCTCTCCGCCAATTATGTTTCGCGAGCGAAACTTAATTGGGTTATATTTCCCGAATTGCACAGCGGCAGTTCATTCCCTGAATGAACGAGAGCCCCAAACGAAGCTGCATCCCCAGACACAACCCACCATTTGGGCTCTACCCACTTAACGGGGGATGAACCAGTTTTGATCAAACCCTGTTTATAATATCGCTCAGATAGCTCATCCGGCTGAGTTCGGCCACTTTAGGACCACCGACCTAAACTCGTGACTTGTGCGCGCTCAGTGCCCATGTAGGCGCGGTTCGTTAAATCCATCGCTGATTGAATTCATATAACGACATGATTACGACAAGCCCTATAATCATCTGAGCGATTCAACAGAGTTAACCTCCTATTTCGTCAGGAGATCGACCGTAATAGTCCGACTCGGTCAGTCCGTAGACTTTTCCTCCAAATTAATAACGGCCGCGCGCAGAGCGTCCACCCGATCTTCGTAGTAGGTGTCATCGGGTAAGCAATGGTCAGCGTTAAGACCGTGCAGGTTCTTACGCACCTCGGCCCTCATGCCGGTGACGTAAACCGTCGTATTTGAAAGCTTCGCGTCGCATGCAATAGTTTCGACCGCCCGCGCTGCGGAAACGTCAATAAACGATACGCGCGAGAAGTCTAAAATCATTGCATGCGTGTCCTTTGGTACCAAACCGCGTATGTGGTGACCTAGATCGGCGGCGGCACCGAAGCTCAGCGGGGCACCGAATTCAAAAAGCATGACTCGCCCTCCCATTTGGTCGATCAGCGTGCGCTCCTCTGATGTAACAACTCGTGAATCGCCGCCTTGCAACTCCGCGAGTTGCCCGTCAGCCAGCATTTTAACGAAAGCCAAAGCAGCAAGAACGACGCCGACCAGAACAGCGGTAATCAAGTCGACAAACACCGTCAGCCCGAGGACTAAGGCCATTAGCACAAGATCCCAGCGCGGACCCTTGTGAGCGTGTTTGAGATAAGAAAAATCGATGATGTCGTAGCCAACTTTGATCAGAATCCCGGCTAGCACCGCATGCGGAATCTTCTCGGCGAGCGGGGCGAGACTGATCACGACCGCTAGTAATAGCAGTGCGTGGATCATGCCCGATAGCTTCGTCTTGCCGCCGGTTCTAATATTAACGACGGTGCGCATCGTGGCACCCGCACCAGGAATCGCGCCGAAAAAACCGGCCACGGTGTTACCGATACCCTGCCCGATCAGTTCGCGATTGGAATCGTGCCTGGTCCGCGACATATTGTCGGCAACAAGCGATGTCAGCAGGCTATCTATAGCGCCAAGTAAGGCGAGGACAAAAGCAGCTTCGAGAATGATCGCAAACGTTTCGTGGGAAACCGCGGGCAATATAAATTCCGGGAAACCGGTTGGAATGTTACCCAGCACCGGTACCTCCGCTAGTACGAGACTAAGCAGCGTCCCTACCACCAGCGCTACCAGCGGGCCGGGGACGTACTTACCCCAACTTGGTGGCCATTTAAAGATCAAAACCAAGGTTACAACGCCGAGCGCGAGTGCAGAAAAGTTCGGATCCATTATTGCGTCAGGAACCGCCTGTAGCGCTGGGATAGTGCCGCGACCCTCAGGCTCGTGGCCAAATATTCGAGCGAGTTGCAATGCGATTATGATGCACCCGATGCCACTCATAAATCCTGATATCACAGAGTATGGGACGAGTCTGATGTACTGCCCGAATTTCAGAAACCCGAACAAAATTTGTAACAGACCGGCTAGCACTACTGCCGCGAATACTAAAGACAGATCGCCGTGTAACGATGCAAACACTCCGGCGAAGACAACTATCATTGGCCCAGTCGGCCCGGATACTTGAGGGGCTGTACCGCCAAATAATGAGGCGAAAAAACCAACAATGATTGCGCCCCATAATCCGGCGATAGGTCCCGCACCGGAAGCCTCGCCGAACGCCAGCGCAAGTGGCAAAGCGACAACCCCGGCCGTCACACCGCCGTAAATGTCACCACGTAAATTTGACGTATCAAAAAACTTCATTCACTTGCTCCAGTTAGTATCCGCAATCAGCAATTCAGTTTGGCCCTAAGTCGAGAGTCGCTCGATAGATTCAGCATAGCGTTCACTCACTGCGATAAACGTATCTTGTTCTTCGTCGTACGCATGAACTTCCCCCGTTGCAATATCGTAAACCCAGCCGTGTAACTGCAGCTCGCCTAACGCTAGACTCGTGGCGACCGTAGGATGGGTCTTTAAATGATGTAACTGCATTACAACATTCTGTTCCAATAGCATCATCATTTTTTCCGCATCAGTTTTCCCTTCTCCAAGCGCTGCTACGATGTCTACCGCGGCCTTCGAGTAGCCCAGCCATTCCTTCATATGCGGTAAGGAATCCAACGCGCCTTCTTGTACAGCCCCTTTCATTGCGCCACATTCAGTGTGGCCGCATACCACAATATGCGGCACCTTGAGGGCGCTAACGGCGAATTCGATCGAGGCCGTCATCGCACCGCCATGGTTCGTATGCGGGGGCACGATGTTACCGGCGTTACGGCAAATAAACAGTTCGCCAGGATCTGTTTGTGTGATCACCTCGGTTTGGATTCGCGAGTCAGAGCACGTTATGAATAACGCTTCTGGCGATTGTCCGAGACTAAGTTTTTGAAACAGCGCCTGCTTTTTTGGAAACACTTCCTTTTGGAAACGGACGACGCCGGCTGCAAAATGTGGCATAGATAACTCCTAGTATTCGTTGTGTTAAACTATGTAACTAGTCGCCCGACCACAATCGGCGCGCGGCATTGATTTTCGATTTTGAAACGGCACTAGCCCTGCCTTCAACGAACGCGATTCCATCGACGATCCACTGCGCTATTTCGGGTTGGATCAGCTTGTACATGTGGTGGTGTCCATCACGTCTTTCTTCGACGATTCGGTGCGCGCGAAGTAGGCTGAGGTGCTGCGACACTCGCGGACCCGGCAAGCTTAACGCTTCCGCCAGCGTGTTAACGTCCATTTCGCCGCGGTGCAATTCCTCGATAAGACGGATACGGTCTGCGTGCGCAGCAACCTTGAATACTTCAGCGAGTTCTTTGGCAATTATTACACGACTAGGCATAACTAACTTCCCGATTCCTGCAGATTTAGTCCATCGGCCAATCAGCAAACAACATAATTATCAATCTTGTTATCTGCATGTATTAGAAGATGCACATTGTTACTGTATCTAGAAACTGCTACGTTAGGAACAATTACTTGCTTTCCTTAGGTCGAATTTGATTTGGGTGCTTCAAGGGTGACATCGTGAATGGTTCATTTGGCATTTTGAGCGCGATACTCTGGTCGCCCTTGCTTTGCGCCGTGTCCATTTGCTTGCTGCCGAAGACGCAGATCAGGGCGATACAAAGCATCGCGTTACTGGGTTCAAGCGTCAGCTTTGTGCTGGCCTGGCGCCTACTGGGCAGTTTTGCTCCGGCTTCAGGGGGATTGCAGTTCGCCGAAATCGTCGAGTGGGTGCCTGAACTGGGAATGACTTACCGGTTGGCGTTAGACGGTTTGTCCCTGCCGATGGTGTTGCTGACGACTCTGATCACGCCCGCCTGTCTCATCGCCTCGCTCGGAATGAAGGAGCATATAAAGGCGTACTTCGCCTGGTTCATGCTGCTGGAATTCGCCGTGCTTGGCGTGTTCATGGCGCAGGATTGGTTCCTGTTCTACATGTTCTGGGAAATCACCTTGGTGCCGATGTTCTTTCTTATTGGCGTCTGGGGTGGCGAGCGTCGTGGTCCGGCCAGCCTGTCGTTCTTTCTCTATACGCTGGGCGGCTCGGTGTTCATGTTGCTCGCCATCATTGCCGCCTACGTTAATTCGCCGGGGCATTCCTTCGATTTCGCTGCGTTGATGCAGGCCAGTTCAGCCTGGAGCACGGAATTCCAGATTATGCTGTTCGCCGGCTTCCTGCTCGGTGTCGCGGTAAAGATTCCCGCCTTCCCGCTGCACGGCTGGCTGCCGCTGGCACACGTCGAGGCGCCAGTGCCGGTGTCTATGTTCCTCTCCGCCGTGCTCCTCAAGATGGGCGCTTACGGCTTGATTCGCGCTGGCGTGCTTTTGCCCGAAGGCATCGAATGGTTTGCACCGATCCTGTTCGTGATCGCTATGATCAATATCACTTACGGCTCTCTGATGTCCTGGCGGCAGACTGACCTGAAAGCCATGGTCGCGTTCTCCTCGGTGAGTCACATGGGCTTCGTGCTGTTGGGTGTTTCCGCTTTGACGGCGACTGGGTTTACCGGCGCGGTTATGCAGATGGTCACCCACGGCATCATCACCGCCGGTCTGTTCCTGCTAGTGGGTGTGATTTACGAGCGCGCCCATACCCGCGACCTCACCGAATTTAGCGGTCTGTCACGCAACATGCCTGTCTACGCGGTGTTCATGTCCCTGGCCCTGCTCGCATCGATGGGTTTACCGGGCCTTGCTGGTTTTATCAGCGAGTTCCACGCGCTGGTCGGGGCTTATGAACGCTTCGGCCTGTATTCGATTATCGCCAGCGTCGGGATTCTGGTGACCGCGGCTTACACCTTCCGCACCATCGGACGACTGTTCACGGGTACTTTCAATCCGAAATGGGAACATCTCAAGGATATGAATGCTCGCGAGATGATCCCGGCAACCGTACTTGCCGTGCTCACGGTCGCCATCGGCATCTTCCCCGGCCCTCTGCTTGATCTGATGAAGGCCACGCTAAGCGTTTCCGCAGAGGCTTTCCCATTACCATGACCGATCAAGTCAGTCCAGCTCAAGCCGCCGTCGAACATGATGGCGCCGCAAAACTTGCGGCGCATGGCGGTTCGAACGTTACCAACGAAATGCGTGAGCAGTTCAAGCATCACCTCGAACACTATTGCCACATGCTCTCGGAACAAGGTCCGATGAGTATTACTTTTGTCCACAACAACACTTTATTCGGCTTGCAGCACCTGCATTTCGAGGACGCCATCGAGCGCGCCGAGTCGTTCCTGGGTGCGCAAGGCTATGAGTCCAACGCGATGAGCCGCGAACGCTACATGGCTGGCCGCATCACCGATCGCGATCTCGACTGGGCCTTGTCACGCCGTAAGAATCTCGATCAGACCAGAGTTGTCGCAAGCATCGATGGCCGAGAGGTCGAGGCGGGCGAGATTTTTCGCGCGCATATGATTCGCGGCATCGACGCCTTGAGCCAGACGCAGATGCGCTACGCGGCGGAGGAGGAAGGCGCGACGCGCAAGCTGCATGGCGATCTACCCGAAGCGACGCGAGCGGGTTTGATGGAAAAGGGCAAGGCCGAGCTGGCCGCGTCAATTGCGCGTGTGGGTGTTGATTGGACGCTGTCAGATTGGCTGCAACAACATCTACGCCTGGATTTTCCGGGTCACGCGCTTAACCAAGTGCGTTTGGGCCTGGCCCAGGGCATTCAACTCGACGAGGCGACAGACGTCCTGTTGCGCAGTCTGGAAATTCCAGCCGATCGCCGAGCGGGTTACCTGGTTTGCGTCGATAAGAAACTAGCCGCTGTGGTCGGCGCGCCGTCGCAACTTGAGCAGGCTCGCCGATTGTGGATTAGCACGGAACGCGATGGCACCGCCAACGTCTTGCGCCGCGAAACCAACATCGGCGGCGGTTACGCTCAAATAGCCAGCTACTTTGAACACAACATCGAAGAATATGTCGCCACTGCATTGTGGGGTGCAGCGCTGGGACTGCTCTCCTTGAACGATCCATTTTCAAGCACCAACGCACAATCACTCGATGCCCATGACCAACAAGCGAGCATGGTCGAAGCGTTGGCGGACCAGAGCCGCAGCATGGAGCGCTGGGGTGGACCCGCAATTGGGCTCAGCCCGAACGAGCGCGCCGACATTTCTGGCTTGGTGCGCGTGGAGTTGGAGAGGCTGGGAACGGGAACAGCAGCCGAGGAGGTAGGCGCGATCGATCTCGCTCGCTTATGCTGGGCGGTATTGCATGATTTGGGCGACGACCAGATCATGCGTCGCGGCTTTGACGCCTTGGAGGCGTTGGTCTCGATGCGCACTGAGCCGGTGGAAACCGAACTCGCATTGCTCGAAAAGTTGCGCGCCAGAGATCCACGCCTAGCTATGAAGGCCCAGGCCGAACAATCTCTGCGGCAGGACATCGCCGCGCTCGGCGCGGGTTCGACGCACGCCGATTTGTTGCAGGCACTGACGGGTGACAATGTCATCGAGCGTGTTAACCAATACATGATCAGAGTCTGCACGGCCTTCTTCGACGAAGGTCTTGCGGCGTGGCATTTGCCCGGGCGCGCGTTGGGGTTTTATGAATCATGGCGCAACCTGGTGTTGAGCGACAGTAGCTTCGATATCGATGGTGTCACCGACTGGAAACAGACTGTGCAACACATGCCCACCTTGGCGGTGGACCAGGTGATACAGCAACTGCAACAACTCGGTATCGCCGAAGAGCAGTGGGCGGGTTACTGCGCGCCGTTGCTTGCGGAATTGAAAGGTTGGGCGGGCATGACTTATTGGCGGCAAACGAACCCGGCCTATCCCCAGCAGGTGTCGCGGCCGATCGACATCATGCAATATCTGGCCGTGCGTTTGTTCTGCCAGTCGCTGCTGGTCAATCGAGGTTTCCATCTGCATTGGCAAATAAAACCTGGCGTCGCCGACGTCAAACAATATTTCGCTGCGCATCTGCACGAGTATTTCGTGCGTCACGAGCTCCATGCCGGCGAGTTGCCTGACTACCTGGCCGAGCGTGCGCGCCGGCTCGCCGATGACACTACAGCGACAAGCGCGCACGAGGATGATCGGTGGGCGGCGCTTGCCGATCAGGTGTGGGTGTATCGCGATAGCCAAAAAGAAGCGCGCCGCGCAGCCGACGAAGGCTGGCGGTTGTATAAGTTAAGCCAGTGTCTGGGTCTGAGTGCCGCCGATCTGGGCGAGTGCAGCGAGGCTGATGTCCGCTCTCTGTTTGCAGCCCTGGAAGAATTTCCGCCCAAAAAACACCGCGCGGTTTGGTTGGTTGCCTTTGAGTACCACTACCGCACCGAGATTCTCAACCCGATCCGGCAGAACGTCGCGCGCACCAAATGGCGCACGCGCGATCACCGGCCGAAGGCTCAGGTGATCCTGTGCATCGACGAGCGTGAGGAGAATTTGCATCGCGCAATCAGTGAGCTCGAACCAGAAATTGAAACCATCGGCGCCGCCGGCTTCATGGGTGTGATACACGACCACCAGGGCGTTGACTCGCATTACACCTTCCCCTTGTGCCCAGCGGTACGCACACCGGCGCATCGCACCTTCGAGGTGCCGCGCGACCATGAGCTCGAAAGCACCTATCCCGTGCATCAGCGCCGCTCACGGTTGCTCGAGGCCCTACGCGATGGCCTGTGGGAAATCGAGCGCAACGTTGTTGGTTCGTTTTTCATGATCAACCTGCTGGGTGTTCTGCATGCCATTCCGCTGATCGGTCGGTTGTTCTTCCCGCACACTTGGGCGTCCGCGGCCCACGCCGCGCGCTCGGCATTTGTGCCGGCAGTGCAAACTCGGCTAACGGTTACGCGGGTCAGTGAAGCGGAGGCGAATACGCATCATCTGCCGCTTGAAGGCAAGCCGATCGGCTTCACCCTCGAAGAGCAGGTCAATATGATGGAGGCCTTTCTGCGCGGTATCGGGTTGACGCGTAACTTCGCGCCTATTGTGTTTACCGCGGCGCACGGCTCGAATAGCGCGAATAACCCGCACGAGAACGCGCATGACTGCGGCGCGTGCAGCGGCAAGCGCGGTGCACCCAACGCGCGCGCGCAAGCCGTTATGTGCAACAACCCGCAGGTGCGCGCCGGGCTGCGTGAGCGGGGCATCGACATCACCGACGACACTTGGTTTGTGGGTGCAGAGCACAACACCGCCTCTTCGCTGATCTCAGTGTGCGACGCGCAAGACATTCCCGCACATCTGCATGAGCGCTTTGACTACGCGTACAAGACGTTTGTGCAGGCTGCGAAACTAGCCGCGCGCGAGCGCTGCCGCCGGTTCGCATCCGCGCCCAAGGACGCCTCGCCAGATGTCTCGCTCAAACACGTGCTGGGCCGTTCGCTCGATCTTTCTCAGGTGCGTCCGGAATGGGGTCATTGCACCAATGCCTTCGCGGTGGTGGGGCGACGCTCGGTGTGTGAAAGTATTTTTCTCGACCGTCGCGGTTTCAATATCTCCTACGATCCGACGGAAGACCCGGACGGCACGATTCTCGAACGCACTCTGCTCGCGGTTGGCCCGGTGGGCGCCGGTATTAACCTGGAGTATTACTTCTCCACCGTCGATCCCAAGAGTTTCGGCTGCGATACCAAGGTGCCCCATAACGTCACCGGCCTGTTCGGGGTCATGGAAGGCGCGGCGAGCGATCTGCGGACCGGTTTGCCCGCGCAGATGACTGAATTGCACGAGGCCATGCGCTTGCAACTTATCGTCGAGACCACAACGGAAATTGCCGGCGCAATCTACGGCCGGCAACCCGCGTTGCAGGAGCTGCTCGACGGCGAATGGGTTCTGCTTACCTTGGTCGACCCAGATACCGGCGAGTGCAACACCTTCGTACCGGGGGTGGGTTTTGAGAAGCGCGAAGAACCGCTGACCCCGGTGCCTGAGTTCAGCGATTCCTTCGAATACTACAAAGGAAAGTACGAATGCTTCCTGCCGCCGGCGTTCATCAAACCCGCCGTCGGGTCCTGGCTGCAATAACCAAGGAGACGCACAATGTCATTCGAAACAGTCGTTATCCTCATCGTTGCTC
>JBLHWY010000071.1:0-31363 GCA_047629195.1 Candidatus Azotimanducaceae bacterium
AATGAAACCTGAACAACCTAACCCGGCCTATGCTCAGTTTGTGGTCAGGGTGGCTGACGTCACAAAAATGAACAGCATGATGCTTGAGACGAAGGCTCAGCTGCAGGCTCTGCGAATGGATGCATCAGTACAGGTATCCCGTGCTGAATTCTCTCCGGCAGGCAAATCGAAAATTGAAGCCCGGTTCAGTGGTCCCGAAGCGGCAGTGTTACGCAAGCTATCGGGGCAGGCGCTTGATGTTTATCTGAAGCAGGGCTTAATTGATACGAAGACCGATTGGCGACCGCAGTCGCTTCAATTGGTACCGGAGTATAATGAGATCAATGCGCGCATCGCCGGCGTCACGAGACAAGATGTTGCCCGGGCGCTTTCCTACAACACATTAGGTGTTCCTCTCAGCTTATTTCGAGACGGAGACAAACTACTGCCGATCATTGCTAGAGCGCCGGCAGAAGAACGCGGCGAAATTGGCGAGCTGATGGATAGGGAAGTCTGGAGTCCTATCGGGCAAGCTTATATCCCAATGACCCAGGTTGTGAATCAACTTCAGTTAACAACGGCAAACACAACGATCTTTCGCAGAGAAAGAGAACGTACGATCATTGCACAGGGTAATCCACCCGCAGGGCACAACACTCAACAGATCCAGGCCCAGGTCATGGAGCAGATCGATGCGATCACGCTACCCCAGGGTTACTCCCTTCAATGGGGCGGAGAATATGAAGCGAATATCGAAGCGACCACAGCTTTAGGCTCAAAAATCCCCCTCGCTTTTGGATTTATGTTCGTCATTACTATTTTGATGTTCGGAGAACTGCGTCAACCCATTGTGATTTGGCTAACCGTACCCATGATTCTTTGTGGCGTGGTAGCAGGTATGTTGATCACCAATCTGCCGCTAACATTCCCATCATTTCTGGGTGTGTTAAGTCTGTCGGGCATGCTGATCAAAAACTGCATTGTCCTTATCGACGAAATCGATAAGCGATTAAGTGAGGACGAAATGTCTGTTGAAACACTTTTTCTGGCAAGCATTTCACGATTGAGACCGGTGCTGTTGGCAACAGGTACGACCATTGCAGGGATGGCGCCCTTACTCACCGACGCCTTCTTCCGTGAAATGGCGGTCTGCATTATGAGCGGCTTGTTGTTCTCCACGCTCATTACATTGATTGCGGTACCTGTTTTTTACAAAATTGCATTGGGCCGAAAGCTTGAAAAACTGGGTGCTCTGGGTGCCTGAAAACCGCTGTAAAACGCGCGCAAGGCGCGCTCCAGTCTGATTCTTGAATGCGGGTGATCAGCCCAAAATTTCGTGCTAATTGACTGGAACATGATTGTCTGTCTTCTGTCTTTTTATTTCAGCCTTAAGAACTTTCTGGATCGCCAGAAGCAAATTTCATATATATGATTGAAAATCAATGAGAATGTTGCGGCGTTCACTGATTGTTTTTATATTGGAGTCTTCCAATTTCTTGGATTTGATTGGATTTGGATGTGTCTTACATGTTCTCATGAAAATTTGACCTATAGGAGCTAACTTTTACACATGAAACTAATTTTTCTCGTTTGTATTTTCACACTGATGACGACGGTACAGGCGGAAGAAGTACCTCTAAAGCAGATGAAGAATGTGGTGCTAATTATCGGTGATGGTATGGACGACCATCAAATTACCATTGCAAGAAACTACTTGAAGGGAGTTAAGGGGCGCTTAAATTTAGACGAGATGTCTGTGAGGGCTTCCGTGCAGGTGCTCACCGTTGATGAGGATGACCCGACAAAGCCTATTTATGTGGCTGATTCGGCGAATAGTGCAACGGCAATGGCGACAGGATTTGTTACCAGCCGTGGGCGTATCGCAACCAGTGCTCAAGCCGATGCTGATCTGCAAACAATTGTTGAGCTTGCCCATAATGCTGGTTTTAAGACGGGCTTAGTGACGACTTCCAGTGTCACCGATGCAACGCCGGCGTCGTTTGTCGCACATATCAACCTTCGTGCCTGTGAATCTCCGCAAACCATGAATTTTGAGAAAAGGGGCGTTTTGGTTGATTGCTCGAGAGATCAAAAAGCCAATGGAGGACTCGGATCCATTTCCGAGCAAATTGCGGTATCAGATCTGGATGTGGTGCTCGGCGGAGGGCGAGAACATTTTGACATGAAGGCTGAAGCCAGCGAGGTTACGGTTGAAGAAATGGCGCGAGCCTCAGGGTTTACGGTGCTACATAGTAAACAAGCGCTTATCGATGCAAAAGCTGCCGAGCGCTTATTAGGTTTGTTTGCGGATAGCCACTTACCGACAAAACTGCATGGTGAGGCAGGGCGGGTCGCCGAAAAACCAGAGCCGAGCCTGCTCAATTCAGTCCACTGGAGTCTGGGAGAGGTTGAATTGCCTGCAGCAATGGATTGTGTCGATAATCCAGAATATGGTGAAACACCATCAATGAATCTTATGACAAGCAAAGCGCTTGATCATCTAAGCCGTAATAATGAAACTGGATTTTTCCTGATGATTGAATCGGCCTCCATCGATAAACAATCACACGTGAGGAATGCTTGCGGATCCATTGGCGAATTAGATCAGCTAGATGAAAGCCTTGCGACAGTTCTGGCATTTGCAAGAACTCACCCGGACACTCTGGTCATGGTGACTGCTGATCATGGTCAGGCAGCTCAGCTGGTGCCAAATGAAAGCCTGTTTTCACTTATTGGTATTCCTGTATTTACGCCGGGACAATTGGTTCGAATAAAAATGCCCGATGATGGTGAAATGGCGGTTAATTACGCAACCAACAGTTTTTTAGCTGAAGAACACACGGGGGTTGCGGTACCCCTTCATGCTAACGAATTGGGGCGTCCGCTGATCAGAACGCTGATCACTCAACCCGAAATATTTGAAGTGACGCGGAAATTTCTTGGATTATAGAGGTTTTAGGGGGCAGTCTAAATTGTCATCGACTATTGCGTACCGGAACTCACATGCTACTCAGAAGGTACGATAAAACGCTGAATCAAAAGTGCATTGGAATTTGTAGAAATGGTTATTAAACTAACACTAGAAGAATGATCGAGTACTGGTTGCCGTCCCGCATTTAAGACAGTTGGGCTGCGGACCATCGAATGAAATTTATATTACCGTATAGCGATGTCATGGAAAATGAATTCTGCTTCAAGCTTGTTCGGCTATAGGGTGGTAGGCCACGCCGACTTCCAGTCGCATGGTGTCTGGCAACGATACGCCACGTACAACTGAAGAGTGCTAAACAAATTAGCAACGAAAAAGGAGTACCTCCAATGATCTATACCCAGATCCTCTATGATGTCGTCGACCAGATTGCGACGATCACGCTTAATCGCCCAGAAAAGATGAATGCTTTCACGGTGGCAAAAAACCCTTCGCAAGCGAAGAGATAGTTGATGACTATTCCGACCCAAGAGTCCGCGATGGCGGGGGGCTGCTCACATTGCGCATTTATCAATCTCTGAAACCTGTGATTGGCGCGATCAATGGTGCCGCAGTGGGTGTAGGGGCAACCATGTTATTGCCGATGGATATACGGCTCGCCAGCGAGAAAGCGCGGTTTGGTTATGTCTTTGCTCGACGCGGCATTGCACCGGATGGCGCCGCGAGTTGGTTTCTGCCCAATATTGTTGGCCGGGCACAAGCGCTGGAATGGTGCATGACCGGTCGGGTGTTTGATGCCGAGGAAGCACTGAAGGGCGGACTCGTCCGTTCACTACATAAACCCGAAGCGCTGCTCGATGCCGCTTATGCCCTGGCGCGAGAAATTGCTGATAACACTGCGCCTGTTTCCGTTGCCTTGACTCGGCAGATGCTTTGGCAATTACCCTCGGCGCCCCATCCGATGGAAGCACATAAAGTGGATAGCCGAGTTATCTATAGGCGCGCGAAGTCTGCTGATGCCAAAGAAGGAATAGCGAGCTTCCTTGAAAAACGCACACCCGTATATCCGGATAAGGTTTCAGCTGATTTACCCGATAGCTTCCCCTGGTGGGATGAACCTGTTTATGAGTAATTATCAAATTGTCAGATATACTATTTCCTAAAATTGACAAAAGGAACACGAGTTTGGAATACAAAAATATACGATTGGAAATCAATAACAAGATCGCCGTGCTAACGCTTAACGCACCTGAAGTATTAAACGCGCTGTCGGCGGAAATGGTGACGGAGATATCTCATGGAATAAGCGAAACATTAAAACCCGACAACGGCGTTCGTTGCCTGGTAATGACAGGCGAAGGTCGCGCGTTTTGTGCTGGCGCGAATCTTTCGGCACGGAGTGAAACATCAGGGATGCCTCCGGCAGGCCATATACTTGAAACGCATTATGCACCCGTAATGAACAAACTTCGTCATCTCCCATTTCCTTTTGTGACAGCGGTAAATGGTCCTGCAGTTGGTGTGGGTATGAGTTTTGCCCTGATGGGTGATATGGTATTGGCGTCAGAAAATGCCTATTTTTTGCAGGCCTTTGCCAATATTGGTTTAGTGCCTGATGGTGGCGCAACCTACCTTTTACCTCGCATAATTGGCTGGGGACGAGCGCTTGAGTTATCAATGATGGCGGAAAAACTCCCAGCAGAGAAAGCACAAGAATGGGGATTAATAAACCGCTGTGTTGCTGCTGAAGATTTGATGGATGAGACGATGAAAATCGCGGAAAAATTTGCCAATGGACCCAAGTCCCTCGGCCTGATTCGTCAAGCTTATTGGGAAAGTTTGGAAAACAGTTTTGCAGAACAGATTCAACTAGAAACTAACCTTCAAACAGAGGCAGGTCGAACCTTTGATAATAAGGAAGGGATCGCAGCTTTCCTTGAGAAACGTACTGCTAAATTTGAAGGGCGTTAAGCTGCTCTTTTATTAGGTCGTCAACAAATCATGAAGCCCGCGGCACCTTGCAGACAGCTTGGTGCCCGCGATGAAACGCGACTGTGTGCGACGATATCATCGGCATTTGGCGTCGTGTTATCGGTCACTGAATCAGCAAGGTGATGGGGCACTACAAAGCTGAACTACAGGGCTGCCAAGTGCCTTTGCGTTTGCTTCATCTAATTCAACAATAGCGCGGTCTATCTGGTTAAAATAGGCTTCGCTACCTTAGTTCAACCCCGTCGATCTACAATGACGTGTTCCTTGGCAACAAAAATACTCGATCGCTCAAAATCTATAAAATTGGTTTCGTCTGCAACTGCTGCCTTGTTCGCCGCTGCTGAAGCCTCGGTTGGTGGACGATCGAGGCTAATCCAAACCTCAGCATGTCCTAAATAGGCGTCAACTACGGTGCCACGTGCTTCCCTTAGTGCTGTCTCGACTGGATGCTCGATTCGATGAACCTGCTGGTACCGCAAGATCCCTGAAGCAGGTGCATGTGATCTGATGATTGGACCATGATTACGCAACCAGTAACGACGAACCTCATCTTCAGGCGTTGACGCAAGATGCCTCAATGGGAAATGAATCTTCATTACGTTACTTTTGACATGGGCGACAATATTTTCAGGTGTCGGATTGACCTGGGGGTATTCACAATTCATCCATAGGGGCGAATTGGCAAAATCAATAAAATTCGCCTCATCCTTCAGTAATTCGGCACCAGCTGTTTCGCCCTTGGAAGATCCAAGTGACGCCATCAATGCTTCGTCATTCTCCCACCAGAGTTCCGCGACACCATCATAAGGCGCCTCCATCTTTCCACCCCGTGCCTTATTCATCCCTTCGTTGATCGGATGCTCTAGGGTATGCACTTGGACATATCGAATTAAATTCAGATGAGTCGCGTGGCTGGCGACGAGTGGGCCATGTTCATATAACCAATACTGTTGAAAATCAGAAAGTGACATACCAGGCTTTCGCCGCAGAAGATAAGTTAACCGAATCATGACTTTTGCCTACATTAAGTACTAGACGTTGATAATCGCAGCTTTACGCTCAATTTCAAGTGTGTCCGCTGATTGCTGTTGCCCACCTAGCTCCGTTTTTCCGTTGTCGCGTCTTCGATGGCATAAAGGTCATCGAATCCGGCAATTTCACCTAATTGATTGTAAACGGCGAAAATATCTTTATGGGAGTGGCCAGTAGATCCGCTTTGCATATAATTTCGGTATGCTAACTGCATCGCACGGATAGCCAGTACTTGTGGGGTAAATGGATCAAGCACTAGACTAATACCCAATTCGCGCCACTCGGCGGGACTACGAGCACCCAATGCGCCAAATGTGACGATGGGTGCCGGAATGCGGGTTTCCAATTGTAAATGCTGCTCTGTCGAATCTGGCATCAAGAGAATCATGTCAGCACCTGCAGCAACATAAGCACAGGCACGATCGCAGGCTGCATCAAAAGACTCATTTTTAACGGCACCAGTGCGCGCAATGATCACAATGTCTGAAGCGCCGCGGGCTTCAACGGCATAGTTGATTTTGGTTACCATCTCGTTTTGCGAGATGAGGTGCTCAATGCCGCGATGGTGACTGACGCGTTTAGGTACAACCTGATCTTCAATCTCAATAGCCGAGGCACCGGCAGCAACAAACTGTTTAACCGCACGAGTCAGGTGAACGGCATCCCCAAAGCCCACGCCTGCATCTACAATGATGGGCAAATTCGATCTAGCGGTGACATGCCGAACTACGTCGCACAGTTCATCCGTGCTGAGCAACGCCTCGCTGACAGCATGGGCGTAACCTAATGCGCCACCGGATAGGTAACCTAATTTGAATCCAGCTTCTTCAGCAACTCTGGCCGAAAGCGCATCCAGACAGAGCGGTGCAATTAAAGCCTCATCGCCGATTAACGATAAAAATGACATAGTTTCCTCCAAGTTAGCGACCGAGCAAAAAATCAAATCTGTCCTCTTTCATTTAAACGAGGCTAGGGCGCCTTACTTGGGCGTCGAGTGTGGAGCAGGGCGCTCGAGGAGTAAGACGCACGCTAGTTGTCGGGTCAGTTTAGTGATTTGTTCAGGAAATTGAGCGCAAGACCGGGCGTCTCCCATTCGCAGGAAACCAGCTTGCCTGTAGTCGATAGCGTAATGTACGCAGTTTTCAGGTTTTCTCCGCCGAAACAGATATTTGTTGTTAGGACGTCAGGCATGGGAACAAGTTTTGCGCCGGTGCCATCGGGCGAGTGGATCGTAATTCCCCCGGTGATCAGTGTTGCAACACAAATATTGCCTTCGGCATCCACCGCTAGGGAATCGAACATGTGATAGTCGGGTAACTGGGCCATCATGGTTGGGCGTGTGTTTTGATCAATCTGCCCTGGGCCTGCTAGCTGATATGCCCAGAGTCGCCCGGTGGGTGTTTCAGCGACGTAGAGTGTTTTCTCGTCAGGTGAAAGACCAATGCCGTTCGGTGCTTCCATAGGGAATATCGCTTCAGAAATATGCTTGCCGTCGACAGTACCGTAGAAAACCCCAGTACGATCGCGATCCCGATCACGGGTTTTACCGTGATCGGTAAACCAGAAGCCACCCTGATCATCGAATACAATATCGTTTGGGCCACGTAAAGGATGATCGTCGCATTCTGCATAAACAACTGAAACTTCGCCTGTTGAAAGGTCTACCCGCTCAATCCGCCCACCTGAATAGTCTTCAGGCTGATGCCCGGGAAACAGCAGTCCAGCACCACTTTTGTGCCAGATAAAGCCACCATTATTGCAGATATAACAGGCTCCATCAGGCCCGATTGCAGCGCCATTGGGGCCACCGCCAAGTTCGGCAATGACTGATATAGCTCCGTTTGCATCGACCCTGCTGAGCGTGCCACGCGCAATTTCCACGACAATGATAGAGCCATCGGGCATCGCAATCGGGCCCTCGGGAAATTGAAGTTTATTGGTGATTTCGGTGATCGATGTCATGACTAACTCCGGTTGGCATGCAATTATCCTCTGGTTTGAACGTAAGCTCAATACAGTCAGGATTTCGGGCTAGGTTTCGGGAGATAATTTACCTAATTGGTTTCAAGTATGTCTCTGGATGTCGTTCACGTTATCATGGCCTTGACCGTTATCGCGCAATCCGATAACGACAAGGAAAGCGACTAAGGCTGTGTGGTTTGTCGGATATCACGAGTACTTGATCAAGCTAATGCGCAAGCCATGGGCTACAATTTGTTCAAGAATTCTCCAATCACGCCGCTCGCTTCCTTCAGGTGCGCTCGTCCATTTGGACCGGTGTAGTAGTGGGTCGCTCCCTTAACCATGTGTATCTGCTTGTTGTCATGACCGATTGCATCAGCGAAGGTCGTTAGAAAGTCTGCAGAATAGGGTGGTTGGTTTAGGTTGGCGTGATCATAGAGATTGAGATTAGGGTCGCGTGATTCAGGCTTTGATTCGTCGAGAATTGAGGGATCAATCCATTCCGTGAAGATCCTGTGTCGGCTGACGTGAGCCGCAAGCATCATAATGGCATTGGCGGGAGGCAAACGCTTTGAATCTACTTGGTAGGGGTCACCGGCGGCGGTAGTACTGATGCCTTCACCTGCTTCGGCAAGTGCCTGATACCACATGGCCAGCGACCCGCCCCCGACCAACCGGCGAGCACGATATTTGAATAGCCCAGCCGGTCTTTTGCATCACAGATGGCTTCTCCTAAATCGCAAGCGACCTTCTCCATAATGAGTGCGTAGTCTGCACCCCGGTATCGCGAATTAGCCCATAGTACATGGTGTCCCTCTTGGGCGAGTTTACGCACCATCGGCAAGTACATGCCGCCACCCACTGGGTGCATAGATATAATTAGCGTTGACGATGGCTGATTGACGGGCCTGAGAAGGTGGCAGTCGAGTCCGACACTGGCGCCACCTCCGCCATAAACATCGCTGTAGGATGAATTTTCCTGAAAGCCGATGACGTAAGCAATACGCTCACAGTCTTTCGGTGTGCCTGGGTTTATAGCTTCTGACATGGAGATTTCCTCAACCAAATATTGTTTTTTTAGACTGAAGGCCGTCGGGATTTAGCAAGAAAAATCAAGATGCATAAAAACCAAGGCACACGTGTTCCATCACATCACTCCTGACATAGGGCTGTCAGGAGGTGTCTGTCATAATGTGGCGCTACAGAAAATCAACTAAGGGGAGCAAATACAAATGAAACACTATTACCACCCGATGAGTCGTGGTGTCAGCACGGACTGGATCCTGCATGAGTTAGATCTCGAACACGAGCAAGTCGTGGTCGATTATATGAAAGACGAGAATAACACTTCGGAGTTCAGAGCAATCAATCCCATGGGGAAGTTGCCGGTACTCGTTGACGGTGACGTCGTGATTACGGAGGCTGCCGCAATTTGTGCCTATTTGGCCGACAAATATATCGATAAGGGCCTAGCGCCGGCGCTAGGCTCGCCTGAGCGAGGTCGTTACTTCCGCTATATTATTTTTCCTGGCAATACCATCGAGCCTATGTTCACCGTCAATCAAATGGAGGGTGTTGAATATAGTGCGCAATCTGCTGGCTGGGGAGACATGGAGAGAGTTATTGCTTCCATCGACTCAATGACGCCGGAACAGGACTGGGTCCTAGGCACATCCTTTAGTGCTGCAGACATTGTCTATGGCGGCACTTTGGACTTCAGCATTCAGTTTGGATGGATACAAGAACCGACAGAAAAGGTGCAGGCTTATGTCAAGAGACTGCAGCAGCGTCCGGCTTATCTTGAGACGCATCCAGAGTCCTGGCTTATCTGAGCCTTGACTGCTCTAGCAGCAGTCCTAGAAAAGCTAAGGATGGCGACTAAGGCCGAGTAGTCTGGGGGATATCACGCGCACTTCATCAAGCGAATGAGCTTGTGAGATAAGTCTCAAAATAGTGAGTTAGGTAAGCTTTCCCCGATTACACGGGTTGTAAAAACACCGTGTATTGCTTGACCATTATGACTTTTCGACAGCCCATAGTTCCTATATGCTATTGAAAAAGTCTAATAATAAAGAGGGTACAGGAATGGCCAAACCAGAAGGCGTTAACAGAAGAACATTTATCAAGAGCGCGAGCCTCACGGCCTTTGCTGGAGCGACCGGCGGCATAGCAGCGGGCTCTGCCGCAGCCTCCGCAGCTAGTAGCTCCATGATGACAAATGGTAAATACGATTTCGATACTGTTTACGACCGCGTTAATCACAACACAGCGCGCTGGGATTCGCCACCTAAGAGCTATCCTGAAGGCACTTTTAAATACGGTATGGGCGTCGCGTCCATGGACTTCGAGTGCGCGCCCTGTATTACAGAGGCGATAGCCGAGCGTAACGAGCATCACAGCTGGGGTTATATGAGCAGTACCGAATCCCTGCGCGACCAAATTGTAAAGTGGAATGGTGAGCGCCACGGTGTTGATCTGCCCAATGATGCGATTACGATTTCTGATGGTGTGTATGCCGGCATGATTGCGGCTATGCGGTCGTTGGTTGGCTCCGGCGGCAAGGTGTTAGTTAATACGCCTGCGTACTCTGGTTTTTACACCATGAATCGCAATGCGCGTACGCTGACGGTGGATAGTCCATTGATGAAAGTCAACGGCCGCTATGAGATCGATTGGAAAGATCTAGAAGCTAAGATGACGCCAGACGTTCGCGCGATGATTGTCTGTAATCCACAGAACCCTACGGGCAATGTCTGGAAAGAAGACGAGCTACTGCGCATCGGTCGTCTTTGCCTAGAACACAATATCGTTGTCCTTTCAGACGAAATCCATGCCGACTTCGTTCGCCCAGGACACAAGTACACGCCATTCGCCGCGCTTTCCGACCAGGCTGTCGTCAATAACAGTCTGTCGTTCGGTGCCATCAGTAAGACTTTTAATTTGGCCGGCATGAAGAACGCATACTTCTACTCCAAGAATCCTCGTTTGAAGGCTAGAGTCGATGAATACCATTTTGCCGAGTTGAGTACGTTAGGTGTCGTGGCTAACGAAGCTGCTTACAAAGGCGGAGCTGACTGGTTTGCGCAAGCGCTGGCCTATATCGATGGCAGTCACGACATGGTCGAGAGCTATATAAAGCAGAACATGCCTACTGTAGGTTATACTCGCAACGAAGGTACCTTCATGAGCTTCCTAGATTTCAGCAAGACCATGGAGTCGGTTGGTGCTAACGAGCTGTATAAATCACACGGTAAAGAATCTCCAGAGCACTATTTTCAAGATTGGTTAGTGCACAACTCCGGCGTGTATCTGAACCCCGGTTCAGTTTACGGTGCCGGCGGCGCGGGCCATATGCGCATCAACATCGCCTCGTCACGACTTGTGCTGAAAGATGTATTTGACGACATGGCGTCCGCTGTTAATAAAGTATAAAAACAGCGAGTCATGCCGGCCAGAAGCGCAATGCATTAGTGCCTGTTTAGCGTTAATAGATAGAGGTTTAGAGTTTGCCGAAGAATGTCAGCAATGCCTGATTAAACTCGTCGGCAGCTTCGATGTTGACGGCATGCCCGCCCTGCATATCAACAACCGTAATGTCGGGTATGTTTGTTTTAAGTCGCGCCACATCGAGCTGAAAACTTTTCTCAAAGACACCGTTTGCGATCATAAAAGGCGGTTTGAGCTCGTTGATGCGAGCTTCGGTCTTGAGTCCGCCGCGCAGCAGGCCACCTTTGTTGATTGCGTCCTGAGTCACTTTGTCTGCACTCTCAACAAGCTTTTCCTTAACCTCGGCCGGCAGTCTGCGAGCGTAGATGGGGTGAATTGGCATATGTCGATTGTTGGATTGTTGTTCCGGTATTGTGACTACTTTGTTAGCGCCGCGCTGTTGTTTGTCTTTCTTTACGGCTGCCATGTTGCCGAAAGCAGAGCGAGAATTTGTGACGACGAGACCTTTGACCCGATCTGAATGAGATAGGGTGTAGTTGATGGCTAAACCTGCAGCGTAGGATTGGCCAACTATGCCCCAGCTTCCTATGCCTAATTCAAGTCGAATAAACTCGAATTCCTCTATGTAACGGTCAATTGAGAATGCGGCATCCTCGGTTGGTAGCGGAGACTCTCCGTGGCCCCACAATTCTGCTAGCACCAAATGATTTTTTTCGCTAAGCGCTTTAAGGTTTAGCAACCATTGCGCCTTGCTCGACAAAAAGCCGTGCACTAGTAATATTGAGGGCAGGGCTGGGTCGCCCACAGTTTGGTAATTAAGTCTATCGGTCATAAAAATAGTTCTAGTTTTGGGTTTCTTAGGCTGGGACTTGAGCCATAGCCAAGGTGGTGAAAACTGATTTAGTTTCAACCATATTCATTAACGCTGAGGTTGTTTTGTGTTCGTGAAATTCGTCGAGCTGTCGCTTCGTTGCTCTCATCAAACCAAAAGTTTCTTGTTCATGTGCTGCAAGAGCTTCACCAGGGGAAATCCAACGATTGTCGACGGTTTCAAAGCCATCATGAAAACCACTCTGTGACTTAGGTGCCATTGCTATAAAGAAGTTTGTGTCGAACCGTCGAGATCGACCGGGTGGTGTAATAAGTCGGTTGTAATAATGAATTCGATCAAGGGCCAGTCGTAATTTTTCTTGTCTGCAGATATCGAAAAGCGAAATTTCTCCTCGGTGGAGTGCGCCGCGATAATCAATAAAGCGTTGCTCATTTTCGGCATTGTAGGAAAGTATCTCGCCCGATTCGTCGTAAGCCAGCAGAAACCCGCCTTCCTCAAAAGTCTCTCGGATACCTGCAATCCAAAAACGCTGCCAATCGGGGCCAACTGCCGCAGTTTGGCCTGCCTGAGCGGGAGATGGCGGCGCGATGACATCTTGATGTGCTTCTGCTGTGTCGGTGTCGTCCACCATTCCGCCTGGGAAGACATACATGCCGCCCGCAAAAACTGCTTTGCTTGTGCGCCTGAGCATGAATATTTCATATTGAGGGTCGCCGTCGCGGATGATGACAACAGTGGCGGCGAATTTGATGGGCATGCTGGTCGATTCGCTTATTGATTCGCTTATTGTTTCGCTCATTGATTCATATCCGTATTTGTTCGAAAAATTAATGACAGCAAGGCTACCATAAAACTGAGGTCGGTCTGTTTACATACCTCTAGTCAATCATCTGTCCGCGCTAGAATGTTATGGAGAATATTATTGGCTGCTTGAATTTACCATCGATTTCCCGCAGATTGATACTTTGGTCCGTAAGGTCGTGCTGTATGAGTTTTGTGATTGAGCCTTCACCCCAGGTGACTATTCCCGTTAGTGGTTCTGAATTGGATTTCCCAGTGAACAATATTTACTGTGTCGGTCGCAATTATGCTGAACACACCATTGAAATGGGGGGTGATCCTAATAGAGAAGCACCATTTTTTTTCATGAAACCAGCTTATGCCATCTCGACCAATGGTGTGGACATGGCCTATCCAGATCATTCTAGTGATGTCCATCACGAAGTCGAATTGGTGGTCGCATTAGCCAGCGGAGGTGTCAATGTTACTGTTGCTGAGGCTATGGCGCTTGTCTTCGGCTACGGCGTCGGAGTTGATATGACTAGACGTGATCTCCAGGCTGAAGCTAAAGAAAAGCGTCGGCCGTGGGAAGCTGGCAAAACCTTTTTTCAGGCTGCACCTTGTTCCGACCTGGCATCCATCGCTAAAACAGGAGAGCTGAATAACGGTGCCATCTCTCTTTCGATTAACGGTGAGTCTCGCCAGCAGGGTGATGTTAATCAAATGATTTGGAAGGTGGCCGAGGTCATCAGTCGGTTATCTGAATTGTTCTTTTTGCAGCCGGGTGATTTGATTTATACAGGCACACCGGCGGGTGTTGGCCCAATCGAAAAGGGTGATGACATCATTGCAAAAGTTGAGGGCTTGCCGGAGCTTTCGTTTCAAGTTAGCTGACAAACTTGGGGACTCAACTTTCCTCAACACCTCGCAACTCCCCGATGCGTTTGGGGTTAGGTGATACCATTGTCACCTTGGGGCTTTCTACCCGACCGTATGCGTTCCAAACCTTAAATCCTAGCCTCGATTTGAGCGCATCCGAAAATGTTTCGAATAAGGTGGGGTCAGGATCAATAAAAGTGTCCAGCGGGTTACGTGAGATCTCTGATGCACGCTGATAATTTGAATCGGGTTTGCTTGGCTGGGGCATCCACCATTGGTTTGTATGTAATCCCATCCTCACATCACCGGGTTTCGCAATGTTGGCTGATAGCGTCGATAAGATAAACTCGCTCCCCAAAACATGACCAACGAGTTCGTCAACCAAGTGATGAACTAACATATCGCGGAAACAAGCGCCTTTGTTTGCTAGCATCCACAGCCGCTGATTTACGCCGCAGCTTGATTGCACACCTAATTACGCATGGTTTGTTCACCAAATTGAGCATGGTTTGTTTAAGGCGTCTACCTGTGGCACTCTGCCATCCGAACCCAGAATATAACAACAAAAAGGGAAAGTTATGAGCACAAGCGCAATTTCGCAACCGGAAGCGTCCGAAGAGCACTCTTCAGAAGAGCATAATGAAAAGAACATGCGCAAAGTTGCAGGTACCGCGCTCGCGGGTACCAGTATTGAATGGTATGACTTCTTTATTTACGGTACAGCCGCTGCGCTGGTGTTTCCGACGGCATTTTTCCCTGCCGATATGCCAGCAACAATCGCGCTCATTGCTTCTTTTAGTACCTTTGCGGTTGGTTTTATCGCGCGTCCATTGGGTGGCGTCATCTTTGGGCACTACGGTGATCGTGTTGGACGAAAGCAAACGCTTGTCGTCGCACTATTGATTATGGGTGCTGGTACGACGCTGATCGGTTTGCTTCCAACCTATGAAAGCATCGGCTATTTGGCGCCGCTACTATTGGTGCTGTTGCGTTTTATTCAGGGTTTGGCTATTGGTGGGCAGTGGGGCGGGGCAATGTTGTTGGTCACAGAGAGCGCTCCTCAAAACCGTCGCGGCTTTTATGGTGCATTCGCTCAAGCGGGTGCTCCGGTTGGCGTGATTCTGGCTAACCTCGCATTTTTAGCGATTGGTGCGACTATTTCCGACGACAGCTTTATGTCATGGGGTTGGCGCATCCCTTTTCTTGCGAGTGTTGTATTGATTGGCATCAGCATGTATGTGCAATTGCATCTTGAAGAGACGCCAGCATTCAGAGAGCTGGAAGAAAACAAATTGCAGCAACAAGCCAGCGCCTCTGCAGCCGAAACTGAGACTGCGAAAGATTCCGCTGTCGTTGATTCGATGCAAGTCAACGTAAACCGGTCTCCCGTGCTTGAAGCTTTGCGTCTTTATCCGAAACGCATCGCGCTCGCTGCAGGTGCATTTATCTCTATCCAGGTGACCTTTTACATATTGATCGCGTTTGTCGTGGCTTATGGAACTGACGAGTCTGGACTGGGTTTGCCGCGAAGCACCATGCTCTCGGCTGTTCTCATTGCCAGTGTCTTGCAGGTGATAGTGCAATTCATCGCGGCCTCATACTCTGATAGACATGGCCGAAAAGGTGTCTATCTTGCCGGAGCTGTCTTGCTGGGCTTATGGTCTTTTGCCCTGTTCCCACTTATTGATACTGGCAACTACCTACTCATCGTCGTTGCAATCTCAGGTGGCTTGGGTTTCTTGGCGATGCAGTATGGTCCGCAAGCAGCGTTCTATACTGAGTTGTTCAGTACCCAGGTGCGTTATTCAGGGGCTTCTCTCGGGTATCAAATCGGCGCAATTCTGGGTGGCGCTTTTGCGCCGAGCATTGCAGTCTTGCTGTGGAAAGAATTTGGTATTATCTATGTGTCTATTTATATCTTTTTAGCAGCTTTAATCACCATTGGTTCGGTGATGATGTTGACGGAAACCAGTGGCACAGATATTCATAAATAGAGAACGGGCCTGCTGGATAAGAACTAGGTAGTTCGACGACCAAGCAGCCACACTGCAATGGCCGCAACCACTGAACCGCAAGCCATTACAAATGCGACAGCATCGAGTCCCATATCTGCTTGGAACATTAGACCTGCAATTATGGGTCCGAGTGCGGCGCCACCTCGACCCAGGCCAATAATAAACCCTGTACCGGTAGCCCTTAGCTCGGTCGGAAACGACTGAGCAAACATGGCATACATTGCCACAATGGCGGAATTAGTAAACATCCCTGCCATAGCGCCCACTAAAGCGAGCCCCATAATATCTGTAGAACCCTGGCCGAATACGTTAACTGCTATTGCGGCACCAGACAGTGCGATGATTAGCAGTATCCGCACTGGGAATTTTTGTGTGAGTAACCCAAGTGCTATCGAACCCACTGCGCCGCCAACGTTAGCCCAGACCAGTACGCTTCCCGCTTCTGAGGCATGGAAACCCATATCTACCACCAGCTTGGGAATCCATTTGAGGATGAAATAGAACGTCATGATATGAGCGAAGTAAGCAACGGTAAGTAATAGGGTAATGCGACGTAGTCGACCGGATAAAAGTTGCCGAATTCCTGATTTAATTGCTGCGCTAGGCTCAGGTAGCTTAGCTATTGTGTCGTGGCCCATTCGGCTTAGCGTCTTGTTGATTCTCTCTAGCGCGTTCTGGGGGCGCTTTTGATTTAAGAATTCAATAGACTCTGGCAGCAAGAACCAAACGATCGGCAAAAAGACAACTGTCGCAGCAGCGCCAAGCTGGAATACAGACCGCCAATCGTGACTTCCAAGCAGTGAAGCGGCAATAGATCCGCCAATGATAACGCCCACTGGGTAACCAGTAGCCATGATAATGACCGATAGGTTTCTGAAGCGAGCATTCGAGTATTCAGCAGTCATAGCATTGATAGCAGCTAACATACCGCCGATGCCGATTCCCGTGCAGAAGCGATAGGCGGACAGGGTAGAGACAGAGTTCGCGGTTGACGCCATAAACATGCCAGCAGCCATGACGACGAGGCATAGAAGAATTGTTGGTCTACGTCCGTGTCGGTCGGCGTAAGGCCCTATAACGATAGAGCCCAAAGCCATGCCAAACAACTCCATGGAGAGAACAAAGCCAAGGGTTGCACGACTGATGCCCCATTCGCTAGCGATGCCAGGTGAGGCAAAGCTAATTGAAAGCACGTCAAAGCCATCAAGCGCATTCAGCAGTACGCAAATTGTGATTGCGGTGTATTGAAACAACCCCATGGGTTCTTTTTCAATGATGTCTTGAGGTGTGCGCATCACTTCCGATTGGTATCCCAAATAGATTCAAGTTCCTCTAGTGATCTTCCTTTTGTCTCTGGTATGAAGTACTTAGTGAAAATCGCAATACCAAAAATGAAAACCATAAATATCACGTAGGGAATACTACCTTCCCAAGGGGCGCTATTGTTAAATTCGCTTTCGGCAATAATAGGAAACGTCTGGGCAACAACATAATTGGAAGCCCACTGAGCTGCGACCGCAACTGACATAGCAGCACTACGGATAGAATTCGGAAACATCTCCGACAGCATTACCCAGACCACCGGGCCCATCGACATGGCAAAAGAGCCGATGAAAATTAATACGCCGATGAGAGAAACTAGACCAACGTTATGGCTGATGAGTGTAGCGCTCAACAACAGAAAACCCGTGAACATGCCAATGCAGCCCGCGTAAATGAGCGGCTTTCTACCAACCTTGTCAACCAATGCCATTGCGATAAAGGTAAAACACAGGTTTACGCCCGCTAGAAGAATCTGTGGTGCCAGCACATCTTCCTTACCAAACCCTAGCGCCTTCTCAAAGATGTCTGCGCCGAAGTATAGCACCGCATTTATCCCGGTAAATTGTTGCAGCGACGAGAATACCGTGCCGATTATGACGATCCCGATTGTGCCCTTTTGCCAGATGCTCACTCTCAACTTGCGTTGCTCGCCTTTGAGAGATTGCTGAATCTCAGTAAACGCGAGTTGCGCACTTACCTTGCCGTGGAGCTGTTCAAGCACAATTTTCGCTTGGTCGTGCCTGCCTTTTAGTGCCAGCCAGCGTGGGCTTTGTGGGATAAATAGAAGTCCGACCAAGAAAATACTACACGGTAACAATTCAGACCAGAACATGAGTCGCCAGCCTCGTTCGATATTTTCAGTTGTCGTTAAGGTGTCTCCGATCAGGTAAGTAGCAACGAAAACTATAAAAAAACCAATGACAATGGCGAGTTGGTAAAAGGTGACCATGGCGCCGCGTTTGTCTGCTGGTGCGATTTCAGCGATGTACATTGGCGCGTTCATGGAGGCAATACCAATACCCAGGCCACCGATAAGCCTGAAGAATACCAGTAAGCTGACCGATTCTGGGAAGACACTCGGCAAGCCAGAACCCCAAGCGGATAGGGTGAAAAGTATCGCGGAAATAATCAGAGAGTGTTTTCGCCCGATGAGAATGCTCAGCTTTCCAGCGGCTAAAGCACCGAGTAAGCAACCTAATAGCGCGCTGCCGACCACCCAGCCTTTTTCGGCTGCGCTAAGATCGAAATACTGGCTCAGATAATACTGCGAACCGTTAATGACACCGGTGTCGTAACCGAATAACAAGCCACCCATAGCCGCAACGATTGTGACCGGGATGATAGACATTGAATTACGCATTTCGATTGTGTGTTTGCGTTTGCATTCCAGTCCAGATCCAATTTTGGGTTAGGTTAGCTATGAGGTTGACTGATCAATCTGCGAATAGCCATCTCCTATATCTCGTTGGAGAAATCTTCGATACGCGACCGCGCCACCAAAGTAGGCTTGGTAGCGAACATGTCCGGCCTCATGGCCTTCGATATTTGAGTTGTAACCGGTGAACCAGCCCTTGGCCCGCCGACTGAGTAGTCTCTCATGTATCTTCGTTATTTCAGCAACCCACTCGTGCTCCGCTTCCTCTTTAGCATCAAGTCGTGTGAGGCCACCTTTCAACGCGTGCTCTAGTAAACCTGTTATGTGATCAACTCCATCTTCGATTGCGCGAGGAAAGTTTGATGAACCGGATGCGCTCTGGGGGCCTGCCACCATAAATAGGTTGGGAAATCCGTGCGTCATGTAACCTAGATAGGTACTAGGGCTGTCTTTCCACTTGTTGCGCAGGGTTTGGCCCTCGATACCCTCGATGTTGATGTTGTCATAACCGCCTGTGATTGCGTCGAAGCCTGTTGCATAAACAATTAGGTCGAGTTCGTGAAGCGCCGTTGTAGTTTGTATTCCCTGAGCTGTCACACGTTCGATTGGTGTTGCTGTGATATCGACTAAGTGTACGTTGTCACGGTTGTATGCTTCGAAGTAATGCGTTTCAAGGGGCAGTCGCTGGGTGCCAAAACCATGATCCTTAGGAATCAACTTTTCAGCTGTTTCCGGGTCATTGACTCGGCTACGGATTCGCTCTGCGATGTAATCTGACATTTCTTGATTAGCTTTTTTGTCGAAAAATATCTCTCCGAAGTTACCTGCCAGGATGGCGAAGCCAGGTTGTTGATAAAGCTCATCCCAAAATTCATGGCGTTCTTCTTTCGTTAAATTCCAGAATCCTCGTTGGTCAGGCACGTGTTCGAATCCACCGGGAGAATTCGCACAATTCTCGAAGATTTCATCATAGCGAGCCCTGATGTTTGTCATTTCTTGTTCAGAAATTTTCGAATTGTTTAGCGGTGAGCTCCAATTAGGTCGACGTTGGAATACGGTCAATTCAGCAACCTTATCTGCAATGTCGGCAATAACCTGGATACCTGTTGCACCTGTTCCGACAATACCAACCCTTAGATTTGAGAAGTCTATGGGCTCGTTGGGCCACCAAAACGTATGGAATGATTGCCCCTTGAAGTTTTCGATACCTTCATATTTCGGCATGGTGGGTTGGGAAAGTGGTCCGAGGCTGGTGATAACAAATTCTGCGGTATAAGACTGACCTTCGGTTGTCTTGAGGTGCCATTGTCTTTGTTCTTCATCCCAGCACATCGATTCTACGCGCGAGTTAAAACACATGTGTTGACGGAGCTTAAATTTATCCGCGACGTGATTAAGGTATTTAAGATTTTCCGGTTGAGATGAAAATAGCTCTTGCCAGTGCCACTCTTCTAGCAACTCTTTCGAGAACGAATAGCCATAGGTATAGCTCTCAGAGTCGAACCGACAACCAGGGTATCGATTGCGGTACCAAGTTCCGCCCAAGTTGTCATCGCCCTCAAGCAGTAATGCATCAATACCAAGGTCGGCAAGACGCTTTATTTGATAGATCCCCGAAACACCTGCTCCGATGACGATGACTTGGTGATGATGATTGACTGACATTTATCGTTTCCTCTGGTCTTTTTTCTAAACTGAATTATTGTTTTAGCGGTCATCTTTACCCTGGGTAAAGGGTAGGCTTGATGTTCATATACATCCAGATCATGGCATGGAATTCACCAAAGTATAACCCCGAGCAGATGATAAAATCAGGGTGAATCCCCGAGATTTTTCGGAAGAGGCCGAGTTAGTTCCCGTCCGTAAATACAGCTTCAAACGTAAATTCCCCAGACTTATCAGATCTGTTAGTTTAGAAATCAATAGGTTGTCGGGAAGTAACCATGGAGATCTTAGTTTCTGGATGATTAGGCGTTAGTTCCCGTCCGTAAATACCGCTTCAAACGTAAATTCCCTAGACTTTTCAGATCTGTTGGTTTGAAAATCAATAGGTTGTCGGGAAGTAACCATGGAGATCTTAGTTTCTGGATGATTAGGAGTTAGGAATCAAGTCTAGGAGCAATGCCCGTTAGTACTTCCCTTAGTAACTTTGTCAGGTGCTCCGGATCGTCAGGATTACCAAAATTGCCAGATTGCCAGAGTAGGCTAAAGCCATGGACCTGGGACCATAGCGCAGCCAATGTAGCCTCAATGCGGTGAGAGCTGGGACGTCTGCTCTGTGGCTGTAACAGTGCTAGATCCCTAATTGCTGTTTCTAGTACCAGCCGAGCCTTAGCACTTGCCACCTTAAAGTCAGGATCTTCTGCCGTAATCATTTCCTTCTGGAACATGACATCAAAGTGTCCAGGATGTGAGAGGGCGAATCTAACATAAGCTTCTCCCGCTGTTATTAGGCGCTCTGTGGGGTCAGATATGCCCACTTGGCTCTGTTCTAGTTTCTCGGCAAGGCGTTCCTGCCCCTGTATGGCAACTGCTGTTAGCAATCCGGTTTTGTCAGTGAAGTGATGAGCAGGTGCCCCGTGCGATACACCAGCGATACGAGCAACTTCCCTAAGGCTAAGATTTCCAGCGCCTTTTTCCTTTAACAGTTGAACCGTTGTATAGATCAGCGTTTCTGCGAGATCTCCATGATGATATTGTTTGCTTTGTTTAGGCATATAGAAATTATCAATTAATATCTTGACACTGTCTAGTAAATCGGCAGAATGAAAACTAGACAGTGTCTAGATAGGTCCATTTAAGCCCACCAATACACACTGATTTTGAATGCCCAAATAAGGAATAGTGATGACCAAGCTCAATGCCCTTGCGCAAAATAACCCAGTGACACCACAGGAAAATCCAATCCTGTTAGGAAATTTTAGCCCTGTAGATTCGGAACAAACTTTGGATCACCTTGAGGTGATTGGAGAGTTACCCTCTGGCTTGAATGGCACGCTACTACGAAACGGACCGAATCCAGTTAACCCGCAGCCGAATCACCATTGGTTTCAAGGTGATGGCATGTTGCATGCTATCTCGTTTCAGAACGGCCAGGCATTAAGCTACCGCAATCGCTGGGTCAGAACGCAAGCCCTTGAAGAAAAGAATGGTTTAGCGGCAGCGCCGGTCAGTGATCCCCCTTTGATGATCCAGGGTTCTGGTAACGTTAATGTCGTCAATCATGCAGGTCGCGTATTGGCACTACCGGAAATAGGTCTGCCATTTGAGATGGATATCGAGGTTAACACGCGAAGGATGTTTGACTATGAAGGTAAGCTTGCGAGCAATATGACCGCGCACCCTAAGATTGATGGCAAAACGGGAGAAATGTTATTTTTCGGTTACGATCTTTTTCCCCCATTTTTGAAGTTTCACACTGCTGATGCATCTGGTGTACTGGTTCGTTCCGTGGATATTGATTTGCCGAAAGCAGTAATGATGCATGATTTTAGTGTCACTGCTTCTCGCGTTGTGTTTATGGATCTGCCAGTTATTGGCGATCTTAGTCAGATGGAAAAGGGCTTCTCAATGCCATTTATTTGGGATGATAACCATCAGGCGCGGTTGGGTGTGCTAGATCGGCATGCGACGACTGACACAGTACATTGGATCGATATTGACCCATGTTATGTGTTTCATCCTATGAATGCCTACGACGATGGTGAGCGGATAGTGATGGATGTCGTTAAATACCAGAAAATGTTCACGGCATCAGATGACGATTCCTACGAAGCTGGGTCGCAGCTTGTTCGATGGGTTATAGATCCCGCAGAGAACAAGGTTACTGAAACGGTGATCAGTGAAGTCGACCAAGACTTTCCCAGGGTTAACCCAAGCGTCGAATGCCATCGGCACAACTTTGGTTATTCCCTTGAAGCCGGTGGAACTCATGGATTTGGGGGGCTGTTGAAGTACGATTTTAGTGATGGTTCATCAACTCGTTATGATGTGGGTGATAACAAAGCTGCAGGAGAGCCCGTATTTGTGCCGACAGGACCGGCCGAAGATGATGGTTATATCCTTTCTGTTGTCTATTGTGGCGAGTCAGAGTTGAGTGAAGTCCATGTGCTTGACGCTAGCAAGTTCGGATCAGGGCCATTGGCTGTTGTTAAGTTGGGTGCACGGGTACCGTTTGGCTTTCATGGTAATTTTGTGCCTACTGCATGAAGCTCTTTATAAGTGCCGCTGAAGCTCTTCATGAGTACCGCTGAAGCTCTTTATAAGTGCCGCTGAAGCTCTTCATGAGTACCGCTGAAGCTCTTCATGAGTACCGCTGAAGCTCTCATCAATTTGAGATTGAGAAAAATGACTATGTAGAGTAGGTTAAAGTCTCAATCGCAGAAGGAATCCGAACATGCATCAAGATACTCAAGTAGAGATCCTGAAAGAACTTATGCGGCAAGTCGATGAAGGTAAGAACATCGATTCAGGTGTGCAGTACAGAATGCCAACCTCAGCTTATGTATGCCCAGACATTGCTGCGAAAGAGTGGGACTTGTTTTTTAAAAACCATCCTCAGCTCATCGGGTTATCCGGGGATTTACCTGAACCTGGTAGCTTTATGACGATTGATGACTTCGGTACACCATTGTTAGCGACGCGCGATAGAGATGGTGTCTTCCATGCGTTCCTGAACGCGTGTCGTCATCGTGGGGTGCGGGTAGCTCAGGATGAGCGGGGCAGAAAGAATGTGTTTACCTGTCCCTTTCATGCCTGGAGCTATTCAAATACTGGCGACCTTGTCGCTATCCCAGATGAAGATCACTTTGGCCCGATAGACAAAAGCTGCAATGGTTTGATTGAGCTACCAGCGGTCGAGCGAGATGGTTTACTATGGGTTCACCCAAAGCCAGATGGGCATCTGGATATTGATGGGTTACTCGGGAAACAACTTGCGGACGAACTCGCCTCTTATAATCTTGGCGATCTGGCACACGGCGGTGTGAAAACAATCACGATGAATCTTAATTGGAAACTTGCCAACGACACCTTTGGCGAGACCTATCACTTCGCTAAGTTACACAAAAATACGCTCGCGAAAATCATCCCTGGTAACAACCTACATCTGAAAGAATTTGGTCGCCATCATCGGTTTGTCACAGCATCGCCGCAAATTAGCCAATTCAAGAATGTGCCGGAATCAGAGTGGGACATCCATGTAGGTTCAGCTTTCATTCTCTACTACCTGTTCCCAAACATTACGCTGATAGCTGGAAAGGGTAATTGTACACTTGTCAAAATGTATCCAGACCCGAAAAATTCGGGGCGCTCAACATCTCAGGTTTTTGCTTATTACTCGCAGGAAATGATTGATGCAGAAGCCGCCGCGAGGGCAGACGGGACGCTGAAAGAAGTCTCAGCTGAAACAGCCTACGATCCTGAAAACAGATCAATACCAACGCTAGCGGCAACGATGGAGGTCTTTACAAGTACGATTGAACAAGAAGATTACCTAATGGGTGAACTACAGCAGAAGTCTGCTCAAAACGGTCTACTCGAATATGTCACCTTCGGTCGAAATGAACCTCCGCTTCACCACTTTCATAACACATTTCGTGAAGTGCTCGGGATGTCGCCACTGGAAAAAATAGAGTGAGGCAACAGAAATCAGCTTGAGCGTGGAATGGTCTTGACTGGGTAGTGATTTAATTTAAGGGGAGTACTGACCGATGACGAAGTCCGTCATGTTGGTGATGGGTGTAGGTGATGCAACGGGACAGGCGATATGTCGGCTACTTAGTGGTAAATATACCCTTGCCATTGTTGCTAGGTCGAGCGGGCTAATTTCATCGTTAGCAGCCGAGCTTAAAGATACTCACGCATACGCCTGTGACGTCAGTGATCGCGAATCATGGGCCAAAACGCTGAAGAAAATTGTGAGCGAGGTGGGGTTGCCTCAACGTATTTTGATGAATACCGAGAGTTCAGCCTGGGGTGAATACAACGAGTTATCGCTGGACCGCTTTGCCGCGAGCTTTAATGTGAATGCTGTTAGTTTACTGCAAACGGTTCAAGTTTTGTTTCCAGCGAAGGAAAAGATTTCAGCCGGAACACGGGTTATGATCAGTAGTTCTCCCGCAGCATACAATCCGCCCGCTAGCTTTCTGGGGCTTGCGCCTAGCCGTGTTGCACAGCGTGTTATGGCAGAATTGCTGAATGAAAACCTGTCTGCCTTTGGTCTACAATTTACAGTCTTTGCTATCGATGGTGCGATCGACGAACCAAATATGCGTGCCATGTTCCCCGACAAACCGACGACCTACTTTATACCGCCCCGTGATATTGCGAACGAAATGTCTCTGGTTTTTGATTCCGATAGTTTTCCTGTTGCCTCGGGCATTAGTGGCGAGTCTTCATTTGCCAAAGTTCGATAGCCAGGTTGATTCTTCACGTTAATACAATGACCTTTGAGCATGCCAAGTTTGCAATCGCGATTGCTCATAAATGGCATACATTGCGCTGTTTGAACTATGATGGGCGCGCGCAGCCTCTTGGCTAATGAGGAAGCCCTATTCTAGCGGGATTGATTTTATGCACGAGTGCACCTCAGTAATATTCTGGAAATAATAATGACAGTAATTTATATATTGCTACTCCTGCTTGTTAACACATATTTTGTCGCAGCAGAGTTTGCCTAAGTAAAGGTACCAGGAATTCGGATCGAGGCATTGGCTGCGGAAGGTAGTTCCTCGGCCCGGCTGACACTTAAGATAAAGGGCAACCTTGAGCCCTATTTAGCGGCTTGTCAGTTGGGTATCACAATGGCTTGACTTGGACTCGGGTGGATAGGTGAGCCCGCGGTTGCAGCCTTACTAAAGCCAGTTTTTCTTGAAGCTGGTTTTTCCATCGAGCATTTGCATACAGCTTCATTCCTAACGGGCTTTATCCTTTTCTCCTACTTGCATATTGTCATCGGTGAACAAGTGCCGAAGACTTATGCCATTCGTGAGTCGGAAAAAGTGTCGATGCTGTGTACGCCATTATTAGTCGTGTTCTATTGGGCAGTTTGCCCCATTTATTAGTTGCTGAACAAATCAGCTTCACGCATTCTTAGCGCGTTGGGTGTCAAGGAAGTATCGTATGTCGACATACTTAGTGGGGCTGAGATAAGTGGGCTGATCAGCGTTTCAAAAGATCACGGCGGTATAGGGGGAAATCAAGCAATGATGCTACAAAACTTGTTTCGTTTTGATGAACTTACAGTTCACAGCATCATGGTTCCGCGCACTAGAGTAGAGTACCTGAACTACTCCGGAAGCAGAGAAGAAGTTCTTGCGCAACTAAAAGTGATCACCCATAGCCAGTTGCCTGTGATCGATGGTGATTGGAGCGAGTTAAAAGGTGTTGTGCTTGTACGTGATTTGTTGCTTTCGATGATTGAAAATGAAAATATTAATTTGGACTCCCACCTGCGTACTCCGCAATTAGTGCCTGAATCGCAGCCAATTAAGGTCCTATTCGACAATATGAAATCAAGTCGTGATCATATGGCGTTTTCTATCGATGAGTTTGGGTCAATCGACGGGCTGCTGACACTTGAAGATTTGTTGGAAGAACTGGTTGGACAGATAAATGATGAAACAGATGAGATGCGAGCGTTTGCAACGATTGATGTGGTTGAAGGAGGATGGCAGAGTAATGGTTTGTATCCGCTACACGATCTTCAAGATGAAATCAGTTTGCTGCCACAGACCTCGGTCAGTGCTAAGACATTGTCTGGGTTTATGATGCAGCGATTACAAAAGGTACCGCAGGTTGGTGATGTTTGGGAAGAGTCAAAATTCAGGTTCACAGTTCAAAAGGTTGACGGTGTGCTAGTTGAAATAGCCTTGATTGAAGCCTTGAGCGAGATAGATCAAGTTAGCGATACTCATTCCTGAATTATTTCATGACTTACAGGCCTCAAAGCATCGGGACTTAAAGCATAAATGAAAGCATCGAAGCTGTACCGACGAATGACATATCGCCTGCGACATCAGTAAGAATGGACCCAGTCTCCCTCATGATTTGGTATGTATCACAATGGACGAATTGATGTGGGAAGCCGGGGCATAGATTAATTTTCCTTCGGAATGCAGAACCATCCCCATGCGGGTGTGTTCCATCAATTCACCCTGGGCATTATCCAGCTGAAGGTGTTCTCCAACTCAAAACCGTTCTCGTTCACGTAGAGCTAACATGTTTGCCACTAATTCACGGGAGCCATGCGCAAAAGCCAGAGATAAACTACAGAGAAGTGACGACGCCACAATTATTGTAATGATGGCGATGCCTAGGAGATACCTCATAAAAATAATAATCGCACCCGACAGCAATCTTGGGATGTAGAGAACGACCACGTCTAGTCACCTTCCAGAAACATTGAGCCCAAGTGTGCGCATCGCTAACAGAAAAATATTGCTAGAACGGTATAGTAAACTAGGTTTTTTTAAAGCCCTGCGCCTGCAGTTTTGCTCTTTCACATTACTATTTGGAGGCAGGATTCCTTGAAGTTTCTCCTCTGCTAGCTTTGCGGCAGACATTACTCCTCGAGATGCGGCGCGGGCAGCGATAAAGCCTGTTATAGCAAAAAGAGATTCTTGAACAACATCGATTCCGCGCAAAAACTATAATCCAGCGATCTATGTCGATTTTTTATAAAAGTACGAGTTGGACTAAATTTATTTCTTAATGTTGAGTGGAAAAGCGGTTGAATAAACTTGTCGCATTTTATACTTGCCGTGGCTATATGACTGGTTGCAATCAACAATAATATTGACCGCTTGCATTGCTCTGCGGCCCAGTAACATGGGGAACAGCATGTCGTCACGGTTGGTTAGTGTGATCTCCGTGATGAAGCTCTTTGCACCGATTTGCACGCTACTTTGGATCACAAATCTTTCTTCTGTATGCCCGCCAGAATCTCGGACAAATCTTTTGTCGAGGAGAGGTGCTTCGCAATTCAATACAAATTTCTGTCTCTTTCGCACTGGTTGGAGATTGAAACGGACGTATTCAATACCCTTGTTGTCGAAAAGTTCAATGTCGACGGCATGCAGTGCGGAAGTCTTTGCACCGGTATCTATTTTTGCTTTGAGTGCAGGTATTCCAATGTCAGGCAATGAGACCCATTCGCGCCAGCCTACAATATTACTCATGTGTTGCATTCCAGTAAGTTTAATAAGTCGTAAACGTTTTATTTTAGTAAAAATGACTAAAAGCCCTTTGTAAGCTGTCATTATTCGCTCAATTACATTGAAATCTGCCTTCTGCTAGGATTCTCGAATCGTGGAATTGTTGGACACAGTTACGATGCTCATACTGTATACAACAAAAACTATCAGGGGAATAGGGTTAGATATTTTGTTCCAGCAAATCTTTTCAGTATTGCTTGTTTAGTGCTCGCGGCTTGGTATGCGACAGACAGTGGCAAGCCATTCGCAACTGTAATGAGCCTTGTTATCATTTTGGCTATACTCGAAATCAGCTTGTCGTTTGATAATGCAATCGTTAATGCGGCAGCATTGAATGACATAGATAAGCGCTTACAAAGGTATTTTTTAATCTCTGGTATTCTGATTGCCGTATTTGGCATGCGATTGGTTTTTCCCATAGTAATCCTGACCATCGTGATCGTTGCCCTTGTACTTTCCCGCCCGCAGAAACAGTGCGCGTCACACTTAATGTCGAATTTAACTTCGACTCTACAAGGTCGAGATCGGAACATACACTTGAAGTAAGAGAAGTGGTAGCCTTTTAGGCTCAGTACTGGATAACTGATGTCACGCTTGCTGGGTACACGGATAGTACCGGTGCAGCACAATACAATCAGGGGGTGTCTGAACGCTGTGCGGCCACCATCACAGGCATATTCAACATTGGAATAATCGCGCCCGAATGCCCAATTACCAATGACGCAAGTTTGGATGCTTGTAGAATAGCTTCCTCCATAGTTGTATTTGCATGTCTGGCAGCGATATAGCTAGCATTGAAGGCGTCTCCTGCGGAAGTTGTATCGACTACTTTGTCCGCCTTTGTCGGTTGGACCTGAAAATGTCTGCCGTGGTCAACCCCGTAAATCAGATCAGGGCCGTTTGTTAATACGATTTCATCAATTTTGTAGTTGGTTAATCGCGTTAGGGTCTGCTCAATGCTGAGTTCATTCCACAATGCTTTCTCGTCCTCGGCACTGGAAAGTAAAATATTACTAAGCCGATAGCTCCTCTCGATTTGAATAATCGCATTATCTTTGCTATCCCAGAGTCGTGCTCGATAATTTGGATCAAAGATAATGGTTTTACCTTTTTTGCGAATTTTCTCAACTAGGTCAAATAGCATTTCTCTACTTTGCTGATCGAGAATAGCCAAGGTGATACCGCTAAAATAAAAGTAACCAGCCTTATCAACTGCATTTACTAGTCGTGTGGTATCTATCAGGTTAAACATTTGCTTCGCAGCAGAATCGGTACGCCAGTACGAGAATGTTCTCTCGCCCATTTGGTCCGTGTTTATCATATACAGACCGACAGTTTTGCTCTGTGAACTTGCAACGAGGGTTTGATCAATTCCCTCATCGGCAAAGAAAATACGCATTTGGTCACTGAGCGCATCATCGCCAGTTGCTGATAGAAATTGCACGGAAGAGAAAGGCTGCACCCGCTTGAGATAGACTGCAAAGTTTGTCACATCTCCAGCAAAGCTCGTAATGTAAGAACGCCCAGTTTGTTCTGGCTTATTGATTTCGATTGTTGGAGTCGGGCTAAGCTCGACCATACATTCACCGGCACAGATGATACTAAGGGACTTGGCCGTGCTCATAAAAAAGTGCTCATAAAAAAGTGTTCATAAAAAAATGCTCATCAAAAGGTGCTCATAGAGATGTGTTCATAGTAAATGTTCACAAAGGTAAAGGTCACTGACAAAGGTTCATTTAATTGTCGCCGACATTGCGCGTATGACGCCGCGTATCTCCGCCAAGCCCTTCAGGCGACCAATAGCTGAATAGCCTGGATTCACGGTTTTCGCAATATCATCCATCATCTTGTGGCCATGATCTGGACGTATAAAAATTTCTGACTCGACGCTGTTACCGGCTTTGACTCGTTTGTCTTCTTCGATCAGTAACTCTCGTATAACGCTCACCATATCAATATCGCTATCCAAGTGGCTGGCTTCATAAAACGAACGCTGCTCATCAACATCGCGACTGACTCCCCTTAAATGAGCGAAGTGGATACGCGAACCAAATCGACGGGCCATGTCTGGCAAGTCGTTGTCTGGTCGGCTACCGTAAGTCCCGACACATAGTGTAATACCGTTGGCGGGGCTGGGTTGATCTGAAAACAACTTATCTAAATCTTCTGCGGTACAGATGACTCGAGGTAATCCAAGCATGTCGCGGGGTGGATCATCAGGATGAATCGCAAGTTTCACACCGGCAGCTTCGGCTTTGGGTAAAACCTGTGAGAGAAAGGCATATAGGTTCTGCCGTAGTTCCTTGTGAGTGATATCTTGATATTGCGCAAGTGCTTCCCTGAAATTTTCAAGGGTGTAAGCGTCCGTCATTTTTCCCGGTAAGCCTGCAATGATATTACGCGTTAGTTGATCTTGTTCTTCAATTGACATCGATTGATAAGCGGCTTCGGCTTGCTTGATTTCTGTTTCGCTATAGTCAATCTTTGCGTGCGGTCTCTGCAGGATAAACAAGTCAAAAGCAGCAAATTTATTCTGATCAAACCGAAGCGCATATGCGCCACTCTCAAGCTGGTATTCTAGATCGGTACGGGTCCAATCTATCACTGGCATAAAGTTGTAGCAGATAGTTTTGACACCGCAATGTGCCAGGTTTTCCATTGAAGTGATCCAGTTATTGATATATTCCTGGCAGTCTTTTCGGCCCAGTTTGATATCTTCATGGACAGGGATGCTCTCAACAACAGTCCACAGTAGGGGACTGTAGTCAGCATTTCCGGCTTCGATGATCGATTTGTAAGCTTTGATAGCACTTATTTCCCATACCTCACCGGTCGGTACTGTATGTAATGCACTGACGATATCGGTGGCACCAGTCTGTCTAATGTCATCGAGGCTTACTGGATCTGTGGGGCCAAACCATCGCCAAGATTCACGCATGGGGTTCTTCCTTTTTTGCTGATGAGACTGTTTGTAAGTGTTGAGAGTGTTGAGATAAAAATCGGGTGAGGACGTCCGAAATATCATCGGTCATTAATGCTTTATAGTTATTTGAAACCGAGGTCATAAAAACATCTGATGTATAGAATTCATATTGCCCTGCACCGGCGCGTAAGAGAGTCTGGTGAACAACCAGCGTTGATTGAGAAATTTTGTTTTGTTGAAGCGAGTCAAAAATTCCTGGATCATTGAGTTCACCTACCATCAGTGCTTTTTGAATATAGAAAACCCAGGCTGCAAGGGCGAAACTCAGGAACGTGGTAGTCTCGCTTTTTGCTAAAGCCTCATCAATGGTTGGAAACCAGCGCTGTTGGATTTTCTGCGAGCTATCGGTGTTAACTTGCTGAACGGTGTAGGGTAGGGCGCTGTTTTTGAAGCGTTCTAATATGTCACTAATGTAGTTTTCACTGTTGAAATCATGAGGTGTTTCGACGACTGGTAATACGTTTTCATGTAAAGCCCTAAGTGCAAATTCTAATATATTGGGCTGCTCCAAAGCCTCATGAATTGTAGGTTGCTTGTGCAAATACCCCAACACAGAAATGATTGAATGCCCTGCGTTGAGAAATCGAAGTTTTGTCTGCTCATACAGCGTAATATCGTTG